>CASFAN010000026.1 GCA_949292715.1 uncultured Eubacteriales bacterium
GTTTTTCTCGACATAGAGCTGCCCGACGGCAACGGCATGGAGATAGCCGAAAAACTTCGTGAAAACGACAAGAAGGCAATAATCATATTCGTCACCAATCTTGCTCAGTATGCCGTAAAGGGATATAAAGTCAGGGCTTTCGATTTTATTGTAAAGCCGATAACTTATTATAATTTCGTGCTCAATTTCCCCAACGCGCTCGAATGTCTGGAAACCAACAGGGAAGTCGAGCTATGGGTAAAGCAAAACGACGGGAAAAGACGTTTGCTTGCTTCGCAGATATTATATGTCGAGGTCATGGCGCATTATCTGACTTATCACACGAAAGACGGGCTCATCACCGCACTCGGCTCTATAGCGGGCATAGCGGACGAGCTTAGCGGCGCGTCGTTTTCTTTTTGCAATCGCTGTTATCTCGTCAATTTGAAATACGTCACTCAAGTCACGCAGACGCAGGTGCTTGTCGGAAACGAGTGGTTGCAGATATCCCGAAGAAAACATGCCGACTTTCTCAAAGATCTTAACGACTATCTGGCGGGAGGCAACTGATGTTTTCGAAATTACTGTTTTTGACGGAGCTTTTGGTCGCCGAATTCCTGCTTACGTTCCGTTTGAGGCACAACGGCTACTACATACTAAGAATCATAGGTGTGGTCGCGACGTTGTTCCTTATAACGGCGCTTGTCCCGTTCGTGGACAACGTATGGTATAATTGCGGTCTGTACCTTTTTATATTCGCACTCACCGTAGCGGGGATGAAGATAATTTGCAAAGAGCCGTGGATAAACGTCATATTCTGCGGTATCGCCGCATACACGGTTCAGCATCTCGCATATCAGTTTACAAACCTTGTATTCACCCTTATACTTTGGGGAGAAAGCCCGCTTTTCGGGATGTATCACGTCGGGACCGTAGACGTGTACGGAATGGACATGGAAGCTTTTTTCTGGGTGATGATGTACATAATAGGTTACTTTACCGTATACGGGTTGCTGTGGTTCCTGTTTATGTGTCGCATAAACAGAAAAGAGGATCTGACCATAAAGAACCGTTCTCTCGTCGGACTTATCGGCGGTTGTATGGTGCTGAATATATTGCTTAACGCGCTCATGGTTTTTTCCGGCGAAACACAGGCGGTAGTGAATTCCGTTGTTTATCATATATCGAGCATTTTCAACTGTCTTTTATTGCTTCAATGGCAGTTCAAACTGGTACAGACCAAGAGGCTGGAAACCGAGCTCGATTTTACGAAAAAACTGCTGGTGCAGTCCAAGGAACAGTATAAGATATCGAAAGAAAACATTGACCTTATCAATATGAAGTGCCACGACATGAAGCACCAGATCCGTGAGATAGGGTCGCGCAAGCGGCTCGAAGACGAAACGATAAAAGATCTCGAGCAGTCCATTTCGATGTACGATTCCGTAGTCAAGACGGAAAACGAGGCTTTGGACGTCATCCTTACCGAAAAAAGCTTCAAATGCCTGCATCATAACATAGTTTTGAAGTGCATAGCCGACGGTCAGGTGCTTAATTTCATGAAAAACGGCGACGTATATTCATTGTTCGGCAATGCCTTGGATAACGCCATAGAGGCGGTGATACGTTTGCCTGACGAAGCTAAGCGCGTCATAGGGCTGAAAGTCTATTCCGTCGGGGATCTTGTGACGGTGAATATCAAAAACTTTTATCAGGGCGAGCTGCGAATGAGCGAGGACGGTTATCCGTGCACCACGAAAGCCAATAAGGATTATCACGGATACGGGATAAAAAGCATACGAATGGTGACCGAAAAATATGACGGAAGTCTGTCCATAATGACGAAAGGCGACGTATTCAACCTCAACATACTGATACCCATGCCGAATACGTCGGAAAAAACCTAATAGGCATGGCACAGGACCGAATATGCAACCGCTATTGACTGCGGTTGCATTTTAATTTAAAATTACCGCAGACGTAAGATACGCCGCAAGGCGCACATCTCGTTGATTTTAAAGGAGGTCAAGATGAAAAATTTTCCCTGGGGGATCATTGCCGGGATTTTCGCGATACTGTGGTCTTTTATAACTATTGCGATAATTACGGTCTTCGTGGTATCGGGAATAATGATAGCCGACGTCGGCGGTGACGACGGGTTGCGAGAATCCTGGTGGCTCATCCCGCTGTATGTCGGAGAGGCCGTGACGTTATTGGGTTTTGCGGTCAGTATTATTTTCTATATCCGTAAAAAAAGACGGTTACAGGCTGCGTTTGAAGACGAGCTGATGCAAAAACAAGGAGAATGAGATGAGGATTTTTTATAAACGATCGATATGGGTCATGCTGACCGTGTATCTTATTTTATGGCTCATCGTAACGCTGGTAGCAGGAAACGTGCTCGAAAGCTATAAAAAAGTCATAAATACCACGCTCGGTCTTACGGGTTTCAGGATGGAGACCATTGACCCTGAAGGTATGAAAAACGCCGATCTCGAATATTACAAATCATCTTACGTGAAGTCGGAAGACGGCGAAATTTTATACGAAACGGACGAAGAAACAGGTTACAGACACAGCGTATACGACGACGAAGCCTTGCATCTTGCCGACGTCGCGACGGCAGACAGGATACAGCGCGAAGGCAGCACGCTTTTGTGGAATTCCGATTCGAACGGACTTCCGTTGAGTGGCAATGCCAAGGTCAGCCTTTTCAGCCGTTCGAGCGTATCCTGGGGCTATTCGGGCGGAGGCAGCGGCGCGGCGCGACAGGGCGTCGACATGAAACAGGCAATGGAAGCCGCGGGTGTGCAGGTAAATCCCGACTTGTGGGATTTTTACGATACGGGCGCGGGCAGTGCTTATGAGCGCGTGGGAATGTACACGATGAACGAAGTGCCGTGGAGCGTGTATACCGACACCGTAAAAAACTCTTTTGACGATTACGGCGACGCGGCTATAATCGTATTTACCCGCCTGACGCGGGAAGGGTCGGCAGGCGGCGCGTCCGCAGACGTGACTCAGAACGCGGCGGATACGGCTACGGGCGATTACATGGATCTGAGCCCGCAGGAAGAAACCCTGATAAACGAAGTCGTCGCTTTGAAAAAAGCGGGTACTTTCAAAAAAGTCATAGTGCTTCTCAATACGCCCGCGGGGATATTCATGGATTCGCTGGTCGCAAGACAAAACGACATCGACTGCTGTATGTGGGTAGGACAGACCGGCTGGGAAGGGCTGAACGAAGTCGCAAGGATAATTTCGGGCGCCTCGATACCGAGCGGGCACCTGGCGGACACTTTCGCAATGGACACTCGTTCAACGCCCGCTTACGCGAATACGGTGGCGTCGGCATATACCAACGCCAATACTATGGGACTCAGCAACGTGTCGCAGCAGGGCGTTTACATAGTTTATCAGGAAGGCATATATGTCGGATATAAATATTACGAAACGCGTTATGAAGACTCGGTCCTCGGCGCGGGCAACGCAAGGTCGGCAACGGGCGCGGTAAATTCGTCTTCGGGGTGGGTTTACGGCGAAGAAGTCGCTTTCCCTTTCGGTCACGGCGATTCGTACACTTCTTTCGAGTACAGCGATTTCAATGTGAACGAAGTCGAAAACGGTTATGAAGTAACGCTGACCGTAAAAAACACAGGCTCGAAAAAAGGCGCCGACGCCGTACAGGTCTACGTTCAGAAACCTTATACCGATCATGACAGACAGAACGGTATAGAGCAGGCGGCGGTTAACCTCGCGGGTTACGCGAAAACCGCCGAGCTGGAACCGAACGGCGTCGAAAGCGTAAGGATAGTCGTGCGCGACGACGCACTCAAGACATATGACGCGAACGACAACAGGACGTATATCCGTGAAAAAGGAAAGTATTATATAACCGCGGCGCAGGACGCCCACGCGGCAGCGAACAATATACTTGCGGCAAAGGGGAAAACTCCCTCGAATACGGGCGGGGTCATGGATGCGGAAGGCGATACGTCTTTCGTTCATGAGCTTGATTTCGAAGAAGACGATCTCGTTACGTTTTCGGTGAGCGAGCAGACGGGCAACGACATAACCAATCGATTCGACGACGCGGACTGGAACAGATACGAAAACAAAGGCGCGGAAACGGTCACTTATCTTTCGAGAAGCGATTGGGAAAAAACTTACGCGACCGAGACCGTTACTCTCACGATGACCGAAGGGATGAAGGAAGACCTTGCTTTAAGGCATGATGTGGCAGCAGACCCCGAAGATGAAATGCCGCTGTATGAGCAGGAGCACGTTCTGAACCTTATCGATCTGAAAGGGTTGGAGTACGATAATCCCGCATGGGATACGTTGCTTGACCAGCTTTCGTTCAGCGAGCAGGTAAGCCTTCTTTCGGGCGCATATTTCGGCACGCCGGAGATAACGAGCATAGTCAAACCCGCCGAAAAAGCGTCGGACGGACCGCTCGGGCTTAAAAACAAAATGACGGGAGATAACGGATCGAGTATATACGCGATGTCTTTTCCCAGTCCCACGCTTCTCGCGGCAAGTTTCAACGACGGGCTCGCCGAAGAAATGGGGGAACGAATGGGAGAAGATGCGTTGCACACAGGCATTACCGGCATTTATGCGCCCGGCGCAAACATGCACAGAACGGCTTACAGCAGCCGTAACTGGGAGTATCATTCCGAAGACGGTTTCCTCAGCGCGCAGATAGGCAAATATCGGGTCATAGGCATGCAGTCGAAGGGTTGCTATGTCAATATGAAACACTTCGCGCTCAACGATCAGGAGAGTTACCGTCACGGCGTTTCCGTCTGGGCAAACGAACAGTCCATCCGTGAGATATACCTTTATTCTTATGAACTTGCGGTGACGGAAGGCGGTTGCACGGGAATGATGAGCGCTTTCAACAGGATAGGGACCAAATGGACGGGTTGTCATAAGGGCATATGCACCGATATCCTTCGTACGGAATGGGGCTTCGAAGGCTTCATAGTAAGCGATTCGCCTTATCAGGAATACATGGACGTACCCACGAGTCTTATGGCGGGGAACGATTGTTTCCTTTCGAACAGCGTGGGCGTGACCAAGTACGATGCCGCGAAAACAAACGCGTCGCTGGCTTTGGCGATGCGCGAATCGACGCACAGGATACTGTATACCGTAGTCAACAGCAACGCAATGAACGGCTTCAACGCCGACACGAGGATATACGAAGTCAGAGAGTGGTGGCAGAACCTCGTCACGGGTATACAGATAGCGGTCGCGTGCATAGCGGCAGCCGTTATGATAATTACCGTAATGACGTTCGTATTCCATAAGCGGATAGCCGAAAAAGCGGAAGGTAAACGGCTCGCCCGCGCAGAACGCAGGGTCAGGGCTAAAATATCGAAACAGCGCGATGTCGGTACTCGGACCAGCGGCGGATTCGGCGGCGCGGTCAGGAACGTATTTTGCATAGGTCAGCCCTGGCATGCCAAGCGTATCGCGACTACCGTGGTTTCCCTCGTTCTTGCGGGAGTGATCGTATTCCTCGCGATATTCCTTCCGATAAGACTTTCCCGCACTCCCGCTACCGTAACGGTACCGCCCGCACCCGAACCCGAAAAATACTGTTTCAGATTCGAAGCGGAGTGCTCGGAAATAACGTCGGACATAGCGTCGGCAGGCACCGAGGACAAAGGCGAAGCGGCTACGAACTATCCGAGCGGCGGCGAATTCATTTCTTCCATAAAGAACGCAAACGTTTTCAAAGCGGAGTTCGATATCACGGCGTCGGAAGCGACAACGGCGACTCTCGGCGCGTGCATGGGTTTAAGGGACTGGGAAATGAGCATGTCTCGCGTGTTCAGACTGACCGTCAACGGAACGGAGATCGGGATCGCGGAAGATGTGATATTCCCCGCGTCTACGGCAGACGTCAGCGTCAGATATTGGGACTGGACGGAAAAGGATCTGACAACGATACCTTTGCGGAAAGGCAATAACGAAATAATAATCGAAAAACGGGAAGGTCTGGGCGACGGAATAGGTAACGGGCTCAATTTCGACTATATCTATCTGACGAGTGAAGCTACGTTGCAGTGGACGAAAGAGGTCGGCGTAGGGCATACGCTCGGCGAATGGTCCGTGCTGACACAACCCACGCTCGGATCAGAGGGCAAAATAGGCTCGCGTTGCGAAACCTGTCACGAGCTGATAACGGAGACGTTGCCGTCAATAAGCGAACAGAACGGATATACTTTGACAAAGGACGACGGCTACGGCTCAAAGACCTGGACGATAACGGTACATGAAAAAGAATTCGTTTTCGACACGGTCAATTACCCCGAAGGCGCTCAGGCATATCGGTTCGAAGCGGAATGTTCCGACATAACTTCCAATACGGCGGTCACGGGCACGGAAGGAAGAGGCGAAGCGGGTACGAATTATCCCAGCGGCGGCGGGTTCGTCTATAACGTAAAGAATGCCGACACTTTCAAAGCCGTATTTAACATAACGTCTTCCGAAGCCGCTTCCGCGATGCTCAGTGCATGCATGGGATTGAGAGAATGGGAGATGAGCATGTCCCGCGTATTCCGATTGACCGTCAACGGTCAGGAAGTGGAAATATCCGACGAGGTCATATATCCCGTATTCACGGGCGTTAAGTACTGGGATTGGAAAGAACTCAACGTGACCGTAATAACCTTGCAGGAAGGCAATAACGAAATAATCCTCGAAAAGCGTGAAGGGCTCGGTAACGCCAACGGCAACGGACTTAACTTCGATTATATCTCGCTGTTCACCGCGGCGTCGTTGCAGTGGACGAAAGAAGTCGGCGTAGGGCACGATCATTCTGACTGGACGGTCGTCACGGAACCCACTCTCGAAACGGAAGGCGAAGTGCGCTCTTATTGCAACACGTGTCATTCGACCGCGACGGATATCCTGCCCGCGATAAGCGAAGAAAACGGATATGTCAAGGTTTCGACGACCCCCGACACGTCTTTCGGCAGCGCTACCTGGCAGTATGTCAAAGGAAACACCACTTTGACTTTTACTACGAGGCAGTATCCCGATAACGCAGAAACATATGTCTTCGAAGCGGAGCGCGCTACCCGCACGGGAACGATGATATATAACGACTCGACCGTCGGTGCAAGCAATAACGCATATCTCGGACAGTTGGAAGGAAGGACCTGGTCGATCTCGTTCGACATCTTCGCGGAAAGCGATTGCGAAGCGTTGCTCTTAATGCGCGTCGGACGCAGGAACGATATGGACATACCGCTTTCCAACGTGAAAATGACGCTCAACGGAGCACAGGTAAGCGACGGCGGGACGGTATTCGCAAAAGCGGACAGCAGCGTAAACTGGACGAATTGGGAGGAATACGAAATAGCGGTCGTCGATCTCATAGCGGGTAACAATACGCTGACGATCGCGAACGAAACCTCCGCACAATTCCTCAACATAGATTACATCGGATTTATGAGCATAGGCGAGCTTTCCTGGAACATCGGAGCATAAAACGCGATAACGAAACATCTCCGTCCCATATGCGGACGGAGATGTTTCGTTTGTATCTGATTAACGGTCTACGTAAACGGGAAAGGTCGATCGGCGGTTGATTCCCGTTTCCCTTAAAACGAATGGTCATACCAAAGCGCGCCGCGACAGGCACGTATGATCGCAAAACATTGTAAAAATTATCTTTTTGCGCGAAAATGCCCGTTTTTATGCCGTTTGATATTGCATATACGGCACTGTTGCAAAATGCGCATTGAAATATTCGCGCGCTTGTGGTATCATACCTTTGATAAGGAAGGGATTCTTGTCAAAGGTGATTGATGATGAAGAAAATTATCTGTTTGTTTTTAACTCTGGTCATACTTGCTGTTATGTGCGCAGGCTGCGGAAAAACGGAGGAACCGGATATTCCCGACGAGCCCGTACCCGAGCCGCCCGTAGTCGAGCCGTATTCTCCCGTGTATGCGGAAAAACTTCCGATGATAAATATAGACACGCTTGACGGATCGGAAATAACCGGTGACCGTACGCACGCAGAATATAAGGATTCTACCGTAACGCTTAGTAGCTGCGATGCGGAATACGCTTTTGAAGACGTGACAGCAGAAGTTAAGGTGCGCGGCAACTATACCGCTAATTATCCGAAAAAGCCGTACCGCATAAGATTTACCAAGAAGCGCGGTTTTCTCGGAATGAACGACGGCGCGGAGTGCAGGAACTGGGTACTGCTTGCCGATTATAAAGATCCGTCCATGCTGCGCAACGCAACCGCAAATTATCTCGGACAGCTTATGATAAACGACGACGGTTATTACAGCACCGATTTTCGTCCTGTAGAAGTTACCGTAAACGGAAAGTACAGGGGCGTATATCTGCTCGTAGAACATCAGCAGGTCAATAAAAACAGGGTGAACGTGACCGAACCCGAAGAGGGATATACGGGCACGGATATAGGTTATCTGCTTGAATTCGACTGGTACTATAACGAATCGCCCGCAATGGAGAATTTCAAACTTGATTATTATGCGCCTAAACTGACAACGAAATCGGGTAGCAGTATAAGCGTTTCGCAGTCGGGTTATACGATAAAAAGCGACGTGTATTCGAACGCACAGCGCGATTATATCAAAAAATACATGACTAATCTTTACGAGATCGTTTACCGTGCGGTTTACGAAGGCGAATATATGCAGTTCGACGATGATTACGACATCGTGCCGAGTACTTATACCAATGCCGAAGAAACCGTAAATGCGGTCATGGATGTGCATTCTCTTGTCAATATGTACATTTTCAGCGAACTTTGCGCGGACAGAGACGTAGCGTCCTCGAGCTTTTATATGAGCGTTGACCTCGCCGAAGGCAAGAACGATAAACTGACTTTTCAAGCGCCGTGGGATTGGGATTCCGCGCTTGGAATAATGAAAGATCCCGACGTGGACGAACCGCTCGCGTGCGAAAAGAACTGGCGCGGACAGGTTAACCCCTGGCTTGTTATACTGATTAACGAGGACTGGTTCTGGAATCAGGTGGTCGAAAGGTGGACTGAAATATCGGAGGCGGACGTTAGAACAAGTTTGCTTACAATGATCGACAAATATACCGAGCTTTATGTCGACGATTATAAGGAAAATTTTGAAAAATGGCCCGCGTGCATGGGTTCGAAAGTCGACAGTAACGCAAAAAACGAATTGCTCGACTTCGAGACCCAGGCGGACGCTTCCGCGCAGCTTTCAGAGTGGATTGACGGTCGTTTCGACTTTCTCGATGAGTTTTTGGTGGCGGAATTTTGACTGACGGATAAAGGTATTCGAAATAAGAATATATTTAACGGGTCTGCTTGCGTTTTGTCGTGTGGCAGTCCCGTTTTGTTAATAGTTTTCAAAATTTATATAATAATTAAATTTCTATTGTGTAATTTATCGTATTCCGTAAAACATCATTGTATATTTTCCCAAAACCCCTTGACAAAACATTAAAAATATAGTAATATATTCATACCCCGCAGGGGTATACGGAGGTATATATGGATAAAGAGGCGAATACAAAGGCGGTATTGAACAGAATATCGCGTTCCGCGGGACATCTCGGCGGAATAAAAAAGATGATCGAAGACGGCAGGGACTGCAAGGATATACTTATACAGCTTTATGCCGTAA
>CASFAN010000027.1 GCA_949292715.1 uncultured Eubacteriales bacterium
CAAAAATAATTCGTGATAATTTCGTGAAATAATTATTCGCGCCGAAGCATTCAGCGAAGCAATAATTTTGAAGTCTGCAAAATTAAATATAAATAACATTATATGCAATAAAAATTACAAAACATTGCCGAATTGATTTTATGGAATAGTTAAAATTTGATTAAGAAACGGGATACTTCGTTGCGGGGGGCTTTACTTTTGGTGCAATATGTGCTAAACTCGGGTCGTAAAGCGGCGCAACAATGTAAAAATGCGCGGTGCGTGTTCGAAACGATAAGAACGCACAATGTTTAAATAAAAGAAATGCAATGTAACGGAGAAAATATGGCTGAAACGGATAAAAAAGTAGCGGTAATATCGGGCGCGACGAGCGGCATAGGTAAATTGCTCGCGGAAAAGTTCAGAGCGGACGGGTATGCGGTCTGCAATCTTGCGCGGTCTTGCGACGGCGAGGGCGACAATTACAAGTGCGACGTATCCGACGAAGCGCAGGTAAACGCCGCCGTGGAAAAAATTGCGGAAAAATACGGGCATGTGGATATACTCGTGAACAACGCGGGCGTGGGCATATCGGGAGCGACGGAGCTTTTGCCGATAGCGGATATAAAGAAAGTTATCGACGTGTCCTATTTCGGCGCATTGTATCTTACCCGCGCATGTCTGAAATATATGGGGGCGGGTGCGCGCATAATTTTCATGAGCAGTATTTCCGCGCTTACCGTAACTCCGTTCCATTCGGTATATTGCAGTGCGAAAGCTGCTGAACAGATGCTCGGACTTTCGCTCCGCATGGAACTTTCGCATACGGGCATCGAGGTTGTGTGTATATGCCCCGGAGAGATACGTACCGAATTTTCCGCGAATAAATTGGTTCATACCGAAACGAGCGAGCGTTACGGCGAGAGAGTCCGTAAGGCTTACGAGCTTGCGGTATCGCGTAACGGTAAGCGAATGGATCCCGAAAAAATCATAGGGAAAATATATAAAATATGCGTGCGCGGCAAAAAAGCCATGTATATAATCGGCGGGAAGTATAAAGCGTTTTACCGTCTTAAAAAGCTGACGAGCGAAAATTTCTTCCTGAACATGACAAATAAATTCGCTTCGGGCGGCCTGCATAAACCGCCGAAAAAACAGTGAGCGGATTCGCGAAATCTTGCGGAATGTCAAGCGTAAAGCGAGTTTTAAATGAAATGCGCAAGCGGTGCAAAAACGGTAAAAGAAATTAAAAACCCGCGCTGTGCGGATAAGAAATGCAAAGAAACGGAGAAAATATGACCGAAACGGACAAAAAAGTAGCTGTAATATCGGGCGCGACGAGCGGTATAGGCAAGGCGCTTGCCGAAAAGTTCGGCGAAAACGGGTATGTGGTCTGCAATCTTGCGCGGTCTTGCGACGGAGAGGGCGACAATTACAAGTGCGATGTATCCGACGAAGCGCAGATAAATGCCGCCGTGGAAAAAATCGCGGAAAAATACGGGCATATCGACGTGCTTGTGAACAACGCGGGCGTGGGCATATCGGGGGCGACGGAGCTTCTGCCTATTGCCGATGTGAAACGCGCGTTCGACGTGTCTTATTACGGCGCGTTGTATCTTACCAGAGCGTGTCTTAAACACATGTCTTCGGGCGCGCGCATAATTTTTATAAGCAGCATTGCGGCGCTGATACCCGTGCCTTTCCGCTCGGTATACAGCAGCGTAAAGGCTGCCGAGCTTATGTTGGGAGAGGCGCTCCGCATGGAGCTTTCGCATACGGGTATAGAGGTCGTATGTATCTGTCCGGGTGAAATAAAGACTAATTTTTCCGCGAACCGTCTGGCAGACGTTACCACAAACGAGCGTTACGGCGACAGACCCGCAGCCGCGCTCAGACACGTTGCCGAAAAGGAAAGCAAACGAATGCCGATCAGCAAGGTGATAAACAAACTTTATGCTATCTGCACTCGGGGCAAAAAGCCGATATACATTATCGGCGGAAAGTATAAGTTTTTCAATGCCGCGCGTAAACTTCTTCCTACGGATCTGTTTTTGAAGTGTACGGGCGGAGCGGTAAAAGGTAAAGGAGAAAAAGAATGAACAAGGCAGTAAAAATAATATTTGCGGCGGCGCTTTGCGCGGCGCTGTCGGTAAGTGTTCTTGCGTTTACGTTTACTCTCGCGCAGACGTCGAACGGCATACGCGTTGCTTATGCGGACGAAATCGGACTGCGAGTCAGCTTTATAGACTGCGGTCAGGCGGACAGCTGTTACATAGAGTTTCCCGACGGTAAAAACATGCTTATAGACGCGGGGGAAAATAAATCGGAAAGCTACGGCAGCATTATAGAGTTTCTCGACGGCGAGGGAGTGACTACTATCGATTATTTCATAATGACGCACTCGGATTCCGACCATATCGGAGGCGCGGTCAAAATTTTCGAAGAGTACGAAATCGGAATCGTATACCGTCCGCATCAGCAGGCAACGGGTACTTCCTCGAACCCGTACACCGATCCCGCGCTGAAAGGCGAGGGAAAATACGGCTTTTACGGCGATACGGTAGAAGAAAAAGCTACCGCGACTTACGCAAACGCGATGAAAGCGGCGTATGCGGAAACGAGCGAAGTCTATGTCTTCAATCCGTTTGACGAGGAGATAAGCCGTATTACCGACGCGACATCAACATATACTTTCGATTTTCTTTCTCCGATAAACACCGATTACTCGGACGCCAACGACTATTCGCCCATAATGGTACTGTCTTACGCGGGGCGCGATATAGTAATGACGGGCGACGCGGAAAAAGAGAACGAAGCGGACTTCGTCGAATACATAAAGACCGCAAAGCTCGGAGATTACGGCGGGCATTACGACCGTATGATAAAAGGCGAGTTCAACGCGGACATAGTCAAGGCGGGACATCACGGTTCGTCCACTTCCACGAGCGAAGCGTTTCTGAATATAATGTGCGCGAACGAAGATAAGCGCGTGAACTGCTTTACGATTTTCAGTTGCGGCACCGATAATACTTACGGACACCCGCACATCGAAACGCTTACGCGCGTTATGGATATGGGGTTCAGCGCGGAGCGTCTGCTCCGTACCGACCTTAACGGCGACATACGTTTCGGAGTTTCTTCGGAAGGCAAGATAAGCGTAAGCACCGAAAAAGACGCGGATATCACCGCAAAACTCACTTCGGGGCATACCGACAAACGCCCGACCGAGACGGCAAAAGATAACGGTCTGAAACCTAACGAAGCGGCGGATCTGCTGCCCGACAAGCCGTCGGACGGATGCACGTCGGATAACGAGCTTTTCGATCCCGAATCCTGGAAAGATCCGACGAAGTACAGCGCGGTGCAGTGGCTGATAATAGCCGCCGCGGTTATAGTTATAGTGCTTATTATCGTAATTGCCGTAAGGAGTTCGTCGAAACGCCGCAGGCGCAGAAGAAGATAAACGTTTCGCATAAAATCCGTCGCGGAGTCCGACCGTTCGGGCGTGCACTTTTAGGAAAAAGCGTGTTATGAGGGGCTATCGCGTTGCCGAATGCGAAGCCCCTTTTTTGAGGCTAAAAAATAAGAAATACCGTAAATTCGTCGCGTTTGAGACGCTTTTGTGCGCTAAAACAGCAAAGTGAAAAATTTATCGTAAAAATGTGATGATTTTTTGAAAATATTGTATTGACAAAAAGTTAAACTGTGCTATAATAGATACGATATGACGGTGTGTAATGATGGGAAAATATAGAGATGTGTATGGCCGCGGCCTGTTTTTGGGCGCGCGGTTTTTC
>CASFAN010000028.1 GCA_949292715.1 uncultured Eubacteriales bacterium
CGAGAAGCATGCAGATGAAAACAACAAAAAAAGATCTTTTTTTCATCAACTTTTTACCTCCGTTATATTTTAATGGATTACCGCAGTATACGAAAAACGAAGCGCGCACGCACTCCGTTTAACGGTATCGGCGGCATGTCCTGTCTGCCGCATATTATAAATTCTGTCACGGTTTTTTTTAAGTCTTATTTCGTTTTCCGTATGTTTGAACTCGTAATCTGCTCGAAGGGAACGCAATATTGAGATTGAATACGTTATTTTCCGCGGTAATAGACATTTCCCCGCCATACTTTTTACATATCGCAAGTACGCTTTTCATACCGAATCCGTGCGACGAGGTATCTCCCTTCGTTGTTATCGGAAGCTGTCCTTCAAAATGCAACTCGCCGTCGTAATAATTATGAATATTTATAACGAGGAATGATTTTGCTTCGCGCACCGTAAGACTTATCGTGCGCTTATCCTTTTCCAACCCCGCGACCGCTTCGGAAGCATTGTCTATGATATTGCCGAAAAGCGCGTAAAGATCGGAGTTGCTCATGAAAGAAAGACTTTTTCCGTCAACTATGCAGCACAGTTTGACGTCGCTGCGATTACACAGTATGCTTTTTTCGGTAAGTATTATATCAAGTGCCTCGTTTCCCGTTTTCACCGGCGAGTCGTACGTAGCTATTATATCCTCTATCTCTTTGACTATGCCGTCTTCCAGCGTTGCGTTTCCGCCAAGGTGATGTATCTGATGTTTAAGATCGTGGCACTTGCGGTTTATCATATCGATGTTTTCTTTGTTTATGTCGTATTGCTGACGTTTTTCGTTCCACAATCTCTCGATAATGAAAAGTTCGTTCTGCAGTTTTTTCTGCCTGACCACGCCGAACATGAGGAAGAGTGCAAAAATGCAGCAGAAAATATTATACATATCGAGAAATACGATATAAAATTTATTGAAATCTCCGCGAATATATTGAGTTATGATCGCGCTGACTATAATATCGAAAAACATTATCACTCCGGCGAAAACGAACATTCGCAGGTTGCCTATTTCGAGGTTGCTTCCGTCATCAAGCACTTTTTTGATAAGCAGTCCGCCGAAAAAATAAGTCATTCCGTAAAAATAAAAATACAGAATCAGCGTGAAGGGGTTACCGGTCACATAAGAAAGCCCGCTGTTTCCGAAAAGAGTAAGACCGAAAGATCCGCTGCCGTAAGGATTTTCACCGCCGTAACCGCCCATAAGCACTATTACCATATCGTACATCTGATAGGCAATATGCTGTAAGGTATACGCAAATACCGCGCAGAACAGCAGTTTTATCCAGGATTCGTCGAAACAGAATTTGAGACAAACAAAGGACACGGCGAACAAAAACATATACATGAACGATATCCAAGCCGCATTTTCGTTCACTATGGGAATGGCAAACGCGCAACCGAAACACAGGACGAGCGCTCCCGCAAGTCTAAGCGCAAAATACCGTCTTTTTTTCAGACGGTATACCACAAGGCTTTCGGCAGCAATAAGTTCCGCGGTAAAAATTACGCGGTACCAGAAAAGAGCGCCCACTTCGTACATCAGGTCTTACCTCCGAGATGATCGGCTATATCTTTCATGAACTGTTTTCTGTGCGAACGGCTGACAGACAGTCTGTCTTGACCGAGCTCGGCTATACCGTCCTCGTAACCCGTAACGTAATCGAGATTGACGAGATAGCAACTGTTCGCGCGCGAAAATCCGCGTCCGACAAGTTTTTCTTCGATATTTTTCAGTGTACCCGTAGCGCTTACCGCCCCTTCCACGGTATAAAACGTCAACATGTGATTAACGACTTCGACGTATCTTATTTTCGGTATCATAACCACGCTCGCGCCTGTTCTGCCGTATACAACCAATTTGTCGTCGCGTTTGTATTCCAGTTTTTTGATCGCACGGGCAACTTTGAGCCTGAAATTATCGTATGGCACGGGTTTCACCATAAAATCCATTGCATCGACCTCATATCCCTTAACGGCGAACTGCGCCATATTCGTAACAAACACGAGGATTACGCCCGGATCCTGCATACGCAATTTATGCGCCGTCGCCATTCCGTCGAGATCAGGCATTTCTATATCCATAAAAATAATATCGTATTCGGCTTTGTAATCCGTCAGAAATGAAATTCCGTCCGCGAAACGAACGATATGAAATTTCGTTCCCCCCGTTTCTTTTTCATAACGTCTGAGATACTCCGAAAGCCTTTCCGCTTCGACGGCTTCGTCTTCGACTATTGCAATATTAATCATAATCCCCTCCGAATTAAGGCGCAATCTGTAATAAAATTATATAACCGTAAAAACATTTTGTCAAGAAGGAAATTATTCCAACGGATTTTAATGTCTTTAATCGCATAAAACCGTTTCTATTAAAGTTTTAACGGTAACTTCGGTTTTACAAAAGAACCGGAAGCATAACGCTTTCGGTTCTTTATCTTATTCATCAAAAAGCAAAAACAGCCCTTTCCCGCAACAGAATCCGCATTCCCGCGTATAAGGGGTAGTTATACTTTGGGTTTATTTTTGTATATGCGTTTATACGACCCCGCAACGGAATCGGGCTGTTCAGCCGACAATGTAAAGGCAGAAAACCTGCCGTGAATAAAAATTCGGTTCACTCTGTCCGATTTTCTTACACAAAGATTATCTTAACGATCCGACAGTCGTTCAGATCCTTGCAACGCCCGTCTTTCTTGCCGCAGCTTTAACTGCCTCGGCAACCGCGTCTTTTACCGCGGGGTGGAAAGAATCGGGAATGATATAATCGGGTCTGAGTTCGCTTTCGGGAATTACGGAAGCAATCGCTTCTGCCGCCGCAATCTTCATCTCGTCGTTGATGTCGCTCGCGCGGACGTCAAGCGCACCGCGGAAAATTCCGGGGAAAGCAAGCACGTTGTTTATCTGGTTGGGGAAATCGCTTCTTCCCGTACCCATGATAGCTACGCCCGCTTTCTTCGCCTCGTCGGGCATGATTTCGGGAACGGGGTTTGCCATTGCGAAAACAATGGGATTCTTGTTCATCGTAGCGACCATTTCCGCGGTAAGACTTCCCGGAGCGGAAACGCCGATAAATACGTCTGCGCCGACAATAACGTCTTTCAGACTGCCCTTTTTCTTTTCGAGATTGGAGATTTTAGCCATTTCCTCTTTAATGGGATTAAGACCGTCTCTGCCCTCGTATATAGCGCCTTTGCGGTCGCAAAGTATAACCTTTTTCAGACCTCTGCTCATAAGCAGCTTGGTTATTGCGATACCTGCCGCGCCGCTGCCGTTCACTACAACGGAAATATCCTCTATTTTCTTTCCGACAAGTTTAAGCGCGTTTATCATAGCCGCAAGAGTAACGACTGCGGTGCCGTGCTGGTCGTCGTGGAATACGGGAATATCGCAAACTTCTTTAAGTTTCTTTTCTATTTCGAAGCAACGGGGCGCGCTGATATCTTCGAGATTGATGCCGCCGAAGCTGCCCGCAAGCAACTGAACGGTTTTTACTATATCGTCCACTTCCTTGCTGCGAACGCAGAGGGGGAACGCGTCGACGTCGCCGAAGGTCTTGAAAAGCGCGCATTTGCCTTCCATAACCGGCATACCGGCTTCGGGACCTATATCGCCGAGACCGAGCACCGCGGTACCGTCTGTAACGACAGCAACGAGGTTTGCGCGGCGGGTATAGGTGTAGCTGAGATCTACGTTCTTGGAAATCTCGAGGCAAGGCTCGGCAACTCCGGGCGTATATGCCACGGAAAGCTCCTCGCGGTTGGTTATGGGTGCGCGG
Organism: uncultured Eubacteriales bacterium; assembly: GCA_949292715.1. Lineage (GTDB taxonomy): Bacteria > Bacillota > Clostridia > Christensenellales > Pumilibacteraceae > Protoclostridium. Next base: position 3,809 of record CASFAN010000028.1, read on the forward strand.
GTAACGACTTCGATCTTGCCCGCCCATTCCTTATGCTTGTCAAGTGCAAACTGTTTCTTATCCATTTTTACCTTCTCCTGTGATTAAAGGTTGATTTCAGACATTGAGATTGTCGAGGAACTCGCGCAGTTTTCTTGCCGAATTTGCGAGTTTGTCCATTTCTTCGCCCGTAAAGTCGAAAGGAATGCGTTTTATTGCGCCTTCGAGTCCGAGCACGGTAGGCACGCTCACGCATACGCCGCTTATGCCGCAGTAATCGTCAAGCAACGTGCTTATATTATAAATACTGTGCTTGTCTTTGAGTATCGTGTTGCAAAGCTCGGCGGTTATGGACGCTATGCCGTAGAACGTCGCGCCTTTAAGCTGAATAACCTGAGAGCCCGAAGTGATGACCTGCTTTTCGATGTCGTCTCTGTCAATCGTTATGCCGCTCTTTGCGCAATAAGAATTAAGCGACATGCCTGCAATGTGCACGCTGCTCCATACTGCGAACTGACTGTCGCCGTGCTCGCCCGCGATAAAGCCGTGGATATTCTTGATGTCTATACCCATCTTTTCGCTGAGCAGATAGCGGAAACGCGCGCTGTCGAGCGAAGTACCCGTACCGACGACCATGTTTGCGGGAAGTCCCGTTTCTTTCTGCACGACGTAAGTGAACACGTCAACGGGATTCGCGACTACCATTATAACGCCGCCGTTATAATACTTCATGATGTTAGCCGAAATGTCTTTCGCTATGCCGACGTTCTTTGCCGCAAGATCGAGACGGCTTTCGCCGGGCTTGCGTCCGAGTCCCGCGGTAATGACGATAACGTCGCTGTCCACGATATCGGAATATTCGCCGCAATGTACGTCCATCGCGCTCATGGTGACGAGTCCGTGGCTTATATCCATAGCCTCGCCTTCGGCTTTGTTCTTGTTGACGTCGATAATTACTATCTCGGACACAAGTTTCTGCGTGGCAACGGAGAACGCGATAGACGCGCCTACCGAGCCCGCTCCGATAATACTGATTTTAGAGTGTTTTCTGATCATAGTTCTCTTCCAATCCGTTTATATAAAATTTTTATAACACAGTAAAATACTCGCAGCCCGCGCCGTACGCGCGGCATTTCCCCCTCCTTTTGGCCGCAAGATAAGGACCACCGCCCACAAAAAAGCGATAAGTCCTTTCCCCGATATCCCGCATATTATAGCATATTCGCAGGCAAATGCAAAATGATTTACGCGTTTAAAATAAAATTAATCAAAATTTTACACGATATTTACAGCCTCAAAAAACAATAATTGCAATCCCGCAGCCTGCATTTTATGCAAAAAATACCGGAATTGCAATCATTTTAAGCCAATATTGCATATGTTGGACTGAGCGGCGACAAGAGCTTTTCTGAACTCAAAACCGCCCGACGCCGCGATCGATACCGCGCTAACCTTTATATTCCGTATTAAAACCGGCGTTGGTTTTAGGTCTGAGGTCGTTGGGGTATGCGGCGTCCATTTTCATGTCAAGCACTATCTTCTGTAATTTTTCCGTAAGAAAGTAAGGATTTTCCACATCGGAAACGACTGTCGCGCCGGCGAAACTTCTTATATAAATATCGCCAGTTTTGCAAATCCTGTCTATTATACCCACTTTAAGATTAACCGAAGTTATATCGGCATAAAAAACGTTTTTGAAATCGATACCTATTATACCCGATTTGACGATGATTCGTTTATCCGTAAACGCGTACTCGATATTCTTATGCATTTTGTTCGCCGTTACGATATTGGATATCCAGATCCATACGGGCATCAGATGAAACAGAAAGAACACGCATATACCTATTATCAGCGGAAGCGGAAGTTCCGCTCCGAATACGCACAAAAGCGCGATAAACGCACCGTCGAAAATAAGCCATATGAGCGCAAACGGCAGCATACCGAGTACCCTGCCCGCAACGAACGCCGATTTTTTGGGTTTACCCTGCCAAAGTATTTTTTCGTCTTCGGGTATCATTGACGCAATGTCTTCGGGCGCGCCCGAGCTGTCGTCCGTTCTGAAATAATTTTCATCGAGTTTAGACATATCATTCTCCTTTTTGAAAAAGGCTTCGAGCCTGTTCCTTATAAATATAACATATGCGCAATAAAAAATCAATACGGATAAGAAAACTTCTTTCCCCGACAAGGGAAAGAAGTTTTCTTAAATAATTTCCGTTTTAACCGATATATCAGAAATCGATGTCCTTATCGTAATAAACGGCAAGGAGCAGTCTTTCCATATCTTCCTGGGACGGCTGACGAGGGTTGGAACCCGTGCAGGCGTCGCCGATGGCAAGCGTTGCAACCGTGGAAAGTTTGTCGTTGAATTCTTTCTCGTCGATAATGCTCTTGTCGGCTTTGACTCCGCCTTCGCCGTAGTTCTTTATAGACTGAGGAATATTCAGCTCGTCGTTCATGTGGCGAAGTTCCTTGATAAGCGCGTCAACGAGTTCAGCGGTGGTCTTGCCTTTAAGTCCGATAAAGCGTGCGATGTCCGCATAACGTTCTGCGGCTTCGGCATTCTTGGAGTTGTACTTGATGACCTTGGGAAGATACATAGCGTTTGCCGCACCGTGGATAATGTGTCCGCCCGTGAACGCAGCGCCCGTCTTATGCGCCATCGAATGAACGATACCGAGGAGCGCGTTGGAGAATGCCATACCCGCAAGGCACTGTGCGTCGTGCATTGCGTCGCGCGCAGCCATATCTCCGTCGTAGGATTTTTTAAGATTTTCGTGGATCATCTTGATCGCGTGAAGCGCGAGAGGATCGGTATAATTGCAGTGCATCGTGGAAACATACGCTTCGACGGCGTGAGTCATAGCGTCCATACCCGTATGAGCGGTGAGCTTTGCGGGCATAGTCTCCGCAAGATCGGGATCGACGATTGCAACGTCGGGGGTAATGTTGAAGTCGGCAAGAGGATATTTGATACCCTTCGCATAATCGGTGATGACCGAGAATGCGGTGACTTCGGTAGCGGTTCCCGATGTGGACGGGATCGCGCAGAATTTTGCTTTCTGACGAAGCGTGGGGAACGAGAACGGCTGAATTATAGCCTCGAAACTCGTTTCGGGATATTCGTAGAATACCCACATAGCCTTTGCCGCGTCGATAGGCGAACCGCCGCCCATGGAAATTATCCAGTCAGGCTGGAATTCGCGCATCATAGCCGCGCCTTTCATAACGGTCTCGACCGAAGGATCGGGTTCGACGTTCTCGAAAAGTTTAACTTCCATTCCGGCTTCTTTCAGATAGCCGACGGCACGGTCGACGAATCCCGCTCTCTTCATGCTTCCGCCGCCGAGAACGAGTATCGCTCTTTCGCCTTTGAGGTTCTTAAGCTCCGCAAGAGCTCCTTTGCCGTGATAAAGATCACGAGGCAGTGTAAAACGTCCCATAATACTTCTCCCTATATAACTATTTATCCCCCGCGCGTATATCCTTATATATATGTATGTCCTTATATATATAATGATAAGACCGCGCTTCGGATATATAGATATTATAATATCTATTTGATTTTTTGTCAACGAAAATACGCTTACTGTAACTTCCCCGAAAAGAGAAAAACCGCGAAAAGCGGTTTTTCTCTTTTACTCAATTTCGTGACAACCGAAAATGCTTCATTTAAGTTACGATCACATTTCCCCTACTCTCGAAGGATTATCCGTTTTCGGATTGTAAGAAAGTTTTGCATCCGATTCAATCTTGACATAATCTATTGTAGGTCCGCCCGTACTGCTTCCGCGCAGATCGTTAGGCAAAATTTTTATATTTACAACGTTCTCTCCTGCAACGAGAGTTTCGGAAGCGGATACGGTTTTGTCGGAAAACTTCATATTATCCATTCCGTCAGAGCCTTCAACATAAACGCTGCCGTAATTTATTGCTTTACCGTTAAGTGAAATCTGAACGTTATCCGGAGTAAGCGTAATATTTCCGAGTTCAGAACCGAGTCGAACAACTATCGAAGCGGTTGCCGCCGAATCTGCCGTGAAAACAAAGTCTATCGAGCATTCGGAAGTATAAGTATAACCTATATAATAACCGTTACTCCAGCCTTTGTCTTTTTCTTCCTGTGTCCCCTTTCCGTATATCATATTTACACCGGACTGATCATTTGAAAGTCCGGAACCTTTGACATCATCGAGGTTCACATATTCTGCTTCGATAACAAGCGTATTTTTACCGCCGCTTTCCTCTCCGCACGCAGCAAAAGAGAATACCGCAACAAGCATAGCAATACAAAGTACTGCACCGATTAGTTTTTTCATTTCTGTTCCTCCGTTAAGTTATTATTCAAAGATTTTTTATATTTTGAAAAGCTTATAAACATTAAAGCTCCGAGAGTAGCGGTAAGCACAAGCAGGAATACGTTTGCCAATATAAGCCATATTACCCAGTAAGGCAACGCGTAACCCCATACCACGTTCGGACCGCTGCCGTTCATTGCGTTGCTGTTCGCCACCGTGAAAAGTATGTTCTTTATCGCCCTTCGCATAACCGTTATGTCCGTTGCCGTAGAAGTCGACGAGGGTTTCCCGCTCGGACTGAGATTTATGTCTCCGCCCGCTCTGAGCATCTGATCGACGTTCATGTAGGTTTTGAGGTTGAAGTCCGTGATTACCATACCCTCGAATCCCCACTCGTCGCGCAGAACCGTCGTAAGCAACCGATAACTTCCGCCCGTCCATTCGACTCCTATGCGGTTAAACGAGCTCATCATCGCATTGGTTTTACCTTCCTTTACGCATATTTCAAAAGGACGGAAATACAGTTCGCGCATTGCCTGTTCGTTTGCCCAGGTAAGAAGTCCCGTCGTATCGCGGTTAGTTTCCTGATCGTTGAGCGCGAAATGCTTTGCGTAGGTGTAAACACCTTTGCTCTTTGCGCCTTTAACGACTTCCGCCGCCATTTTACCGGATATCAGCGAGTCCTCGCTGTAATACTCGAAGTTTCTTCCTCCGAACTGACTGCGGTGAATATTCATTGCGGGAGCGTACCAGCCCGAATACGTTCTGCCGTCGCCGCCCAAATCGCCCACGAGACTTTCGTCGCCTATCATTACGCCGAATTCATACGCAAGTTTTACGTTCCAGGTAGCTCCGAGCACGGCTTCGGAAGCATAATAATAAGTATCGGATACTGCGTCGTCACCCATGAAGCTCGCAAACCCCATCGGTCCGTCGGCATCTATCGTAAGCGGCTTGCCGATATTCTCTATCTGCAAAGTGCGGTAGTTGCCTGTCGATATAACGGGAATCATCTGATCTACGGTAAGCTGATCGAGAAGAGTATTCCACAGAGGATCGTCATAGTCCTTGCCTATCAGGTCGTGCAACTTGACTTCGGTTTTATTGTAAGACATTTCTTTTTTGCTCTGGTTCGGAGCGCTTGCAGAATACCAAGGATCATTTTCGTCGTCATCGAGCACATAAGTCCAGCTTTTTATAAATTCATCCGTTACCTCGCGGTTTTCCGCGCTGTCCGCGCCTTTAAGACACTCGTAATTTTCAAAAGCATTTTCGCGCGACAGATATTCGTCGATATATCCGCTCACGTCGTCAAAAAGATTTTCCACTTTCTGCTCTTCGTTTACGTCGGAATATCCGTAATAAATATCTTCGCTTATACTGTAATCGAAAGTTGCCTCAGCTTCGTGCGAATTCTTCATTATGCCGACGGTGTATGTACCCGCGTCGAGTTCGTATCCCGTGTATTCGTTGCCGTTTTTGTTGGCATAATCGTAAGACGCCATATCGCGCACGTCGATCGAAAGCGGATAAGTTTTGCTTTCGCCGACGGCAAGTTCGTCGGTCTTTACGAAATCGCCGAGTACGACGTGAGCCTTCTCCACTTCGCCGGGAGTATAGGGCGCGGTGTAATAAAGCTGTACGACGTCTTTTCCTTTTTCGGGACCGTTGTTCTTTACCGTTACTTCTATTTCTATCTTTCCGTCGCCGTCCAGCACGCTACCGGCGGGAGTTACGGGATTTACCGTCCATTCGAAATCGGAGTACGAAAGACCGTATCCGAAAGGATAAACAACGTTGTTGCCGTACCACGTTTCGCCCGAACCGTCTTTTTCGTTAAGCTCCGCCGCCATAGTTTCCCAATAACGGTAACCTACATAAACGCCTTCTCTGTACTCTATGAAATACGCGTTTCTGTCCGAGCCTTCGAAAGTATAACGATTGCCTTTTTCCGAAAGATAATTGCCGAAATTTTCCCATGCGGGATCTTTTCTGAAATCGCGTACGAGCGTATCGACCGTTCTTCCCGACGGATTTATTTCACCGCTGAGCACTTTTCCCAGCGCGTTAAGTCCGTTCGTTCCGGGATGACCGAGCCACAGCGCAGCTTTGATCTTATCGCTGTAAGCGTAATGCGAAGGATCGTCGAGAAATCCGAGTTCTACGGGCGATGCACTGTTGACGACAAGTATGACATCGTCGAAATTTGCGCACGCTTCCTTTATCATATCCGTTTCGTATTTGTCGAGCTGCAGATAATGATCGTCTGCGCGTCTCGCTCCGTCGACTGCTTTCTTGTCTTTTGCGCCCCAGTTTCTGTAATTGTTTCCGTCCCAGAACATCGTACGGGGAAGATCAAATCCCTCTCCGCCGGTACGGGAAATAAATACGATCGCCGCGTCGCCGTAAGACGTATAACTGTCGGTTACCGTCTGAGGATAAGGCAGCGGCGCTTCGCATATCGGATAGCCCGTCAATACCGAACCCATTGCCATTTCGGGGCGAGTCAGCTTTACGGATTTATAATGATTCTGCAAAACATCGTTACACTTAAAGCCTGCATTGGCGAGAGCTATATTTACGTCAGTAACGGCGTTTGAAGTATCGCCTTTATTGGAACCCGAACCGCCGAGTATTGCGTCCACGGAGTTCCTTCCGAAAACGGATACTTTGGAGCCCGCATTCAGCGGGAGAGTATCGTTATCGTTTTTCAGGAGCACGATACCCTCTCCGCTTATGCGATCGTTCAGTGTCGCAGCTGCGTCAAGCACGTCTTTTTTCGTTTCGTATTCGGTCGTATAATATTGGTATTCGGCGGGATCTCCGCTTTTAAGATACCGTCTTTCGCCTCCGAACATGGAGTTGATAGTGTTGTAAATAAACTTGCTTTGCGTCATTATCATGGTCAGTATGAATATCAGTCCAAGCAATGCCGCAATGATTATAAACCACACTCGAAAGACTTTTCGCTTAGATGCAATCATCTGTCCTTACAAAACTCCTTTCAATCATTTTTCTTCGCAAATTTGCGCAAGACCGTAACGGCGACTATTCCCGCGAGCACAAGCGATACGCTTATGAACGTACCCGCCATACCCACGGAACCGCTGCAACCGCTTTCGCTGTTCGCGATATAAAGCGTGAACGTTATTTCGTCGGACACTTTGCCGTCGGCGCTTGCCACGACTGTAACTTCATACACGCCGGCTTTGGTTTTGCCGCTGATTATTCCGTCGGAAGAAAGCGTAAGTCCTTCGGGAAGGCTGCTACCCTCTTTAATCGTATACTTA
>CASFAN010000029.1 GCA_949292715.1 uncultured Eubacteriales bacterium
TGGTGCCTTAGGGCGGAATCGAACCACCGACACAGGGATTTTCAGTCCCTTGCTCTACCGACTGAGCTACCAAGGCATAAAAATGGCGACCTGGATGGGACTCGAACCCACGACCTCTAGCGTGACAGGCTAGCGTTCTAACCAACTGAACTACCAGGCCATAATATGCATGGAATATTAAAGATAATGGTGGGCCTTCAGGGACTCGAACCCCGGACCGACCGGTTATGAGCCGGTTGCTCTAACCAACTGAGCTAAAGGCCCATGAGGCAAGACGCACTTGACTTGCTCGAATAATATACTATATTTGAGGTTCCGTGTCAAGAAAAATCGCCCACTTTTTCATAATTTTTAAAACAAATTTTTATTTTTTGTTTTCGTCATAAAACAGCGGCTTTCGTCAACAGTTTTTATATTTCTGCCCGCTGTTTAATGTAGAATTCTTCTTGACGCGAGCGGGATTCGCGTCTGCTTTTTTAAGCGAGAGGTTACAAAATGGAGATAATTTACAACCGTTCGGGAAATACGCTCAAAGTTACCTGTTACGGCGAACTTGATGAAAATTCAGCCGAAAAACTCCGCAGCTCTCTCGACGATAATATTTCCGCATCGCAGGCAAAACGTGTGATAATCGATCTTTCGGGGCTTGCGTTTATGGATTCGTCGGGTATAGGCGTTCTGGTCGGCAGGTACAAAAAATTCGTCGGAAGGCCTGTTGCGTTTTTTATTTACAGACCGAATACGACGGTAGACAAAATTCTGAAACTATCGGGCATATATACCATAATGCCCAAAATCGAAACGGCATAGGAGTCATCTTACAAAATGAACAACAAAATTACGGTTAAAATGCCTGCTCTGAGCAAAAACGAAGCTCTTGCCCGAAGCGTAGTGGCTTTTTTCGCTGTAGAACTCAATCCGACGATAGACGAACTCGGCGATATTAAAACAGCGGTAAGCGAAGCGGTTACCAATTCCGTGGTACACGGTTATCCGAACGGTAATCCGGGCAACATCACGATAACCGCGGAAATAGAAAACGAAGATTTACATATAGTGATTGAAGACGACGGAGTCGGTATAGAAGATATCGACGCGGCGCGTCAGCCCTTTTTCACGACAGGCAAAGAAGAAGATCGTTCAGGAATGGGTTTTACCATTATGGAAACGTTTATGGATAATCTTTTTGTGGAAAACAAAGCTGATGGCGGACTTAAAGTAACTATGATCAAATCACTAAAAAGAAAAATACAGGAGTGATCTCGGCGTAATGCTCAGTCAGGACGAAGTCGAAAAATTGATAAAAGAGGCTCAATCGGGCGATGAAAACGCAAAAACGTTGCTTCTGACCGAGAATTCGCCGTTAATAAAAAGTATCATACGTCGGTATAAAGGCCGCGGAATCGAATATGACGATCTGTTTCAGCTCGGATGCATCGGTTTTTTGAAAGCAATAAGAAACTTTTCGTTCGAATTCAACGTGCGTTTTTCGACTTATGCCGTTCCGATGATAATGGGCGAAGTTAAAAGATATCTGCGCGACGACGGATATATAAAAGTCTCCCGTTCCATAAAAAGCGATGCGGCAAAAATCAATGCGTTTATAGAGAGCTACCGTCAGCAACACGGTACATCCCCTTCCGTAGAAGAAATATCCGCGGAATTTTCAATTGACGCACAGGAAATTGTCTTTATACTTGACAGTTCGAAAATGCCTCTTTCGATCTACGACGATCCGGATGATGAAAAAAGTCAGCCTATCATAGATAAACTATCCGCGCCCGTAAGCGAAAACGATAATATCGACAGAATCATGCTTAAAGACTTGATCAATTCCCTATCCGCACGCGATAAAAAAATTATACTTTTGAGATATTTCAGAGGATCTACTCAATGCGAAGTCGCTCGCGTTATGGGAGTATCTCAAGTACAGATATCAAGACTGGAAAACAGAATACTCGGAATGATGAAAGACGAATTCAAAAAAGACGGTTAAACCGCCTTTTTTGTTTTTACTTCTTAAAAAAATCTTTCATAATATTATTTTTATCCTCGGGGTCGTAAGTTACTTGTCCGTCGCCGTCGGAAGTTGCAAAAGTAAGTACATACACTGCGGAGGCTTTTCCCTCTTTAAGCAGTTTTGAACATTCCCCCGCAGTTGCTCCGGTTGTTAATACGTCGTCGATAAGCAGTATTTTACGTTTGCGGACATCACCGGTAAGCTCAAAGGTACCGCGAATAAAATCGGCGCGTTCGTTTTTGCCGAGTGAAGTTGCGGAACTTTCTGAATATGCGGTTTTGCGCAAAAGACATTCCACGGGTTTTTCGGTCAGTTCCGCAATATAATAAGCCAGACGTTCCGATTGATTATAAGTACGTTTACGTTCTTTTTTACGATGCAAAGGGACATAAGTAATGCAATCGCAAGAATCGATCAGATCTTTTGCGAATTCCGTCATTTTCCTTGCCATTATTTTAGCATAGTTGGGATTTCCGCCGTATTTTAATTTCCATACTAATTTATGTACGCTTTCATCAGCATATCTGTAAGGCGCAACGGCTTTATCGAACCGGTCGTTTTCTCTGTCGATATATAAACATGATTCGCAAAATTTTTGCCCCGCGTTTTTCAATGCTCTGCCGCAATGTTCGCAAGCATGCGATAAAAACGGAACGGAGCAGTCGCGGCATATTCCGTCGCGACTGCTCTCGTCAAGTTCTTTTCCGCATATTGCGCACGTTATATTCTCAGGATATAACATGTGCGATATATATTTTTTCATCAGAGAAATAGCTTTCATTATTTTGCGAATCTGAGCGTTTCTCTTGCAATAACGAGTTCTTCGTTTGTAGGTATGATGTAAACCAAGACCTTGGAGTCTTTTGTGGAAAGTCTCACGACCTCTCCGCGAGGACAATTCTCGTTGAGCGCTTTGTCGTACTTAACGCCGAGATAATCCATTTTATCGAGAATACGTTGACGAACTTCCGGAGTATTTTCTCCGATACCGGCAGTAAACGCTATCATATCTACGCCGTCCATTGCCGCAGCATATGCGCCGACGTATTTTTTAACGCGATACGAAAACATGTCGAGCGCAAGCGTAGCGCGTTCGTTTCCTTCCGCAGCCGCTGCGGTGAGATCGCGAAAATCGCTGCTGACTCCGCTTATACCTTTTACACCGCAATTCTTATTGAGATATGAAATGACCTGCGAAACGTCCCAGCCCTTTTTATGCGCGAGATACTGAACTACAGACGGGTCTATGTCTCCGCTTCTCGTACCCATAATAAGACCTTCGAGCGGCGTAAATCCCATGGTTGTGTCTATGCACTTGCCGTTTTCGACAGCCGACAGACTCGCTCCGTTGCCGAGGTGGCACACGATAAGCTTGAAATGTTTTCTGCCGATGATTTTAGCGGCTTCTTCGGAAATAAACTGATGGCTTATGCCGTGTGCGCCGTATCTTCTGATTTTGAGCTCTTTGTAATCCTCATAATCGATTCCGTACAGTTTTGCGACATCGGGCATGGTGCTGTGGAACGACGTATCGAAAACAAGAACGTGAGGGATATCGGGCATTACTTTTTTGCAGGCGTCGATGCCCATAAGGCAAGCCGGCATATGAAGCGGAGCAAGCTCGATTATGTCTTTTATTTTTTCGCGCGTTTCATCGGTAACGAGTGCGCTTTCCGTAAAGTATTCGCCGCCTGCGACCACTCGATGACCTACTGCCGAAATTTCTCTCGCACTGTTAATCACTCCCGCTTCGGGATCCGTAAGAACCGAAAGAACGACTTTTATAGCTTCTTCGTGCGTGGGAAGATCTTTTTCTATTATGACTTCCTTTTTTCCGCTATGTTTAACGAAAGAGTTGCCGATTCCTATTCTGTCTGCTACGCCTTTTGCAAGTACTTTTTCGGTATCCATTTCGAAAAGGCGGTATTTAAGCGATGAACTTCCGGCGTTTATAACAAGTATTTTCATTTTCTTTCCCCTTTTTATTTATTGGCACCGGCCTGAAGCGCGGTAACGGCAACGGTAAGAACGATATCTTCCGTGCAGCATCCTCTCGAAAGATCGTTAAGAGGTTTTGCAAATCCCTGACAAATAGGTCCGACTGCCACAAAACCTCCGAGCCTCTCTGCTATTTTGTAACCTATGTTGCCCGCGTTGATATCGGGGAATACAAATACGTTTGCTTTTCCCGCCACTTCGCTGCCGGGCGCTTTAAGCGCGGCTACCTTAGGAACGAGCGCTGCGTCGAACTGGAATTCACCGTCAAGTTTAAGTTCGGGATAATTTTCCTTTGCGTATGCGACTGCTTTCTGTACTTTGTCGACGGTGTTGTAGAATTTAGCGTCGTTGCCCGAACCTTTGGTCGAGAAAGAAAGCATTGCGACTCTCGGATCGATGCCCGCGATAGTCTTACCTGTTTCCGCAGATGCCGCCGCAATATCGGCAAGCTGTTCGGCTGTCGGGCAAATGTTAAGCGCGCAATCCGCGAATACAAAAACTCCGTCGGTGCAGTACTCGTTACCGCATTCGGGAGCTATCATTATAAAGCAACTGGATACGAGCTTTGTCCCGGGCGCGGTTTTTATGACCTGTAAACCGGGTCTGAGCGTATTCGCGGTAGAATGGCAAGCACCGGATACATAACCGTCTACATCGCCTGCTTTAAGCATCAATGCGCCGAACATCGTACGATCTTTTGCCGCTTCGGCGGCGAGCGCCTCGGTCATTCCTTTGTCTTTGCGGGCTTCATAAAGTATTCCCGCGTATTTTGCGGTAAGTTCGCTCGTAATCGGATCGATAAGCGTGATCCCCGAGAGATCGGCGTCGGGCGCAACGCGTCTGCATTCTTCCTCATTGCCGATGAGAACGATTTTCGCAATGCCCTCTTTGGTGATCTTAACCGCGGCATCCACAACTCGTTTATCTTCGCCTTCGCAAAGAACTATCGTTTTACCGAGCGAAGCAGCTTTCTGTTTGATGATATCAAGATAGCTTGCCATAACTGAAAAAACTCCTTGTAATTTTGATTGTTATATGTTATAATCAAATTATAAAACAAAAGGCAATAAAAGTAAATTGTTTTTCTTACTTTTTTAGCGGGCTTTAGAGGAGAAAATATGCAATATTGCGCGGTCATCTGTGAACTTAATCCGCTTCATTACGGGCATCAATATATTTTCGAAAAAGCAAAGGAATTAAGCGGTTGCGATAAAGTCATTGCGCTTATGAGCGGAAACTTTGTTCAACGCGCATTGCCATCGGTTGCAGACGAATATACGCGCGCCTCATGCGCTCTCATGTGCGGAGCTGACGCCGTGATAGAACTGCCTGCCGTTTACGCAACCGCATCCGGAGAAAGATTTGCGTACGGTGCAATAAAAATACTTAACACTATCGGAAATATAAATTCTCTCGTAATGGGTACGGAAAGCAACGATTCCGACATTATTATGAGAATTGCGCAAATGCAGGCATTTGAAAGCGATTCTTTTAAATCATCCCTTAAAAAGTATCTTTCACTTGGAATCCCGTATGCAAAAGCGCTTACGCGCGTATGCTCCGAAGAGTCCGGCGAAAATGCCGAAAAGGTTTTTGAAATCCTTACAAAGCCCAACAATATACTCGCCGTAGCCTATGCGAAAGCGTTGTTACAGACAAACAGTCATATTAAATTTATACCTGTTCCGCGCGTCGGAGGCGAAATATCGACTGAAATGCGCGGAAAATTTTCATCGGCTTCCGCTATACGCGCATGCGGAGATATCGGGAAAATCAGGCAGGCAATGCCTGATGTATCTTTTGCAGCATACATGAACGCGATAACCGCTCATCGCGTACGTACCGAAGAATTCGGTACATTGATAATGCATACGCTCAGAAATATCGATGTCGCCGCACTTTCGGAAATAGCCGATTGTGCTGAAGGTTTTGAAAACAAACTTATCTCTCTCGCGAAAAAACATAACGATTATTACGAGCTTATAAACGCAGTTTCGACTTCCCGCTTTACACGCGGAAGAATTATGAGAATATGTCTTCACGCGCTACTCGGAGTAACCGGCGGCATGCAATTTGACGGATACGATCACGCAAGGTTAATCGGAGTGCGATCGGACAGCACGGAAATATTGAGCGACATGCCCGCAAATATAATCGTTAATAAAGACGGAGAAAAACACATTCCCAAAAAATATCTTCCCCATTATAAATGCGATAAACGCGCCGCTGAGGTATATTCTCTTATAACGCGAGCGGACGGAGATCTTTTTTACAGAAAACTGCTCAGGGTTTAAAGGCTGAAATCCGATATTTTCGTTATTAAAAAAAGTTACAGAGTGCCGTCCGTGGCGGCACTCTGTTTGTATTGTTTTGATCAATTCAAATCATTTCCGCAAGCTCGCGGACAAGTCTTTCGGATTTTTCCCAGCCAAGGCAGGCGTCCGTTACCGATTTTCCGTATTCGCATCCGTCAACGCTTTGATTGCCGTCGACGATATAGCTTTCTATGAGCAGACCTTTTACTATATTGTTGAAATTATCATAACGCATATTGCTAAAAATTTCTTTTGCTATTCGTATCTGTTCATAAGGATTTTTGCCGCTGTTCGAATGATTCGTATCGATGATTACAGCCGGATTTGCGAGATGCTGACTGAGATAAAGCTCATAAAATTTAATTACGTCCTCGTAATGATAGTTAGGTATATTGTTGCCGTAAACGTCAACAACGCCCCTGAGAACGGCGTGCGCATAATTGTTGCCCGTTGTCTTTACCTGATATCCGCCGTACTTGAATTCGTTTGGAATCTGAGCGGCGTATATGGAATTAAGTGTTACCGAAAAGCTGCCGTTCATGGGGTTCTTTATGCCGACCGGGACGTCTATTCCGCTCGCTACAAGTCGGTGTTGCTGGTTCTCCGTACTTCTTGCGCCTATCGCGATATAAGAAAGTATATCTGAAACGTAATCCAGATTATCCGGATACAACATTTCGTCCGCTCCGGTAAGTCCGCTTTCGCGTATAGCTTTTATATGCATGTGCCGAAGATTGAGAATTCCCTGCTGTATGTCCGTCGAGCGGGAATGAGGGTTCGGGCTGTGAAACATTCCTTTATACCCTTCACCCTTCGTGCGGGGTTTTTCGGTATAAATGCGCGGCACGAGCATGAACTTATCTTTGACTTCTTCGGCAAGCTTGGCAAGTCTTGTTACGTAATCGACGACTGCGTCTTCGTTATCCGCACTGCACGGACCGATAATAATTACCTTGCGTTTATCTCTGCCGTCTATAATCTTGCGGAGCTCCTCGTCACGGTCTTGTTTTATTTTCACAAGATCCTCCGTCATCGGAATCCGAGTTTTCGCTTCTTCGGCAGCCATAACTTTTTTTACTATTTCAAACATCTTTCAATATCCTCTGATGTAAAATTATCCGTAATATTTTAACACGTCTTCGATCGCGTTTTCGGCGACATACTTTTTCAGTTCGACGTCGTTCGTATTTAAAATCGATCTTACCGTTCCCGACGAAATGAAGGGACGCGATGCGGAAATATAAGTGGCTTCTATATCGGCGTCGGCTTTTTTGTAAAAGTCGAGCAATGCCTTTTCGTATACCCTGTCTTTTTCGTCACGTATTCCTCTTACGATATTTTTGCAGTCTCTTTCGAAAAGATAATCCGTGAGCATTCCTTTAAAACATTCTACTCTTACGCCGCGTAATCCGTCAAGCGATTTTTTTGCAATTTCCGCACGCACTTCTGCGCTCGGCGTATTCTGTTTGTAAGTTATTTCCGCAACGGCGACGATTACTTCTTCAAAATAATGCAATGCACCTTTTACTACGTCAAGATGACCGAGCGTAAACGGATTAAACGATCCGGGAAAAACGCAGATTTTATTCATCGTTATCTTTTCTCCTTAGGAACGTGACCGAAGTATCCGAATAAACACGGGTGTCCGATTCGTAATCGCCGCAATCGAAATCGTTGACTGCGCTTGAGTGTTCGAGTACGATACATCCGTTTTCCGCAAGCAAGCCCGCGTCGGATATCGATTTGATCAGATCGCTTTCAATACCGAGCGAATAAGGCGGATCGAGAAATATAACGTCGAATTTTTTTCCTGCAAGTTTTCTTACGGCAACTTTCCAGTCTGTATTGTAAACGGGCATTTTAGCGCCTACATTGGCAAGATTTTTTTTGACGACAGCCGCCGCTTCGGGATTTTTATCCACAAACAACGCGTACTCTGCGCCACGGCTGAGCGCTTCTATCCCGAGCGCGCCGGTTCCCGCAAAAAGATCGAGCACGCTTCCCTCCGTCTCGCCGCGCGATACGAGAATATTGAAAACGCTTTCCCGCACTTTGTCCGATGTGGGTCGCGTGGTTTTCCCCTCGGGAGCTATTAATCTTTTTCCTCTGTATTTTCCGCTGATTATACGCATTTATTTCTCCAACACGCGAGTAGGCGTTATTATCATATCCAGAGCAATGTCCGTCGGCTCAGGTTCTATACCGTCGCATTGCTGTTCGTCGAACGCTATTCCGATAGCCCTTGTCGTATTCCGTGAAAGATATCTGTCGTAATATCCGCCGCCGAAGCCTATTCTATTAAGGTCGGTATCGAAAGCAATCAGCGGCACTACGGTAACGTCGCATGGCTTGTCCGCATAACCGCCTTTTTTGCAAAGCAACTTCATATCTTTTCCGCACACTTCCGGCACGCAGACTTCCGCAAATCGGCTTATACTTTCGATCATGCTTGCAGTTCCGACTTCACCGCCTATCGATTCATATATAAAAACCGATTTTACGTTTTTAATTTCTTTAAGCAGTTTTTCTGATATCGCACGTTCTTTTGCGGCTCTGTTTTCTACGTTTTTGCGCCGCTGTTTATAAATTTTTCTTATCTCAGATTTATCCATTACTGATTTCTTCCGTGTCGTAATAAACGGTTTTTAAATTTCTTCCGAAAGTTGTAAATAATTCGTAGGCGTCGGTATCCAAAGCAGAGGAAAGTTCGTTGGCGCTTATATTGCTTCCGAGGAATTCCGCACAATCGCCTGTTTTGACTGAAAAATCCGCCTCTACGATGGTACAGTCCATGCATACGGCCAGTACTCTGCGACGTTTTCCGCCGAGAAAAACATATCTGTCTTTTTTAGTGCGACGGTAACCGTCCGCGTACCCGATATCTGTCACGGCAACTAACGTATCGTGCTTGATTACGTCATTCCCGTATCCCACGCCGTTTCCGGCATATACTTTTCTGACGCATTGAACGTTTCCGTATATGCTCATAGCTTGTCTGAAAGGTTTTATGCCTCCGTACAAAGCTATACCGCATCTGACAGTGCCGTTTTTATATTCCCTCTCGCAGTTCAGTCCGCGGCTTGCCGCTACATGTTTTTTGCAATCTTCAGGCACTGCGCATTTTTCGAACAATTCGTATTGTTTTTCGGTCAGACTTACGTCTTCGGGACAGCGCAGATGAGTATACACCGAATGAAGAGCGTTCTTTGCGGTTAAAAAATTTATGATTTTCTCGGCTTCGGAAGAATCCGCGCCGTAACGGTTCATTCCCGTATTGATTTTAACGGCTATTCGTTCGCCGTTACAAAACGAATTCAACTCTGCCGGATTTGAAAAAGAACGTATAACGTTAGGCGCGTGTTCGTAAGGCGGAGTGTAACCGAATATTATTATATCCTTTTTTATTCCGCCATTGACGAGAGTATCCGCTTCTTCCGCAGACGCCACGGCAAATCCGCAAACATAATTATTTATAGCGTTTGCTACTTTTAAAGCTCCGTGTCCGTATGCATCGGCTTTTACTACGGCTATCAGTTCCGTAGTTTTATTGATTTCTTCCGCATTATGTCTGATTGCACCTATATCGATACGTTTCTCCGCCATAACATTTTATATACGCTTCGGCGGCTAAAAAAGTGTCAGTATCTGAGATAACTTTCAAATGCGTTTTTAATGTGATTGATGCTCTCGGTTTCAAGATAAACTTCAATAACGTCAAATCTTACGGGAGCACCGAACAGCATGTTTTTTTTTATATACTGAGACGCAACCATGCTGATTTTGCGCTGCTTGCGAATATCTACCGCCTCCGAAGGCAATCCGAATTCGTCGCTCAGTCTCGCCTTGACTTCCACAAAAATCAGATATTCGTTGTCGGTAACTATAAGATCTATTTCTCCGGTTTCGGTGGAAAAATTACGGGAAAGAATTCTGTAGCCGTGTTTTTTAAGATAGCTCTCGGCAATTCTTTCTCCCGCATTACCGCGCAATTTATTATCGTGTTTACTCATTCGTAAAATTACCTATAAAAGAACGGCGGTGAATGTCGCACGGTCCGTATTTTTTTATTGCGGCTATATGTGCGGCGGTTCCGTATCCTTTATGTTTCGCGAAACCGTATTCCGGAAATTTTTTATCGTACTCCCGCATTATTCTGTCACGAGTTACTTTTGCAATTATGCTTGCCGCGGCAACGGCGTAACTTTTTGCGTCCGCTTTTATAATCGGTAGTTGCGCAAACGGCAAATCAAGTCCTTTTACTGCGTCAATAAGTACTATGTCAGGTATAACACCGATATTTTTGATGCAATTTTCCATAGCCGACTTTGTAGCATTAAGTATATTAATACTATCTATGACTTTTTCGTCGAAAATTCCGACAGCAAAAACCATACCCGAATTTACTATTTTTTCGTATAGCGATTCACGTTTGGCTTCGCTTATTTTCTTACTGTCGTTAATTCCTTCAATAAAAATACCGCACGGAACGCAACATGCCGCTACGACAGGACCCGCAAGCGGACCTCTTCCCGCTTCGTCTACACCGGCAACTTGTTCTCCGTAAGCCTTATCAAATTCGAATAATTCTCGCGTCGTCATTTGTATTCCCCCGCTTTTTCGAGCATCACTTTGCCCATCCGTCCTTTTCGGAAATCGTCTATTATCGCTGCCGCCGCGCGGTCTCCGTCTGGTTGACCCCCTTTTATCAGCAAACCTCGTTTCAGCGCTATTGCAGACAAATCTTCTGCGGCATTCCCGCAAAGCGGAATTCCGTAACGTTTTTGAAGGGCGTCGCTTTCAGAAAACAGTTTTTTAATTAATTCAAGCGCGAGCTCGTAAGTATCGACGACTTCGTCTCTTATGCTTCCTATGAACGCAAGATTAAGCGCAAGTCTTTGGTCGTCGAGTTTAGGATACAGTGTTCCCGGAGTGTCCAACACTTCGAGGTACGGCGAAATTCTGACCCATTGCTGCGCGCGGGTAACGCCCGCCCTGTTGCCGGTAACGGTTTTCGCTTTCCCGCAAAGGTTATTGATAAGCGTAGATTTTCCGGAATTGGGAACGCCTATTACCATCGCTCGTATTACGGTATTTATTCCGCGCGCTTTTTTCCGTTCGATTTTATCTTTGCATAATAAAAATAATTTGTCTGCTATTATTTTCGAAGCGCCTGACGCCGTGGAATTCATTCTGACGGCTTTTGCGTTTCCTGCTGATAATTTCTCGACCCAAGGTAAAAGGTCTGTTTCGCACACGGTATCTGCCTTATTGAGTATATATATCACCGGTTTGTCGGCTATGATTTTTCCGAACGCGGGATTTATACAGGAAAAAGGAGCCCGGGCGTCGAGTACGTAAATCACGGCGTCAACGAGCTTTATTTTTTCCTCCATTTCGCGGAGGGATTTATTCATATGTCCGGGAAACCAGTTAATCGTCATTTTTTAGATCGGGACGGCGCGAGCGCGTAATTTCTTCCGACATGCGTCTGCGCCATTTATTGATATTTTCATGATGTCCCGAAAGCAGAACCTCGGGAACCTCTTGCCCCTCGAATACTGCGGGGCGCGTATATTGCGGGTATTCCAACAGCCCTTCGGAAAAGCTTTCTTCCATCGCGCTGTCCTCGCTGCCGAGTACGCCGGGGACGAAACGCAATAAAGCGTCAGCCGTTACCATTGCTGCAAGTTCGCCGCCGGTAAGGACATAGTCGCCTATCGACAGTTCCTCGAATCCGCAAATATCTATTGCTCTTTGATCGATCCCTTCGTAGTGACCGCATAAGAACAAAATATGATTTTCTTTTGCCAATTCGCGCGCAATATCCGCAGTAAGCGTTCTGCCGCGCGGAGACATGTATATGCGTCTGGCACTGTGTTCGGGATCCACGGCGCGCACGCAATCCACTATAGGTTGCGGAGTCATAACCATTCCGGCCCCGCCTCCGTAAGGAAGATCGTCGCACTTACCGTGTTTGTCTTTTGTAAACGCACGAATATTCGTGGCGCAAATCGTAACAATCCCGGCAGCCTCCGCTCTGCCCGTAATACTTTGATGTAAAGGAGCGAACATGTCCGGAAATAACGTAAGTATATCAATCTTCATAGCAACTCACCTCTCCGAACCTGTCTTTATCCAATATAATTGTTTTTTCGTATTCGTTATATTGAAGTCCGAGCCGTTTAAGAAAAGGAAACCTTACGGTTTTCACGCCTTTAACCGTGAAAATGTCCGCGGAACCGAAATTATCTATTCTGTTTAATATTCCTATATACTCGCCGTCGGTGAGATAAACTTTGCATCCGATAAGATCAACGGCGAAATATTCGCCCTCGCCGAGCTTTTTAGCCTGAGACCTGTCAATTTCTACAAGCTTACCGACGAGTACTTCCGCGGCGTTTCTGTCGGAAACTCCGTCAAAAGATAAATATACGAAATCACCCCGCACGTTTACCGAACGGAGTTTGAAAGGGATACCTCCCACCAATACCGATGAGAGGCGCCCGAAACGCACAAGGTCGTCGGTCATCGGTCTTACTTTGACTTCACCGCGCAAACCTTGTGCTTTTACGATTTCGCCTATTGTAATCTTCAAATTAAACTTCTATAAGTTCTACGTTGAATTTTTTACCGTCTTTTGCGGCAGCCGCCTTTACGATGGTTCTGATTGCTTTTGCCGTGCGTCCCTGTTTCCCGATGATCTTACCCATATCTTCTTTGGAAACGGTTACATTCACGGTTTCGCCATCAACTTCCACTTTTACGGCAGACTTATCGTCGACAAGACTATTTATTAGGAATTCCACCAACTCCCGCATAATTAACCTTCTTTATCGGTCTTTTTCTTGCCGGTCTTAGCGGGAGGTCTCTTTCCTGCAGGGATAACGTTGCTCTGAATAAGAAGCGCTTTTACCGTATCGGTAGGCTGTGCGCCGTTTTTAAGCCACTGAGCTGCTTTTTCGGCATCGATTTTAACTTCAGCCGGAGAAGTAAGCGGATTGTACGTTCCGACGATATCGATAAAGCGTCCGTCTCTGGGCGCACGTTCGTCTGCAACGACGATGCGGTAGAAAGGTGCTTTTTTATCGCCCATTCTTGTAAGTCTGATTTTAACCATTTTTATATTCTCCTTGATAATAATTTTTCATCAGAAAGGCAATCTGCCTTTATTGTTTTTCATCTTTTTCATGAGATCGCGTGTTTGTTCGAATTGTTTAAGCAACTGATTTACATCTTGTATAGTCGTGCCGCTGCCGGAACTGATTCTTTTACGGCGGGAAGATTTGACTATTTCGGGATGTTCCCGCTCTTTCTTTGTCATCGAACTTATGATTGCTTTGAATTTTTCGATACGTTTTTCGTCAATATCTTTCTCGCTGAGATTAAAGCGCCCCATTCCGGGTAGCATCTGCATAACTTCGCTTATTCCGCCCATTTTTTTAAGCGATTCGAATTGAATAAGGAAATCGTCTAAAGTAAAAGTGGCGTCTTTTACGCGTTTTTCCATTTTGCGCATCGTTTCCTCATCCATGGCTTCCTGTGCCTTTTCGACAAGAGAAACGATGTCGCCCATACCGAGGATTCTGTTTGCCATGCGATCGGGATAGAAAGGTTCGATATCCCCCGCTTTTTCTCCCGTTCCGCAGAACTTTATCGGCTTACCCGTAACCGCGCGGATAGACAATGCGGCTCCGCCTCTGGTATCGCCGTCAAGTTTTGTAAGTATGACGCCCGTTATATCCAATCTGTTGTTGAACGTTGTTGCAACGGTCACCGCGTCCTGACCGGTCATAGCATCGACAGTCAGCAGAATTTCCGTGGGTTTTACGGCTTTTTTGATATCCTCGAGCTCTTTCATCAGGTCGTCGTTTATGTGCAGACGTCCCGCCGTATCTATAATAACGGTATCGAAGCCTTTGGATTCGGCATGTTTTACCGCATGCTCGGCTATTTTACGGGGATTTTGCGTACCCATTTCGAATACTTCGACGGATACGTTTTTTCCAACCACTTTAAGCTGATTTATTGCAGCGGGGCGATAAATATCGCACGCGACCAGAAGCGGTTTCTTGCCCTGCTTTTTAAGCAGCGCGCCCAGCTTGCCGCACATAGTGGTTTTACCCGCACCCTGCAGACCGCACATCATTATTACGGTAGGCGGCTTGCTGGCAACTTCGAGCTTTGAGTTTTTTGCGCCCATCAGCTCCACAAGTTCGTCGTTGACGATTTTAATAACCTGCTGACCCGGCGTTACGCTTTTCGTTATTTCTTCGCCGTTAGCGCGCTCACTGACTTTAGCTACAAAGTCCTTAACTACATTATAATTAACGTCGGCTTCGAGAAGCGCGATGCGAATCTCACGCATCGCCTGTTTGATTTCGTATTCGTCAAGCTTACCTCTGTTGGATATCTTGGAAAATACGTGTTTAAGCTTGTCTCCGAGCCCCGAAAATACTCCCATTTTCACCTCATCAAAGTCTGCCGAGCAGTTTCTCCGCAACGGCTGTCGCTTCATCATACTTTTTCGAACGGTTCAGTTCCAAAACTTTTTCCAGCTCTGTTTTAATCTCTGCGATTTTTGCATAAAAGCCCAGAGATTTTTCTGTATCGATAAGCGTTTTTTCACATTTTTTTACCGTATCCGCAACTGCTTGCCGCGATATACCGTGTTGAGCCGCAATTTCGGACAGCGACAGATCATAATCGAAGTAATCCCTGACCATGTCACGTTGTTTATCGGTAAGCAGTACTCCGTAAAGATCGCAAAGTATTCCCGTTTTCAGGTCCTTCATCTGTCCCTCCCGATCGTACATGCCTATTATACACACAAAAAATGGCGTTGTCAAGTGATTTTACTTGACAACGCCATAAATTATTTAATCGCCGTCTACGATTTCGTTTACGAAATCGTTTATATCGAAAGGTTCGAGATCGTCGATGCCTTCGCCAACACCGATATATACAACCGGAACCTCTTCTTCACCGGCAATCGCAAGGACTACGCCTCCTTTTGCCGTTCCGTCCAATTTAGTGAGAATTATACCGTCTATATCTATGGCTTCGTTAAAAAGATCGACCTGTGAAAGCGCGTTCTGTCCTGTGGTTGCGTCAAGAACTATATAGTTAAGCCGCATGGCTTCCGGAAATTCGCGGTCTATTACCCTGTCGATTTTTTTCAGCTCTTCCATAAGATTAACTTTATTATGGAGTCTGCCTGCCGTATCGATTATCGTGACCTGCGTTCCTTTGCTTTTTGCGCTTTGCAGTGCGTCGTATACAACCGCAGCCGCGTCGGCGCCTTCGTTCTGTCTTACTATTCTGACACCCGCCCTGTCTGCCCAAACCGTGAGCTGATCGGCTGCTGCGGCTCTGAATGTATCGGCGGCAACTATCGTCACGCTTTTACCTGCTTTTTTATAGTTACGCGCAAGCTTGCCTATAGACGTTGTTTTTCCGACTCCGTTGACTCCGGCAACAAGGATGACAAGCGGATATTCCTCTTCGGGAAGTTCAAAATCGAGTATTCCGCGCATTATCGCTTTAAGCTCGTCTCTGACCCTGCCCGGATCGGTTATATGCTTTTTATCTATGACTTTTTTCAGTTCGTTCAGAATGCTTTCCGTCGTTTCGCTGCCGATATCCGCCGAAAGCAGGATGGTTTCCAACTCGTCATAAAATTCATCGTTAAGAACTCCGCCCGTAAAAAGCTTATTGAGCCTGTACGCAATGGCGTCCTTTGTCTTTTTAAGCGCATTTTTGATCTTTGCGAAAATTCCCATTACGCTCTCCCTTACTCAGTAAATTTGACCGCGTCCGCAAGTTTGACGGATACCATTTTTGATACGCCTTTTTCTTCCATAGTAACGCCGTAAAGCGCGTCGGCAAGTTCCATCGTAGGTTTACGGTGCGTGATAACTATGAACTGTGTTTCCTGGCTGTAGCGTTTAAGATACTTAGCGAAACGAAGTACGTTTGCGTCGTCGAGTGCCGCTTCTATTTCGTCAAGCACGCAGAACGGCATCGGTCTGAGCTTCAATATCGCAAACAGTATCGCGATTGCCGTCATTGCTTTTTCACCGCCGGAAAGCAACGAAAGCAGCTGAAGTTTTTTCTGAGGAGGCTGCGCTTTTATTTCCACGCCCGCGCTCAGCTCGTCTTCTCCGTCCGCAGGCTCGGTAAGTGAAAGTTCAGCCGTACCGCCGTCAAACAACTCACGGAATATAACTTTGAAGTTATCGTTAATCTGATTGAATTTTTCGGTAAACTGCGTTTTCATTTCCTTGGAAAGGTCGGAAATGATTTTTACAAGATCTCTCTCTGCATTGGAAAGATCGTCGCGCTGTTTTTCCATTTCGTTATATTCGTTATAAAGCGTTTCGCATTCTTCGATAGCTTCGGGATTGACGTGACCGAGGCTTTCTATTCTGCGTCTTAACTTCTGAGCTTCCTCGATAGCCGGTTCTATCTCGAAATTTTCGCTTCTGAGCGGTACGCATTCTTCGTAAGTGAGTTTGTAAACTTCTTCTATTCTCTGCTGCATCTGCTCAAGATCGGTATCAACCTTCTGAAGCTTGAGATCTTCTGCATTGCGTTGCTCCGTCAGTTCGTTCAACTCTGCGTTAAGACGAAGTCTGTCGGCGTCGTACTTATTCAGATCCGCCTGAACTTTTTGTTTGTATTCGCCGAAACCGCTTATCATTTTTTTCAGTTCAACGACGCGCTGACTGTCGTTTTCGGAAACGCTGAGCCGAAGTTTGTCCAGCTCGCTTTTAAGTGAATTTATGCGAGCGGCATATTCGTCGGCAACGGATCTGCTACTTTCTATATTTTCTTTATATCCGTTTATGGCGCGCGATATTCTCTCCGCGTCTTTGTCGATATTGGCAATATCGTTCTCCATATTTGCAATTTCGACTTTTGACTGAGAAAGCGCGGAGTGCAATTCGTCGCGGCGTTTACGCAGTTCCGCTATTACCCCGGAGTTTTTCTCGCTTGTATCCTGAGCGGAATCTTTTGTGTTTTTCACTATTTCTTCAAGCTCGCCTACCGAATTAATATCGCGAGTTATTTCATCCGCTCTTTTTTGCCAGATCATAAGCTGCGCGGACTGTTCTCCGAGTTCTCCGTCCGCATCTTCCGTTTCGCCGACAAGCTTTATATATTGCTGTTCGTGAGCCGCGATTCTGACGTCGAGATCGTGCAGCGCAGACGATCGTTCTTTAATACTGAGAGTCAGTTTATTCTGCTCCGCCGTTATCCTTGAAATTTCCGTTTCGAAACGTTTGATTTTTTCTTTTACGCCTTCGAGCTGTTCTTCCATTTCGCGAAGCTCGCGGTCATAGGCAAATACGTTCGCTACGTCTGCTTTCTTGCTTCCGCCCGTGATAGAGCCTGCCGGATTAATTATGTCTCCGTCAAGCGTAACGATCCTGAAAGCGTATCTCGAAGCCCGTGCGATTCCGATACCCGTTTTCATGTTATCGACGATAACCGTCGTTCCGAGCAGATATTTTATGATATTATCGTATTTCGCGTCATAAGAAACAAGATCGGACGCAACGCCGAAACAACCGTCGGCATTTATGTAATTTTTTAAATCTTCACGGATATATCTTGGCTTGATAGTAGATAACGGAAGGAAAGTTACGCGTCCGAATCCGCGCGATTTGAGAAAATCTATAATATACGTGGCTTCGTTTTCGGTGCGCGTAATAACATTCTGCACCGCGCCGCCGAGAGCCATTTCCACTGCCGTTTCATAAGCCTTCGGCACTTTGAGTACGTGCGCGACCACGCCTTCTATTCTTGACGATAATTCGCTGTCGTTTTTTGCGGCGGCGAGCAATCTGGAAACGCTGCGTTCAAAACCGCCGTTTTCGTTACGAAGCTTGGAGAAGATATCTTTTCTCTCCATCATCGTATAATATTTTGAATTAATTTTGCCGAGCTCGCTGTTGTTAAACGTCAGCTTTGAAATATTTTCGTTATTTTTCTGCGTGTCGGCGTCAAGCAGCTTCTGTAGTTCCGCGCGTTTCGCTTTTTCGCCGTCAAGCTCGCCTTTGAGCGCCTCGGCGGTTTTCTTTCTGCCCGCATTAATGCTTTCAAGCTGTTCCGATTTGCTGCGCAAAGAAGATATCTGGGTTTCCAGCGATTCGCGTTCGGCAATCAACTTGCTCATGTTGGCTTTTATATCGCCCAGCTTTTCCATTGCCTCCACGAGCGTGCGGTGACCTTCTTCTTCCATGCCCTCCGATTCGGCTATTTTTGCCATGACTTCACGCCATTCTTTATCGGTCTGTTCGGAACGCTGACGCGCCTCGTCAAGAATTTTCGCGCGCTTTTCACGGTCGACAAGTCCTTCGTTTATCAGCTTTTCCGCGTTTGCGATATCCGCTTCGAACTTGGCAATTTCCGAAAGAATTCCGTTATATTGATCCGTAACATGAGCAATGTCATTGGTTTTAAGATTTATTTCGCCGTTGTTTCGTTCGTAAACGACGCTTAATTCGATAAGCTCTTCGTTATGTCTTGCTATAGTAGCGTCGGTGTTATTGAGTTCCGCCATTGTTTTGTTGTAATTTTCAACGGCTTTCTCACCTTCTGCCTGACACTCTTTAAGCTTTTCGATAATGGCGTTACGCTTTTCTATAATAAAATTTTTAGTATCGGTAGTGGTTTCGTACTGATGAAGATATATATTGATTTCGTAATTTTTAAGTTCTTCGTACAGCGCGAGATACTTGCGTGCGTTTTCAGCCTGACGCGTAAGCGGAGCAAGTTGTTTGCTTTTTTCGGCAAGTATGTCAGAAAGACGCGAGAGATTATCGCGGGTTCTTACAAGCCTGCGCTCTGCGTCTATTTTTTTCGCTTTGAATTTGGAAATACCAGCAGCTTCGTCGAATATACTGCGGCGGTCTTCGGGCTTGGAGGATATAAGTTCGTCTATTTTACCCTGTCCGATAATGGAATAGCCTTCCTTGCCGACTCCGCTGTCGCGAAGCGCTTCTATGATGTCGGATCTGCGGCATGTACTTTTGTTTATCTGATACTCGCTCTCGTTACTGCGGAAAAGTTTTCTGGTAATTACGACCTCATCGTAATTGAGATCCCTGAAAATACGTTCGGAGTTATCGAAATAAAGCGAAACCTCGCAAAACGACTGCGACTTACGCTTTTCCGTGCCGTTAAAAATAACGTCCTGCATATTTCCGCCTCGGAGAGTCTTGGACGACTGCTCGCCGAGCGCGAAACGGATAGAGTCCGCGACATTGCTTTTGCCGCAGCCGTTCGGACCGACAATGGCGGTAACTCCCGTACCGAATTTTATGTCGGTTTTGTCGGCAAAGGACTTAAATCCGTTGATTTCCATCTTCTTGAATTTCACAGTTAAAACCTCACGTCGGTAACATTATAACACAAGCGGGCGCAAAAATCAATTTTATTTCAGCCTCTTTAAAATTTTCAGCGCGTATCTTGCCGCTTCGTGTTCCGCGTCCTTTTTTCTGTACCCGTCTCCGTCGGCAATACGCTTGTCACCGACATATACGCATACGGTAAAATAAGGACGACCGTCTTTTTTACCCTCTGAAACGGTTTCATATCTGATTTCGCCGCATTTTTTTTGCTGGCAGTATTCCTGCAAGTCTCCTTTGCTGTTTTCGCTTTTTCCGGCGCGCATAACTTCGCATATGCGCTCTCCGAGCATCCTGTCTACGAATCGTACCGCTTCCGCATAACCTCCGTCAAGATAGATTGCGCCGAGTACAGACTCGAATACGTCGGCATAAACTTTACTTTCGGAATGGTCGTGGCATTTTTCGCCGTTGCCGAATTTTATAAATTCGCCAAGACCGCTTTTTTCGGTGACGTCTTCAAGAGGTTCGCTTGAAACAATGAGAGAACGCCTTACGGTCATTACGCCTTCATCCCCGCTCGAACGGTAAAGTTTTTCCGCGACTATAAGTCCGAGAACGCCGTCTCCGAGAAATTCGAGACGCTCGTAAGAAGGTATGCGATGTTCGTTCGCATATGAGGAATGAACAAATGCGCGTTCAAGCAAATCTTTATCCTTGAACGCGTATCCGATAATTTTCTCTTTCTGTGTGTAGTCGGGAAGTTTATTCATTTGGCTCCCTCGGCAATGCCTTTTTTTATAGTATCGATGACGTTGCCTTCTTTTATTTTCAACAATTGATTAACAGATTGTTTTATAGCAGCAGCATTTGACGATCCGTGCGATTTTACGACCGGTTTTTTAATGCCGAGGAACGGTGCGCCGCCGTAATTGTTGTAATCCATGTCGTGGCGAAGTTTATTGAACGCCTTCTTCATGAAAAGATATCCGATTTTAGCGCTGAAAGACCCCATAATCGCGGCTTTCAACGATTTCATAACCATTTTTGCCGCGCCTTCGCTACCCTTAAGCAAAATATTGCCGTCATAACCGTCGCATACCACTACGTCGTATTTTCCGGTAAGAGTGTCGCGGGCTTCCATATTTCCCACAAAATTAAGCGAACTGTTTTTAAGTATAGGAAAAGTTTCGTGAATAAGCGCATTACCTTTGTGGTCTTCCGTTCCGACGTTAAGCAACGCAACCGTAGGCTTGTCCTTGCCTGTTACGGCACGCATATACGCGCTGCCCATTACCGCAAACTGATAAAGCCACTCGGGACGCGAATCCATGTTTGCGCCGCTGTCCGTGATACAGACTATACCTCCGTTCATTGTAGGCAACTGACTCATAAGCGTAGGACGGTAAACTCCGGGAATTCTGCCGACAATAAGCGAAGCGCCCGTAAGTACAGCGCCCGTACTGCCGGTTGAAATCATACCTATTGCGTCCTCGTCTTCCGAAAGCATGCGAAGCGCGACTACCATTGAAGAATCTTTTTTTGTCTTTATCGCCATTGTTGGCGACTCGTCGTTGCTGATTACCTGCGATGTACCGACAATTGCAATATTGGGTACCTCGACCGTAATCGATTCCCGTATCATTTTTTCATCGCCGGTAAGAACGACGGTAAGTTCAGGATGCTCCTGTGCCGCCGCAATCGCTCCGTTCACGACTTCGCTCGGACTGTCTCCGCCCATTACGTCTATAATTATCTTCATAAAAACAGTTCCTAAACAAATGACCCTTCAAATAAATCAAAGGGTCATGAGAAATTATTTCTTTTCTTCTTTCTGTTCGACTACCTGAACGCCGTCGTAGTAACCGCACTTAGGACAAATCTGATGAGATTTTTTAAGTTCGTGGCACTGAGGGCACTCCGTGAGAGTCACAGGGTTTACTTTCCACTGAGCATATCTGGTGCTGCTTCTCTGTTTGGATTGTTTTCTCTTGGGTACTGCCATTATCCCGCACCTCCTTATTTCGTCACTTGCCAAAATATTATATTAAAATATAAAGTGCTTGTCAAACGTTTTATTGCAATTTATTACTTTTTTTTGGGTTTCGCTTCACGCGCGGGCGTATCGGCGCCGCAATTATGCCTGGACTCGAGTACTTTAAGCACCTCGGAATAATCAATACCCTCTGCATACATGAGTACAAACAGATGATATAACAGATCGGCAACCTCCGCGGATAATTCCTTTTTATCGCGCTTCATTGCCGCTATCACGGTTTCGGTCGATTCTTCGCCGACTTTCTTACATATTTTTTCCACGCCTTTATCGAGCAGATAATTCGTATACGAACCTTCCTG
>CASFAN010000030.1 GCA_949292715.1 uncultured Eubacteriales bacterium
TCGGGCGGAGAAAAAACCGATTTTTCTGTCGTGCTCGAGAGTGACGGAAGATTCAGAACGAATCCCGTTATGCGTAGCTATCTTTCCGGCAATGCGTCGGGTACAGGCCGTCCGAATGCTCCCGGTATGGGCGTGACGTTAAGCGGTTTTCCGACAGGCGAGGCGCCTTTGCCGTATCCCGACGATGTCAAAGCAAGCTATAATGACTATAACGACGCTGCGATCGTAGTAATTTCACGAATCGGAGGCGAAGGTTTCGACCTTCCGCGCACAATGCGGTATACGGGAAGTAAATATACGGATTTCGCTGCCGCAAATCAGGTTATACCGGGTGCGCGTTCGGGCGACGATCATTATCTTCAGCTCGACCGGAATGAAACCGATATGCTTGACGAGGCATGCCGCAATTTTGAAAAAGTCATAGTGGTAATCAATAGCGCCGCACCGCTCGAACTCGGTTTTCTCGATGATCCCGACCATTACGCTTATCATGAGAATATACAGGCCGCTATCTGGATGGGACTCCCCGGCGACAGCGGAATTAATGCCCTTGGAAAAGTCCTTACGGGCGATATAAATCCGAGCGGCAGACTCGTGGATACTTATGCGCGCGATTTCAAAAACGATCCGACATGGTTCAATTTCGGCAATTACAATATAGCGGACGGAAACAAATACTATACTCTTGATGAAAAGAATGAGTTGAAACAGCGCAAACTGGCGTTTGTGGAATACAGGGAAGGAATATATTTCGGCTACCGTTATTACGAAACGCGCGGATATACGGACGGCGAAGAATGGTATGACGACAACGTTATCTATCCGTTCGGGTACGGTCTCAGTTACACTAATTACGAATACACCGTAGAACCCGCTACGGAAAACGGTTCGGTTATTTCTTCGGACGGAAAACTCGAGTTTACAGTTAACGTGCAAAATAAAGGAGACTATGCGGGGAAACAGTCGCTCTCCTTATATTACACGTCGCCTTACAATAACGGCGGAATAGAAAAAGCTCACATTGTTCTTGCGGATTTTGCAAAAACCGGTATGCTTGACGCAAAAACGGGAGAAGGGACGATAACGTTGTCTGTCGACGTGCGCGATATGGCGTCTTACGATTACAACAATGCTGCGGGCGACGGCAAAACCGGATATAAACTCGAAGCAGGCGAATATAAGTTGTACGTCGGCGACGACGCTCATTGCTGGGCGGATCCTACTACTCCGAAGTTTACTTATGTCGTGCCCGAAGGCGGATTTATTTACGAATCCACCGAAAAAGGTAAGCCCGTAACAAATCTTTTCGACGACGTCAGCGGTCATATCGAAGAATACCTTTCCCGCGAAAACAACTTTGCTAATTTCGATTGTCTTAAAGGCGCGGAACAGATGAGTTATCGCACCGTTACCGATAAGTTTGTTTCGGACGCGCTCGCATTGCCTTCGGACAGCGAAGATAAACCTTGGTATACGGATGAAATGCCGAATCAGAGCAAGAAAGAACTTTCTTATAACGACACTAAAATCAAACTTTACGATCTTATAGGACTTGATTACGAACATAAGCTTTGGGATCAGATGATGGATCAGCTTACCGTCAATCAGATGCTCACGCTTGTCCGCTCGGGAAACTTCCATTCGGAACCGATAGACAATATCGATAAACCTCTTACGATTGACGCGGACGGACCGATGGGTTTTGCCTTGTTTATGGGATCGGATTGCATTTACAGCACATGCTACTATGCGAGCGAATGCGTACTTGCTGCGACGCGGAACAAAAAGCTTGCTCACGAGTTCGGCAACATGATAGGAAACGAAGGCCTGATTGGGAACGAACGCGGCGACGGAACGCCTTATTCGGGTTGGTACGCTCCCGCAATGAACCTTCACAGAAGCCCTTTTTCGGGAAGAAATTTTGAGTATTACAGCGAAGACGGTTGTCTTTCCGGAATGATCGGAGCCGAAGTCGTTAAAGGTGCGAGCGAAAAAGGCGTATATTCGTTTATGAAGCATTTTGCGCTTAACGATCAGGAAACGGACAGAGATACCTGTAACGGGCTTGTCACATGGGCAAACGAACAGTCTATGCGCGAACTGTATTTCAGACCGTTTGAAATGTGCGTCGAAACGGGAAAAGCCACTGCGATAATGAGTTCGTTCAACCGTATAGGTACTGTCTGGGCGGGCGGAGATTACAGATTGCTTACGCAACTGCTTCGAGACGAATGGGGCTTCAGAGGCATGGTTATAACCGACTTTAACGTGAATCCGTATATGGATGCGGATCAGATGATAAGAGCGGGCGGCGATCTTAACCTCACGGGAGATAAAGCCCCTAAACAAGTATCGAGTGCGACGGGCGTAACCGCTTTAAGGCGCGCGGCAAAATGTATTCTGTATACGGTGGCGAACAGTAACGCAATGAACAGACACGGAGAAGGTAACATCTGGGGATACGGTATGCCGATATGGGAAATATTCGCGATTATCGTGTGCATCGTATTCGGTCTTATTACGGTAACGATAGGTGTGTTTACTTTCTTGCCTTACAAAAAGAAATCGTCGGTTCCGAATGCGGATGAGTCCGACGTAACTTCCGAAAAATAATCATAAAAGGAGATAAAACATGAAAAAGAAACTTTTGACCGCAGTAATAACTGTTATGTGTCTGATGATTGTCGCGGTGGTTTTCGCCGCTTGCGGAAACACGGGAGGCGACGAGATCATCATCGGCGAAGGAATGAAAGAATATGTTCTGGAGGCGGAATATACGCCCGTGGAGGGTAAAATAGGCGGAGCTCAGTCGGGAAGCGCAAGCGGATACGATCTTATAATGAAATCGTCCGCAGAGGGCGTGAGCGAAGGGTATTTCGTTCATAATATACACATGACCGATTGCACGCTTGAATTCAATTTCAAAGCCGAGCGCGCCGGCACCACGGCTATTTATATCAGATTGATTTCGCAGTGGGGTAATACTACGTTTACCCCCGACAATTTCGGCGTCGTACTTAACGGCAAGGAAATAACATATCAGAGCATGCTGGTAAAAGGTTCGACCGACTACGCGCCCGAGTTTGTCGATAAGCTCGTAACGCAGAACGCGGAAGTTAAGGCGGGGGATAACAAACTCGAACTGATCGTCCGCGAAAATACGCTTAATACGTATACTCACTCAACAGGCGGTCCCGCTATAGACTGCGTGAAGCTGGTAACGGATACGGGAATTTCCTGGAATCCCATTAAAGAAAATCTTGATCATGTAGGTCAGATAGAAGGCTGACGATTAAAACGGCGATCGGGAAATCCGTATCGCCGTTTTAATATTGAATTGTCCTGAAAAACAAAGAAGCACCCATTCGGTGCTTCTTTGTTTTGGTACCGCATAGGGGAATCGAACCCCTGTTTCCGGCGTGAGAGGCCAGCGTCCTAACCGCTAGACTAATGCGGCTCAACCTTCAACCTTGCGAATTATATCATATTTAAGGATATATTGCAAGGATTTTTAAAGGTTATTTATAAATTATTCCGAAAAATCTATGCGGAAAGTTGTGCCTTCGCCCGGAGTACTGTCTACATAAAGTTTCCAGCCGCTTTTGTCGCACAGTTTTTTTACTATCGGTAGTCCGAGTCCGAATCCCATATTTTCGCCGTGCGATTTATTTACGGTGTAGAAACGACTGAAAATATGTTTTAATTCGTCCTGCGAAATGCCTATCCCGGTATCGTCGACTATAAGCATTTTATTTCTTACCGTAACCGTGATTTTACCGTTCTGCTTATTGTATTTAATTGCGTTACTCACAAGGTTGTCGAGGATTTCGGTTATTCGCTCGTGTCTGGACTTTACGATTACACCGTCTTCTATATCTCGCAACAGCGTTATGTTTTTGTCTTTGAGCATCGGTTCGAAATTATTCAATACTTCTTTCGTGAGTATGGAAATATCGACGTCGTAAGGAGTCAGCAAATCGTCGTCTATTGCACTGTAGTTAAGTATCTGTTTTATCATGGCGCCGAGTCTTTCGCTTTGCGCCGCAATCGTTTTACCTGCGGATTGCGTTTTGGACGCGGGCAAGCTCCCCGATGCTATAAGTTCCGCAAAACCGTGTATGGAGGTCAGGGGAGTGTTCATTTCGTGAGTTACGTTGGATATAAATTCGTCTTTGCTTTTTTGTGCGTTACGTACGTGTTCGTTTTTAAGATTGATTACGTCGGCGATAGGCTTTAGCTCCACGTATTTTGCGTCGATATGCTTATCATTGCCGATTGCGTTAAGCGCAAGTTCTTTAACGTGCTTTATGACGAAAGAAGTAACAATAAGCGACAGTATAAGCGACAAAAGCACTCCGATACAAACATATATCACGAGACTAGGTATCATACTGATATATACTTCCGTTCGCGAAAATATTTCGACGGTTAATTTTACAATCATATTGTCCGTCGATTCGCAGATATTGACGTAAGAATGACCTTTTTTATCCGAGTCGGATACATATATGCTCGATCCGCCCTCAAACGATATCTTTATCTTTTTTATATCGCTTTCCGACGGGGCAAAGCGTTCGTCTGAAACGTCGGTGACTTTGAATTCTTTATCGAGAAAGCATACTCCGACGCCGAGTAAAGAAGAAATCTCCTCCGCGCCGATATCCGCGGAAGAGTAATCATCTTTAAATGTATGCATGCTTGTGCGTAAAGTTTCTTTTGCGTCGCCCTCGATTTGAGAGTAAAGCACTTCGGAATTCGTGAGCGCAAAGAACAGAAGTAAGAAAAGCACTACAAGCAATATAGGTAAAAATATTCGTTTACTCATCTTGTAAATTTATAACCCGCGCCGAAAACGGTTTCTATGCCTTTTACGCCGAGTTTACGCAGGCGGGCGACGTGGATATCGACCGTGCGCGTTTCGCCTTCGTCATAACCCCATACTGCCGTCAGGAGCTTATCTCGGGTAATTACCGAACCGGCGTGCTTAATGAGATAGGCGAGAAGTCTGAACTCCATATTGCTCAGCGACGCCGGTTTGCCGTCGATGCTTACCGACATCGTACGCTCGTTCAGCGTTACGTTCTGAGCCGTAAGTTCTTCGGCTAACCCCATGCGTCTGAAAGCCGCGTTTATACGCGCGGTGAGTTCGAGAACGCCGAAAGGTTTTGCAATGTAATCGTCCGCACCGAGATTAAAGCCTTTTACTTTGTCGTTTTCGCGTCCCATGGCGCTCAGCATAATGCAGGTTACCTGCGGATGCGCTTTTTTTATCTGAGTTAAAACATCGTAACCGTTACCGTCGGGAAGCATTATGTCGAGCAGTACGACTTTTGGCACGAAAGAAGCAAGCGCCGCGTTAAAATCTTTTACCGTATTATAACTGCGCACTTCTATTTCGGCAAGCTCGAGACTGTACGTTACGAGATCGCAGATACTTTTGTCGTCTTCAAGAAGATATAATGTTTTTTCCATGATATTATATTATGTCCGTTTTATACGGCGTCGAAAGAGTGGGCGAGGTTAAGTATATGATCGGCAGCTCTTTCAAGATTGCCTACGAGATTAATAAGCACGCTGCTCGATTGCGGCTGACAAGTCCCTTCGTTTAGACGTCGTATATGCCCGTCGACAATGTGTTTTTTAAGGCTGTCGACTTCGTCTTCGATCTGTTCCGCGCGTACGGCGCTTGTAACGTCTACGTCATTGAATGCGCGCATGCTTTCATCGAAAAGCAGATTGATTTTTTCGCACATCGATTTGATATCGTTTATTACGGATTCGGAAAATTCGAGCTTGTCGTTGACGTAATGCCTTGTGTATTTAAGCATATTATCTGCCAGATCGGCTATACGCAATATGTCTCCGATCGACTCGTGCATAGCCGAAAGCGTTTTTTCGTCTTTATACGAAAGATCGTTTCCGGAAAGTTTTATCAGGAATTCGGTTACCCGTTTCGTAGATTCGTTGATTTTGTTTATGTCTTCTCTGATTGCGTTTTCCTGCGAAGAATCTTTTTTGATAAAAGTATTTACGGAGTTTCTTAATATATTCATCGCTTCGGACGCTATTCTCGTTATTTCTTTTTTAGCCTGCATTACCGCGATCGAGGGAGTCTGAAGCAAACGATCGTCGAGGTAAGTAATTTCTTCTTTCGGCTTTTTGTCCTTCTTATCTCGGATAATGAAACATGCCAACTTGACGAAAACGTTTATAAAAGGGAAGAACAGCAGAACGCATACTACGTTAAAGAAGGTATGGAACATTGC
>CASFAN010000031.1 GCA_949292715.1 uncultured Eubacteriales bacterium
AATCATGGCAAAAACGGAAACAAAAAGCAGTAAAAGTCTGTCGACGATAGACCTGCTCGATTATACTTCGGCTCACGGAAAGAAGAAACGCGCGTCCAAAGCGAAACACGCGTCTTCTGCCAATGCCGAACGTTACGAGCCTTCTCCCGACGTCGGACTTGTCGACGAACAGGTAAAAAAGCGTACCGAAGACGGGTATGTGAACGTCACGAGCAAAAGCGGCGGCACGTCTTACGGCAGAATAATAATTTCTAACGTATGCACGTATCTGAACCTTGTCGTGCTTGTCGTGTTTATCGCAATGGCTCTCGTTGTTGACTTTGCGGAAGATTGGAGTAAATTTCTTTTCGTAGTTATAATCCTCGTCAATACGGGTATAGGCATCATACAGGAAGTCAAAGCCAAAATGGCGATAGACAAACTGAAACTCGTAACCGCTCCGTCGGCGCTGGTCATACGTGACGGCAACACAAAAGCGGTTAACGTGAACGAAGTAGTGCTCGACGATATAATCATGCTCGAAACGGGCAAACAGATTTGCGCCGATTCCGTCGTCGTACAGGGCGAATGCGAAGTCAACGAATCAATGCTTACGGGCGAAAGCGTACCCATACATAAAACCGTGGGCGATGTTCTGTATTCGGGTTCTTACGTGACTTCGGGCGCTTGCCGCGCGAGAGTGAATAAAATAGGCGACGAGAATTATATCGAAACTCTTGCTTCGTATGCCAAAAAGTATAAGAAAACGAAGAGCGAACTGAACAACGCGATAAATCTTATAATCAAAGTGGTATCCATAATAATGATACCCATTGCGGTGTTCATGTTCATCAGGACTTATAACATATACGAGCCGATACTTGCGGGTAAGGGAGATCTGTGGGGACGCGGCACCGGACATCTGTTTTATGAAGTCATAACGTCCGTAAGCGGCGCGATCATAGGAATGATCCCTTCGGGAATGTTCCTGCTTACCAGCGTTGCGCTGACCGCTTCCATGCTTCGGCTTGCCCGCCGCCGCGCAATGGTCAAAAATATGTACTGCATAGAAATGCTTGCGCGCGTCGACGTACTTTGCCTGGATAAAACGGGGACGATAACGGACGGCTCGATGTCCGTCAAAAAAGTAATAGAGATCAAAGGCGGCAGCGGCGGTTTTGCCGTGGGCGACATAATAGGCTCTATGCTCAGCGCGACTGAGGATAACAACCAGACCGCGCTCGCGCTTGCCGATAAGTTCGGATATAATCTCAAATTCCGTCCGCTTACCGTGCTTCCTTTCTCGTCCGATCGCAAACTGAGCGCGGTCACGTTCGAGGAAATGGGAACGTATATGCTCGGCGCGCCCGAGTACGTGCTCAGCGATATGGGCATAAGAATAAAACGGCTTGTGGACGAGAACGCAAGTCAGGGCTACCGCGTTATGTGTCTTGCGCATTCTCCCGCGGATATAAAGAACAACAAACTTCCTTCGCTCCGCCGTCCGATATGTCTGATCGTAATAGAAGACCATATACGCGAGGACGCCGCGGACACGATAAAATGGTTCAGAGACAACGATGTCGCGGTCAAGGTCATTTCGGGCGACAATCCGATAACCGTTGCCGAAGTGGCGCGTCGCGTAGGCGTGGAAAACGCGGATAAATATATCTCGCTCGAAGGACTGAGCAATCAGGAAGTTATGGAAGCGGCGAGCCGTTATACCGTTTTCGGCAGAGTCACTCCCGAACAGAAAAGCATACTCGTACGCAGTATGAAGAGCAAAGGGCATACGGTCGCAATGACGGGCGACGGAGTCAACGATATTCTCGCCATGCGTCAGGCGGACTGCGCGCTTTCGGTCGCGAGCGGCGCGGAGGCGGCGAGAAACGTCGCGCACCTCGTGCTTATGGACAACAATTTCACGTCTATGCCCGACGTCGTGGTCGAGGGCAGACGCGTAATAAACAATATCGCAAAAGCTTCGTCTTTGTATCTGATGAAAACGATAATGACCGTGCTTTTGTCGGTCATTGCGCTCATTCTGAAAAAGCCTTATTTCTTCACGACCGAGCAAACGCTTATGTACGAGCTGTTCATAACGGCGGTGCCTTCGCTGTTCCTTGCTTTGCAGATCAATAAGGACAGAGTGCAAGGACGTTTCC
This sequence comes from uncultured Eubacteriales bacterium, assembly GCA_949292715.1. GTDB lineage: Bacteria > Bacillota > Clostridia > Christensenellales > Pumilibacteraceae > Protoclostridium. The sequence continues at coordinate 2,145 of CASFAN010000031.1, forward strand.
TCGGCAATATGCTGAAAAGCGCGGCGCCCGGAGGCATTACTCTGACTATGGCGGTAATGGCGATATACATTTATTGGGCGACGGTATACTCGGGTGGTATAGATCAGAGCGCGGCGGATTATGCGACGTATTACGATCAGATCTTCAAAACCATGGTCACGATTACGCTGACATATACCGGGTATATGGTATTGCTTAAACTCAGTCATCCGTATAACGCCTATCGTGTAGTGCTCGTAGTCGTTACGCTTGCATGCTGTCTTATCGGTACGATAGCGTTGCACGGTCTGTTCGGCGTGTATTATACTACGCCCGACGACGCGAACGTACTCGTTGCGCAGGATATATTCTATGTTTCCACCGTCGTGCTCGCTTCTTACGGAGCGGTGTCCGTTCTGGGCGCGGTGATAAGCAAGATAAATATTTCGGCGCAACCCGTGGAAGTTCAGGCGGCGCAGGAAGAAGAACAGCGCGCGGAAGAAGAGCGCGTTATAGCGGAGTATCGGGAACAGAAAAAAGCCGCGCAGGTGATCGAGGAAAACGACGCCGCGCAGGCTCAGCCGAGACAACCTGCGGAAACGGATAATAAAACGGACAAAGCGGATAAACGGCGTTCGCCGCAGAAAACGCCGCGTGAAAAATAAAACGACACAGGAACGGTACGGCGGCGATAGCCCCGTACCGTTTTAATAAAAACAGAAAAATCGCCGTGCGGCATATTATTACAATACCGTCAGACTGTATATAATATATGGGTCGGCGTGCGGCGTTGGTTCAGCCGTCGGCTTTGTGCCCCGTGAGGGTAATGGGGGGGGGATTATGCCTAATTGGTACACGCATCAGTTAATAGCGGAAGAAGCGCGCGGAAGTATACCCGTAACGCGTGTGTTCGATTATTATTTCGGAGCGCAGGGCGGGGATTTTATGTTTTTCTATCGCTTTTTCGCGATGCGCGGCGTAAGTCCCGGAAAGATTTTGCACAGAAAAAATATATACGGGCATTTCTGCGCCATGCTGGATTATGTCAAAGCGTATCCGCAGGCGGCGGACTATGTTTACGGGTATATCACGCATTATGCCGCAGACACGGTTTTTCATCCTTATGTATATTTTCTTACGGACGAAAAAGGCGGTACGTCGATGGACAGAAACATCACGCATACGCTTATCGAACGCGATCTTGACGCGTGTTTCCTCGAACGCAGAGGAATATCCGCGCGCGCATACCGCTTGCCTTATTCGCTTTCCGATCCCGACGCAGTGATAATCACAGGCGTTATGAATTGTGTTTTCGGCAGAATGGGACTCGACATTACGGAACGCGACGTGCGCAAGGCTATGAAAAATTATTTTCGCCTTATACGCAACACGTCGGATAAAAACGGTGTGCGCACAAAGATTTCCGACGGTATAGGAAAGGTGGGGATCAAACCTTTCAGACTGCTCGGCGCATTGTTTGCGCGGCGGCATTACGATCCGCATTCGCTTAACGGCGAACGCCGCGAATGGAACTATATTACGGACAGGTCGGTTACGAGCGACGAAGACGTTTATATGCTTTTTGACAGAGCCGTATTTGCGGCGGCGAAACTTGTCGGTATATTCCGCGAATGCCTTGTATCGGGTAAGCCTTTGCCCGAAGCCGAATTTTCCCTCAACCTGCTTACCGGGCTTGACGAAAAGCTCGGAGACGTGGACAAAGCGTACGGCAGGGAAAAGAATTACGGCGAACGTCTGGAAAATTATAACATGAAGAGATCGAAAAAGTAATTCTTGCTCGTTTTCGGAATAACTTTCGGGGTATCTTCGGCGCAAAGTTTTTACTAAACTTAAAGGGATTGTTGCATTTAGCGATGCGGGCAGCCCCGTACATTATGGCAGACAAGTATTGTTTTTATTGCAATATGTCACAAAATATAAAGCTGCTGTACGAATTAAAGTAACTATAAGGCTATACGGTAGCAATGCGGTTGGATTTTCGAGGAAAAACGTG
>CASFAN010000032.1 GCA_949292715.1 uncultured Eubacteriales bacterium
CAACGGTTTATTTTCGCTTATTGTAACAGATTTTTTCGCGCTTGTCAACGGTTTAAGAAAAATTTTTCGGTTTTCAGCTTATCGAGATAATCCGAATAAAAGGCGAAGGAGTTTTGCGCCTTGCAAAACTCCTTCGTCATATTATTATTTGTTTTTCTTACTCAACCGAAGTTACCGTAAGGTAGTCGAGGTTGGGAGACGCTTTGCTCTGATCCGCATTGCCGTTCGTGTAAACGTAATCCTTGAAAAGCAATTTTACCGTATTGCTTCCCGCATTAAGTTTTACTCTGGCAAGCACTGCGTCGCTCCATACCGCAAGATTGTTATTAGACGCCGTTTCGTATTCCCCGCCAGTGAACTTGGCGTCGGGATTTATAGCGACTATTTCGCCGTTGACTTCGAGATCAAACATTACCGCCGCTTCCATATCGCCGAGTACTTTGGGAAGATTATCGTATACTTTAACCCAGCCGGATGCTCCGGTAAGAGTCAGTTCGGCATAGCTTTCGGTCGCAGAATCGAAAGTGAACGTTATTACGGAGTCGCCCATGCAGTTCTGTACGAAATCGTTGTATTTTGCACCGACAGCCCATGCCGCATCGGTACGGTAATTCTTGTTTCCCGTTATCATTCCGTCTGTTATATTGATCTCAGTCGAAACGTTAAAAGGCATTACGGCTTTTACCGCAGGATCGTTTTTGAGCGTTGCAACTACCGCGCTGCCTATCGCCGCTTTACCCGTAGATATGGTCAGATCATAGGAGTCGGAAGAAAGCACTTCGGTTTTCCCGCTGAAATAGTGCGCCGTTACGGTGATGTCTTTTTCAGATATCGAGGGAAGTTCGCCTCCTACGGAAACCGCGGTATCGGGTACGCCCGAAATGCTGATGTGGCTGAGCACTTCCTCGCCCGTTACGGTTACGCTCTGTTTTGCGGCAAAGCCGTTATAGCTTATCGTAACTTCGGTAGTGCCTACGGGCAATCCGCCCTCGGGGCTCCATGTATATCCGCTGACTGCCGTTTTGCTGCCGTCGTTGTATACCGCGCTTACCACCATTCCCGTCGGATCGAAGGGCTGACCGTTCGCATATTCCGTCTTAGTCGGAGCAGTCGTAATTTCGATACCGGTCATTTCTTTAACGGATATATTCAGTTCCGCGGTATAAGTCTTTTCGGCTTCGTCCGTATAACTTACCGTAATAGTCTTGTCGTCCAGTCCGAGCGCGCCGTCGGGAGTCCATGTGTAACCTTCGACGGGCACTTTGCTGCCGTCATTGTAAACAGCGCTGACTACCATTCCCGTCGGATCGAATTTTTCGCCGATGCGGTAATCCGTCTTAGTCGGAGCTGTCGTAATTTCAATACCCGTCCGCACCTTATCGATAACTTTCACGTTGATCGTTTTTTCGATTTCGGCATAAGACACCGTAAGGTTTACGCTCTCACCCGATTCGGTAAGCACCGAAGGCGTTACGCTGTAACTGTTTACCGGCGTTTTCTCTCCGTCTTTGTGCGTTGCCGTAACGACCATACCCGTACGGTCGAAGCTCTGTCCCTGAACGTATTCGGTCTTTGTCGGACCGCTCGTTATTTCTATATCGGTTACTATATTATCGTCTTCGATATTGCTTATCATGAAGTAATCGATATAGGGCGCGGGCATCATTCCGTTAAGCTCGCCCGTCGCTTGATTTTCGTTATGATAACCGTTGTTCTTGAACGTCAGCGAAACCGTATTGGTTTTATCCGTGTTCACGTTTACAATGCCGAGATCCACTTCCGTCCAGTTAGCGAGGCACGCAAGGTCGCCGTTCACTTTATCGGCAGCCTCCGAGCCGTAAAGCACCGCGGTATCGTTGATAGGAACTTTACGTCCGTTTACCGTCATATCGAATATACGGTTTACCTGCATATCCGCAACGGATATGGGAACGTAGGTCACTATGTCGCTGTATTCGGTAACGTAAGTCGACGACGCCTGCAAAAGCAGATTGACCTGCGGCGTATCCGATTCGAACGTAAACGTCATCACGCAGCCCTCTGAGAAGTCCTGCATAAAGTCTCCGTTCGAAGCGAACTGTTTAATAGTTTTGTTCGTGCCCTCTTTGGAAGGCTTTTCCGCGTCCTCGGGATCGGTTATAGTAACGTTCGTGCCTTCCTTCTTGGCTTCGATCTTAAAGCCTCTGCCCATTACCGTTATAGGCACTTCGCAGGTATAACCGTTATAAGTTATCGTAACGCTGTCGTCGCCGAGTTCGAGAGGCGTCTGATCGAAAGTAACGTCAGCCGTGCTGAAATTCGTTATATCGCGGTATTCGCCGTTATCGAGCGTATACCTGAGAACCATACCGTCCGCTTTGAACACTTCGCCGACGAAATACGTCGTATTGCTCGGCATTTTTACGATATCCAGTCCCGTTATAAGCACCGAGCTTATAGGCATGACTACTGACGCGTCGCCGTATATGATCGTCACTTCCGTAGTGTCCGAGCTTATTACGGAAGGCACTACCGCGTACTTGACGGGATCCACCACTTCGACGTATCCGTCGTTCCAGTATGCCGTTACCGTCAGACCCGTTCTGTCGAACGTATCTCCGTCCGCGTAATCCTCGCGGAAACCTTCGCCCTTTTCGACTTCTATACGCTCGACCCAGTATTCTTCGTAAGCGTGATCGTCGTCGCCGCCCGGCTTGTTTTCGTTTCCGGGACCCCCGCTTTCTTCTCCGCATGCCGCGATCGGAAGTACAAGCACAAACGCAAGCAGAACAGCGACAAACGCGATTATTCTTTTAAGATATTTTTTCATCATTATTTCTCCGTTTTGTCAGATATACGTTTATTTCGAATATTTCCTGAAACGCTTTTCTTTTTCGGGCTTCGCCTTTGGCTTTTTGAAAAGGAATATCGTCCATACCACGATTCCCGCCACGGCAACCACGTCTATTCCCACGACAATGAATATCCATGCAGGGAAAGGCGCTTCCACTTCAACGACGGTCTGCACGTCGGAAACTATTACGTCTTCGCTCTTATCGTGAGTGTTTGCGAGATAATACGAATTGCACCGTGCGAACAGTATGTTCTTTGCGGACGTCTGTGCGCACGCTACCATTGTGGCGTCGTTTCCGTTCCAGCCGCCGGGAGCGCTGCCGCCGCCCGTAAGCCACAAATCGTTACCGCCGCGAAGTCCTCTGTCAAGGTTCATGAATCCCGAATAGTAGTCCGTTATGACGGCGCCCCTGAATCCCCACTCGGTACGGAGAATATCGGTCATAAGCGCGTGATTGGATCCCGTCCACTGAGAACCGAGTCTGTTGAACGAACTCATCATTCCGTTTGCTTTACCGCGTTTTACGGAAATCTCAAACGGGCGCAGATATATTTCGCGCAATGCCTGTTCGGTAAGCCATGTGCTGAGCTGCTCTCTGTGCGTTTCCTGATCGTTGACCGCGAAGTGCTTGACGTATACGTTCAAGCCGTTGTTGATCGCGCCTCTCGCGGTTTCCGCAGCCATTACGCCCGAAAGATATGCGTCTTCGCTGTAATACTCGCAGTTACGTCCGCTGAAAGGAGAACGCTGCATGTTTGCGCCGGGCGCATACCAACCCGTCACGCCCGTGACCATGCCCTCGTTACCCACCGAAAGTCCGTAAGCGTAAGACAGCGTCCAGTTCCAGCTGTTCGCAAGCACTGTGGGATTGGGGAACATCGTCCAGCCAGAGCGGTCGGGATTCATTCCCTGATCTTCGCCGTTCATGTGACGGTTAAGGCCGCTCGGTCCGTCGTTTTCGAGCATATACTTCTTGCCTATCGATTCTATGCTGTAAGTGCGGTATCCGCCAAGTCCGACGAGATCGTAAAGTTCGTTCTTGCTCATCTGCTCGATAAGCGTTTTCCATTCGGGAGCTTCGTAATCTTCGCCGAGCTTCATCATAAGATCGTGATTGATTTTAAGTCCGCTTCCCGTACGGAGCTGATCCGCGCTCGGCTTTCCGCCCGATTCGGTGGTATAGAGCAAGAGCTGTTCGCCGCTTATCGTATCGGTCGTAGGCATAGCCACGTCGCCGTAGCCGTCATACGAATAATTGGTAAACGCGCTTACCGCGCTTCCCGTTCTGTTTCCGAGCGTTTTTGACGGGAACGTACCCGCAAAATCGCTTCTCGACAGATACACCACGTCCGCTCCGTCCGCATCGCTTCCGTCTATCGCGCAATTGCCGTATGCCTTGAACTGCTGTTCTGCAAACGTGCCGTCTTCCTGTTTCGTGACTATCGAATAATTGGTGAAACGGTTGGTAACTCTGTTGCCCGTTACGGGATCGGTCGTGATACGGATGGTTTTATCCACATTGTAATCGAAAGCCATCGGTTTTCCGTCCATTCCCGTCTTTACCGTATGCGCGTCCGAACGAACGGAGATATTGTACACTCCGCGATCGAGTTCCCAGCCGACGTTTCTGTTCGTGTTCTTGTCGTAGCAGTCGTAAGACGCCATATCGTAAGGGGTAAACTCGAGCGTCACCACTTCGCTTTTACCCGGTTCGAGCTCGCTCGTTTTTGCGAAAGCAACGAGGTTTACCGCGCTTTTTTCAATACCCCCGGGAGTATAAGGCGGCGTATAGTAAAGCTCGACTACGTCTTTACCTGCTCTCTTTCCCTTATTGGTAACGCGCACCTGTACGGATATTTTAGTATCTTTTGTAATGACGGAAGACGCCGCGGGCTCCGTAGATACGAGTTCCCAGTCAAAATCGGTATAGCTCATGCCGTAACCGAACGGATACTGAACGACGCCCTCGTAACCTTTGCCGTACTCGTTGTCCACGTCGTCCCAGTAGCCTTCCGCGTCCGCCGTTTCGTACCATTTATATCCGACGTATATATCCTCCGCGTAAGTCACATAACCGCCCGAAGCCGATTTGCCGCCCGCGTTCATGAACGTCGGATCGGTTGTAAGGTCGTACACCTGCGTGTTTGCCGTTCTTGCAGATGGATTGACTTCGCCGCTGAGCACTTTCGGAATAGCGTAAGAACCCGACTGCCCCGTGCCGTTGACCTGCAATGCCGCGTCTATTCTGTCGTCGTCGAGGAAGTTAAGATTCATCGAGTTGCAGGTATTTATAAGCACGATAACTTTATCGAAATTTGCGGTCACCATGTCGAGCAACGCTTCTTCGTCTACGGATATATCGAGATAAGTGCGCGAAGTGTCCGTAGGCATATTGTCGTCGACGGTGTACTTACCCGTCGTGTTGCGATACTGAACGAAAGGAAGATCCGTTCCTTCGCCGCCCATTCTGCCGAGAACGACAAGCGCGGTATCCGAAAACTCCTTAGCGTTTTCGAGCAACGTTTTACCGTTTTCGCCCACCTGATTATACGATTCCACGCTCGGTTCTATAAGCATATAGAATTTCATGTTGCCCGTAAGCGCACGAACCCCCGCACGTTTATCGCGGAATGCGGTATACATATCCATAATCTCGGTGTTATAACTAACTCCCGCATTTTCAAAAGCGTCCGTAAGCATTTTTACTTTCGCTCTGCTCGTTCCGCTGTTGGAGTTAGCCGATCCGTCGCTGCCGAATATCCAGCCTCCGTCGCTCGCGCTCCACCCGAAGATGTTTATCTTCTCCATTTCGCTTTCCGTCAGAGGCAAAGTCGGTACGTCGTCCTTCTTGTTGTTTTTAAGAAGGATAACGCCTTCCTCGGTAATTTCCTGACACAGCTGATCGGAAAACGCAAGCGCATTTTCCACTTCTTCGCCCTCATAGGAAATACCCGCTCCGTGGAAATACTCGGTGATCAGATCACTGAAATGCGAAGCGACTATGTTTCCCGCAAGTACCGCTGCAAAAATAAGCGCCATTACGGTAATACAAATCGCCCTGACTATCGTCTTTTTTGCCATCACTGTCTCCTTTTTATGTATTTTGCGGCAAAATACGAAATTCCACGCATATCCGTAACAAACAGCGCGGCATTACCGTTTTGCCACGCTGTCATTTTAATTGAAAATATTTCGCTTTTCAACGGTGAAAGCATAACTCGACCGTTTGAGCCCATAACTGAACCTGCCGTTATAGAAAGGCACGACTCCGCTTGTTTTCGGAAGCGGTTTGCAAATAACCGCCTCGCTTCCCGAACACGTTTACAGCCTGAATCCCCCGATGTCAAACAGCAGATTGAGATTGAAAACTTCACCGTCCGTTACAACCGACATATTGCCGCCGTATTTTTCCACGATGCGTTTTATGCTTTTCATTCCGAACCCGTGATAATCGGTGTCGCCTTTCGTCGTTACTGGCAAGCCGTCCGAAAACGTAACGTTACCGAGACAGAAATTACGGATATTGACTGAAAAGAGTTCGCCGTTCTCGTTAGTCGTAAGACTTATTATACGTTTCTCCGCAGGCAGTTTCAATACGGCTTCCACCGCGTTGTCTATGGCGTTGCCGAACAGCGTAAACAGATCCACGTCGTTCATAAAGCCGAGTCTGCCTCCGTCCGCAACGACGGTAAAAGTGATTTCGTTCGCGCTGCAAAGCAGGCTTTTTTCGGTCAGTATTACGTCGAGCGACTCGTTTCCCGTCTTAACCGCGGAATCGTAGATATTTATCGCGTCCTCGATCTCGCGCATCGCGCTCTCCGAAACCGCGCTTGTGCTTCCTATTTTTCTTATCTGATGTTTAAGATCGTGACACTTTATGTTTATGAGGTCTATATTGGCTTTTGACGTGGCAAACTGCTTCTGCTCCTGATGCCAGAGATGATAAACGCTTTCAAGCTCCGTTTTCATTTCGCGATTTGTCAGCAGCCCGAACTGAACGGACAGCGACAGCACGCAACTTATCATAATGGATATTTCCACGCAGGACATTATCACGGAATTGAAATCGTCGTAGCTTGCATAAGTTATGATCGCATTCAGAACGACGCACACAAGCACCGTAAACCCGATGAGAAGCAATAGCGAAATACTGCGTATTCGCATATCGCTGTTCTTTTCTATACGCGAAGCGAACATTATATACATAAGCCAGTAGATCATCGCGTAAGAAACAAAATAAACGAGTCCCGAAAAAACATTGTAATATGCCGTAACGGTATCGCCGTAAATACCTATCGGAGCATTGTCGTTTATTCCGAATATATTCACGATAAAGCTGTAAAACTGAAACGCGATATGCTGAACGGAATAAGCCGCGACGCCGCAAAAGAGAATATTAACGAACGGCTCCCTGAAACAGAAAGCCGCGGCTCCCAACGTGGCGACAAAGAACAATATAAACAGCAGCGACGCGTATATGGCGTTGTAACTCCATGAAAACAGCGGGAAAAAGACAGCCAGTGCGCCGAGCGCAAAAAGCGAACCGAGAATACGCAGGACGAAAAAACGCCTGCGTTTCAGACGGTTGACGAACATGCTTTCGGACAAAAGCAGTTCCGCCATGAATACTATCTTATACCAGAAAAGTTGCGATTCGCCGAACATCAGCTGCACCAACCCATATAGTTGTTTACGAGACGCACGAAATCTTTTCGTTTGGAATGTGAAATATGCAGTTCCGTTTCGCCGAGGTAAGCCGTATCCCCTCTTATGGCGGTAACATATTTCATATTGACGAGATAGCACGCGTTGCAACGCACGAAATCCGCCGCCGTAAGTTTTTCTTCAATCTTTTTAAGCGTGCCGTATGATTTATAATCGCCTTTGACCGTATGAAAAACAAGGTTATGTCCCTGTACTTCGATGTATTTCAGATCGACCGCGCGTATCTTGACGACGGTATCGTCCATCGACACCGCGACTTCTATACCGTGTTCGCTCGAAAGCCTGTCAAGCGCGCGTTCGAGTTTAAGTACGAGCGTATAATAGCTTATCGGTTTTATGATAAAGTCGAGCGCGTTCACTTCATATCCGTTCACGGCATACTGAGCAAGATTCGTGAGAAATATGAGTATAACCGACGGATCGAGTTTGCGCAAATGTTTCGCGGCGGTGAGCCCGTCCATATCGGGCATTTTTATGTCCATAAACACGATATCGTATACGGGTTTGTAATTTTCCAGAAAAGTTATCGCGTTGCAGAAATGCGACACGGTAAAATCAACGCCGTGCTCGGCGGTGTATCTTGCGAGGTTTTGTCTGAAAAGGTCAGCCGCCTCTTTTTCGTCGTCGCATATCGCAATTCTTATCACCGATTTACCCCCCCGTATATTTTTCGCATGTTTTTTCCGACAGTCTGTAAAATTAAGGTATCCGAAAAAAACGGAAGTCTTTTTTAATGCAATTTAACAGCCGCCGACTCCGACAGTCATGTTCAACCGTTAGTTTTATTTTATATTGCATTATTTGAGCCGTTCTGTCAAGTATTTTTTTAAAATCTTTTCAACATTTACTGCAAAAATGCTTAAAAAGCACGCAAGTGGCGTTTATTTCTCAAGACAAGCGGCGCGTAAAAACATTTTTTCCATATCGTCCATACATTCGTTACGGTCGCGCACTTTTCCGCAGGAAGCGTAATATCTGTCAGAACTTTCGAGTTCTTCTCCGTGCTCTATCCAATAATCTATTCGCCGCGCAAGGCTGTCCGCATTTCCCGCTTTGAACAGTCCGCGCCCGTCGCTTACAAGCGCGCCTGCCGCACTTTTCGGAGAATCGGAAACGACTATAGTCCTTCCGCTTCTGACCGCTTCCAGACAGGCTATACCTTCGAGTTCTATATCCGCCGGATGAACGTAAAGATCGGCATAGCCGAGCGCGGCATTAAGTTCCGAACGCTGCATAAACCCGAGAATCGGAGGACGCAGACCGTACTTTCCGCTAAGCGCGCGATAGCGTTTTTCAAGCGCGCCCTCTCCCGCTATAATAAGCTGTATTTTATCTTTATACTTACTTTTTCCTGCCGCGCGGATAAGTACGCCGTGACGTTTTTCCCGCGCATACCTTCCGATGCTGAGAATTACGAAAGCGTCTTTACAGTATTCCGGCTTACTGCACTTATGCGGTACGATTTCGTTTTCCACTCCGTTGCTTATCACTTCTCCGCGCGTGGCGCTTGTCTTTCTTTCAAACAGCATGCGAATCATCTGTGAAGGATAATGCACGCAAGCGGCATACGCATATACCTTGCGGTAAAACCTGTAATACACGTAATCGTTCAGAGGCGCGCAGACGGCGAGCCCTATATAATTCGTAAAATTCTCCGCCTGACAATGAAAACCCGCAGTAACGGGTATACCGAGTTTTGCGGCTATTCTGACGGCAGCTGCGCTGAGCGCGAACGGAAGCATGCAATGCACCACGTCGGCGCCTTGCAATGCGACTTCGAGCATTCTTTTTTCGGGCTTGGCAAGCGATACTCCCGTTTTCTTAACGAACTCGTCAAACGGACCGAAGCGGCGTGCGGGCAAAACATAATATCCTTCCTTTCCCATTTTGTCAGTATCGCAGCAAACCACCCTGACATTGTGTCCGCGCGCACGCATCGCGTCTATAAGTCCGCCCGCCGCTATACTCGTACCGTTATTCCCGCCGCCGAGAATATCGCAAACGACAGCAATCGTCATAATCTCACCTCGCATTTATTATGCGAACTATAGCGCGGAATAAACGCGTAATTACAAATGCGAAAAATAAAACAACGGTAGTATAGTTTTTCCGCATACAGCGCATACTTAGTAAGGAGGCTTATATGGAACTTATAAAAAGTAAAACTTACAAAAATCTTGCAAAAGCATATGCAGGAGAATGCATGGCGCAGACGCGTTATAAATTCATCGAATACGGCGCACGTATGAACGGCTATAAAAACATAGCTTCGCTTGTCGATGAAGTCGTTTACCAGGAATTCAACCACGCGCGTATGTTCTACTCTTTCATTCAGACGGCAAGCGAAAAAGAAATCGCGAACATAGACATCGATTCGGGTTATCCTTTCAAAGAAAAATGGGATCTGCTCGAAAATCTGCGTCTTGCGGCGGAAGACGAACGGAACGAAGCGGAAAAAATATATCCCGAATATGCACGCATTGCCGAAGAAGAAGGATTCGAAGACATCGCAGGACTTTTCCGCAATATAATTCAGGTGGAAAACTGCCACAAGATGCTTTTCACTCAGCTTTACGAGCAGATGAAAAACGGTACGCTTTATAAAAAAGAAAAACCCGTCAAGTGGAAGTGCGGCGACTGCGGGTATGAAGCGACGAGCAAAACCGCATTCAAAGTATGTCCTCTCTGTCAGGCTAAACAGGGATCTGTTATGCTCAAAATAGAGGACAACAACTAATTATTTACGTTTAAGTTTTACCGAAAACGGCATTAAACGACAAAAAACGAGTACTGTCGCATCTAATGAACAGTACTCGTTTTTATTATAATCGTTTAAAATTATTCTTCCGAAATGTGTTTTGTAGCAACGCCGCCGGTTGCCGCGATCATTTTGACGGCGTCCATCGAATAGTCGTCCGCATGCACGTGCAGAGGTTTGTCGATCAATCCGCGCGCAAGCACTTTCACGTAGTTAGTTCCCGACGGAACAAGACCTTTTTCGACAAGGCTTTCAATGGTCACGGAGTCCCCTGCCGCATAGTTCTGCGAAAGAGTATCCACGTTCACGATAGCTTTTTTCACGCCTTCCTTACGGACGATCTGACTGCCTTTCTTTTCAAGCACTTTTTCCGCCGCTTCATCGGCTATTTCCGCAGCTTCCGCAGCGGTTATCTTTTCCTGCTTCTCGATATTCTGTTTCTTGGGAGCATCGGATACCGCTTTCTTGTTTCGCGGGCGTTTAGGCTTTTCGGCGGGCTTTTCCTCAACCTTCGCTTCCGTTTTTTCTACCGGCTTGGGCTCGGGTATGTCATCGTCCGTTTGCGAAGACTTGCCGTGAAGCACTTTTACAAGGCCTTCGCCGATAAGTTCTTCCGTGGTGCGATAAGGCAACGTGGGATCCGTCTGTTTTATTTCGCCCTGAGTCAATCCGTATTTTTCGGCAACGGCGTCAAACAGTTCTTTTGCGTACTTTACCTTACGTTTGCTCGTAAGTCTGATAAGATAAGGCGTCTTTTCAAAACGTTTTACTTCTGAAATATCCTGTCCGCCGTATTTACTGCCCTCGTACTGCGCGGGATCGAGCGCATAAGCGATACATATCTTGCGACCTTTGAACACAGCCACGGCGAGAACGTTCCTTCCCGAAGATATACGCGCCTGTCTCCAGCTTACGGATACCCTTACTTTGTTGTAAGATTTCGCATAATCCTTGACCTCGCCGTAACGCGCCTGCGTTTCCTCGTCCGACTGAATGAGTTTCGCCATGAAGCTGTAACTGTAACGGATATTTCCGAAAGGCGCGGGCGCCTGAGCCGCGAGAACCTCCGAAGATTCAGCAACCGCGGCAGTTTCTTCCGCAGTTGCCTCGGCGGGCGCTTCAGCCGACTCTTCTGCCGCAACGGGTTCTTCGGTAACGACGGGTTCTTCAACCGCGACCGCTTCCGCCTCTTCCGTCACTACCGTCTCTTTGACGGCTTCTTCGGTAACGGCGGCGACTTCCTCTTCTTCAGAATTCGCGCTTTCTTCTGCTGTTTCCGCGGTAGCAATTTCCGCCTCCGCCTGCGTTATTGGTTCTTCCGCGGGCGTCTGTGAATATGTAAACGTATCCGTGACCGCGGTTTCTTCTTCGGGAGCAACTTTTTCGTCCGAAGACGCAACCGGTTGCTCTTCTTCCTGCGGCGCCACCCGTTCTTCCGAAGCCGCGACAGAGTCGCTTGTCTGCGGCTGTTCGGTTTTTTTAGACTTTTTGTCCGCCGCACGCGAAACCGCGCTTGCCACGATCGAGAGTATGACCATGCCCGCGGCAAGACAACCGCAGACAATGATCGCAATTTCCGTAAATCCGATGCTGAGTAACATGTTTACCTCCGTAGTGTACTTTTATAAAGCATACAAATGTCTTCTGTCAGCTTTCTTTATATTATAAATAATTGCGACCGATTTTTCAAGAGTGTTGATAAAATTTTAATCTATTTTTTAAAAAAGGACTGCTTCTATCGCAATAACGAAGGAAGCGTGTCGCTAAACGCTACAAAAAAAGCTGCTGCATTGAGATATGCAACAGCCTCTTTCGTATAATCGGCAGAACCGATTTATTCTATTTCACGCTTTTCACGCGCTCTTGCAAGGAAAGCCTTTGTCTTTTCGCTTTTCGGATTATCGAAAACGTCTTCGGGCGATCCTTCTTCCTCTATTTTTCCGTCGCTGATGAAAATAACCTTATCCGCAACTTTACGCGCAAACTCCATTTCATGAGTGACGACTATCATAGTACGATCCCCGCTTTTCAGACCCCTGATAACTTTCAGTACTTCTCCCGTAAGTTCGGGGTCGAGCGCACTCGTCGGTTCGTCGAAACAAAGCACGTCGGGAGAAAGCGCAAGTGCGCGCGCGATAGCGACGCGTTGGCACTGTCCGCCCGAAAGTTCGCACGGATACGCTTTTATTTTATCCGTCAATCCCACACGCTCTATAAGCGCGGTTGCCTGTTCGATAATATTTTTTCTTACGCTTCTTTCAAGCGAAGCGAGTTCCGTTTCCGCTTCGGCTTCAAGCGTTTTTCGCATTTCGCGAAGTTTAAGGCGATTCTCTTTTTTCAATTCCGCACTACGCTCCGCGTATGCCTTTCGATCGGCGTTTTCAAGCGAAGCGAGTTCCGCTTTCGCTTCGGTTTCGAAAAGATTACGCGCCGTGCGAAGTTTTGCGACCCGTTCTTTTTTCAGTTCCGCGCGCCTTTTATTTACTTCCTTTATGTTTCCGAGATAAGAAAGCGCTGAAAGTTCCTCTTTCGCTTTTTCCATGAGCGACGGGCGCTCGCTCGCGGGCGCGGCGGCAATCTCTTTTTTCAGCTCCGCGCGTCTTTTTCTGTACCGTTCTTTCGCAAGCAATTTTCGTGCGATAGTAATATTATCCAGTACGTTATACTGAGGGAAAAGATTGTATTGCTGGAAGACAAGACCGAAATGCAAACGTTTTTCGCGTAATTCGTCGTCATTGTGATTTTTCTTACTTTGCACCGCGTCGAAAAGCAGTTTTCCGTCGAGATACAATTTTCCCTCGTCGGGCGTTTCGAGAAAATTCAGACAGCGTAAAAGAGTGGTTTTTCCGCCGCCCGAAGAACCGATTATGGCAAGGATCTGACCTTTTTCAAGCGAAAAGGAAATCCCTTTAAGCACTTCCGTATCACCGAAAGATTTTTTATAATTTTCCACACTGAGAAACGCCATAATTTACACCCTGAAATACGAAAGCTTCTTTTCCGCAAAACGGAAAAGCAATGTGAGTATTCCGACGAACACGAGATAGAACACAGCCGTATAGAACAGCGGCCATATAAGACCTTGTTTAATAAAATCTTCCGCGCGCTTGATAATTTCTTCCACGAGTATTACTCTCGCAAGAGAAGTATCCTTTACGAGCGTTATTATTTCGTTTGACATCGGAGGTATAATCCGCTTTACTACCTGAATAAGAACGACCCGTAAAAATATCTGCGATTTTTTCATTCCGAGAACGTGTCCCGCCTCGTACTGCCCTTTGCTTATGCTCTGTATTCCGCCGCGATAGATTTCGGAAAAATAACACGAATAATTTATTATGAACGCCACGAACACCGCCATCAGACGCGAGAAAAGATTGACGTGGAAAAGCAGACCGGGAACGTAGAATATAACCATTACCTGTAACATTAACGGCGTTCCGCGGATTATCCAGATCAAAGTTTTCAGTATACCTCTGAGCCATGCAAAACGCGACATCGTCCCGAACGAAATTATAAGTCCGAGAACGAGCGACGCACAGAGCGTTACAATAAAGATAAGGCATGTCGTGCCGAATCCCTGTAAAAGAGCAATCGTAACTTCAAGCATTATTCAGCCGCACCGCCCATGTATTTATCGTAAAGCTCGTCAAGATAGCCTTCTTCTTTGAGCTCTGCGAGTTTATCGTTTATCTCTTTCAGGAAATCGTCCTCTCCCTTGCGGACGCCGACGCCGTACTGTTCTTCCTCGAAGCCTACGTTTTTATATACTATATCTTCATAATCCGTTCCGGCGCCTGTCATCGACATTGCCATCGTAATATCGATAACTCCGACTTCGCTGGTTCCCGCGGCAACTTCCATCAACGCTTTTGCCTGAGATTCGGCTTCAGCCGTTTTTACTTTATCAATCCCGGCGATACCTTCAAGCGCACTTTTTGCCGCGCTACCGCTTTCATAAACGATAGACGAAGCGTTTAAAAGATCCGCCGCGGTATTGTATTTATTCGCATTTTCGCTTTTTACGACTATTACCTGCTGGTTGACCATGTACGGATCACTGATATTGATCGCCGCTTTGAGTTCGTCGGTTATAGTCATACCGTTCCAGATTACGTCTATTCTGCGCGAATTCAGTTCGATAATCTTGGCATCCCAATCGATTTCCACGAACTCGTATTCGTAACCGAGTTCTTCGAACACTCTCTTTGCGAGCTCCGTATCATGTCCTACAAAATTACCTTCTTCGTCCTTATAGTTAATGGGCGCATAATATGTAAAACCTATCTGAATTATACCGTCATCGCAAGCGGTCAGACCTACCGTCGAAAAAACAACGGTCATGCAAAGCACTATTCCCAAAAAAACAGAAAACGCTTTTTTCATTTCTCTTTCTCCTTGATTATTGTATCTGTCTGTACATTATACTTTATTTCGCTAAATAAATAAAGCGTTTTTGACCGCTTTCCGACAAATTTTACGAACATGCGGCAGCTCAGAAACAAAAAAAACGTATTTAACGCAAAAACCGCGCGCCCCGATAGGCGCGCGGTTTGTCATGACGTTTATTATATAATCGTTTATTTTTCATAGCCGTTCGGGTTGGCGGACTGCCATCGCCACTGATCCGCGCACATTTTTTCGAGATCGTACTCCGCCTTCCAGCCGAGCTCTCTGAGCGCTTTATCGGGGCAGGCGTAATTTGCGGCTACGTCGCCGTCGCGGCGGGGACAAATTACATACGGCAGTTTTTTCCCGCAAGCCTTTTCGAACGCATGTATAAGATCGAGTACGCTGTAACCCTTACCCGTACCGAGATTGTATATATGCACTCCGCTTGCCGTGCATTTGTCAAGCGCGGCTATATGACCGCGGGCAAGATCGACGACGTGGATATAATCGCGCACGCCCGTGCCGTCGGGAGTGTCGTAATCGTTGCCGAATACGTTGATCTTTTCCAGCTTGCCGCTTGCAACCTGCGCGACGTAGGGCATGAGATTGTTCGGTATTCCCTTCGGATCTTCGCCTATACGTCCGCTCTCGTGCGCGCCTACGGGATTGAAATAGCGAAGCAGTATCACGTTCCATTCCCTGTCGGCTTTCCATAAATCCGTAAGCACGCCTTCGAGATAATATTTAGTCGCGCCGTAGGGATTGGTTACTCCGCCGGTGCGGCAATTCTCGTCAAGCGGAAGTTTTTCGGGCGTTCCGTAAACTGTCGCGGACGACGAAAACACTATTTTTTTTACGCCGAACTTCTGCATGGTTTCAAGCAGAACCACCGTTCCGTATATATTGTTGTCGTAATACATAAGCGGCTTACGACAGCTTTCGCCTACCGCTTTGAGTCCCGCGAAATGTATCACCGCATCGATCGCGTTTTCGGAAAATATCTTTTCGGTTGCCGCACGGTCGCGCATATCGGCATTATAGAATTTTACGGTTTTACCCGTTATTTCTTGCACGCGTCTGAGAGCTTCCTCACTCGAATTGCACAGATTATCCATAACCGTGACACCGTAACCGGCGCTGAGCAATTCCACGACGGTATGCGAGCCGATAAATCCCGCGCCGCCCGTAACGAGAATATTTTTCATAATAAACTCCTTTTCAGGTCAATGTATCGATTGTTTTATAAGGCATGATTTTACGAAAGCTTCAAAAGCCTCTTCGCCGCGCACGTCTTCCTTGAAAACCGCGGTATTTTCGAGTATATGCTCGCAGATACCGTCAACGGCATGCCTCACGGCAGCCCAAGCTTCTTCTTTTCCGAGAGAATTTCCGTACTCCGACAAAAGGCGTTCCGTCATTTCGCGATGAACCGCGATATCATCGGCGATCCCGCGCTTGCCTTCGAGCACTTTGGCGACCTCGGCAAGTTCCCTGTCCAGCCGCGCGGGGAGAATAAACATTCCCATTGCTTCGATCAGTCCGATCGATTCGCGTTTGACGTTCATATACTCGGGATGAACATGGAAAATACCGTCGGGATAACGTTCGTCGCATCTGTTGTTGCGGAGAATAACATAAAACACGTACTTATCGTCTTTGCGCGCGATCAAAGTCGCTGTATTGTGCGGCGCGTCGGTATAAGGAATTATATCGAGCTCTTTGTTTTCGTAGTCCTTCCATCCGCGCACTATCGCATTGACGTAAGCGCAGGCAACGCGTTTATCGCGGCTACGCACTTCGACAACGCTATTATACCAGTCTTTCAAAGAAATTTCAACGTTATCGTCGGCATAAACGGATTTTTTATTTCCGCAAGCAAACATGGGGAAAGAATATTTGCCGCCCTGAAAATGTTCGTGCGCGAGAATGGAACCGCCGACTATCGGCAACGGAGCGTTGCAACCTATGAAATACTGCGGCGCGAAATCGACGAAATCCGCAAGTTTGTAAGGCGTGGAGTCGTCCAACGTCATCGGCGTATGTTTTTCGTTCACGGCTATTCCGTGCTGATAAAAATACGCGTAAGGCGAAAACTGCCAGAACCAATCCTCTCCGTTCAGTCTGACGGGCAACGTGCGCAAAGTCTGTCGGCATCTGCCCTGTCCGACGTATCCGACGTTTTCCGCGCATATCATACATTTCGGATAACCCGCCGACGTTTTCCCCGCCGCGGCGATCTGTTTGTTGCTTTTTTCCGGCTTCGACAGATTGACGGTGATCTGTATTTCTCTGCGCGTTCCTTGCGCTTGCCACGACTTATTGCGGGCAATCGCCGCAGATTTCACATAATCGCATGATACGCAATAATCGTAAAATCCGTCAAATGCGCGCGCTTTGTCGCGCGAATAAGCGCGTGCGAATGCGCTTTGCAGCTGTGAAGGCGTACGCGATACGCAGTCGAAAAGTTCTGTCTGCAACGCTTCCTCGTCCTTATCGCAACCTTTTGCAAAAGCGTAATCGCTGAGCGGTTTAACCGCTTCTTCCGCCGTCTTAATTTCGCATGCGTCAAAAGGAGACGGCTCATATCCGGACTCGCCGAGTACGCGCAATATTCTGTTTGCCGCGTATATTTTATCCGAGCTTTTAAGTCCGAGATTCTTTTCGGCGTAGCTCAGAAAGTCGGATATGTACCTGCCGAGCATGTCTTCCCTCTTTATTCCGTCGTCCACACACGTCATGTAAAAAGAAGGAGCGTAACCTATCGCTTTTTTATAATCGCGTCCCACGCTGCGCATGAATTCCTTTACGCAATCTTTGCGTACTACGGATATCGCGCAACCGCCGAATCCCGCTCCCGTCATTCTTGAACCGATACAGCCGTTTGCCTTTCGCGAAAGCGAAACGAGAGTATCCAGCTCTCTGCCCGTTACTTCGTAAAGCTCCGAAAGCGATCTGTGAGAGGCGTCGAGCAAAGCCCCGAGCGTTATCAGATCTCCGTTTTTCAACGCATCCGCCGCACGGCGAACTCTGTCGCATTCATACACGACGTGCTCCGTTCTTTTAGCTATTATCGGGCGCATAAGATGTCTGAGGCTTTCAAAAAGCTCGGGAGTAACTTCGGCAAGACAGCTTACGTCCGCCGCCGAACGTATAACGTTCAATCCCTCTTCCGTTTCCTCTCGCCGTTCGTTATACTTACTTTCGGCAAGGTTGTGAGGTTTGTTGCTGTCCGCGATTACCATTGTATAATCGCCGAGATCGAAGGGCACGTATTCGTAGTTCAGAGTTTTGCAATCGAGAAGCACGGCATTGTCTTTCTTTCCCATCGCGCTTATAAACTGATCCATGATTCCGCAGTTTACGCCGCAATACTCGTTCTCCGCACGGCGCGCGATCAGGGCTGCCTTTACGCCGTCTATCGGCTGTCCGCATATATCGGCAAGCGCAACGGCAGTCGAAACTTCTATTGCCGCGGAGCTGGAAAGTCCGCTTCCGAACGGTACGGTACAATCGAAAAGCAGGTCGCAGCCTTTAAGCTCATACCCCTCTTTACGCATGATATAGGCTACACCCGCCTGATAACTTCCCCATTCGAGATCGCGGTATGCGCCGAGGTCGTTCAGTTCGAGCCTTTCGACACGTCCGAAAGTCGTGGCGGCGATACGTATCGCGTTCCCGCCGTTAGGACGGGCATATACTTCGTTTCTGAGATCGAGCGCCGCGGGCAACACCTTGCCCCCGCAGTAATCTATATGCTCGCCGATAATGTTTACTCTGCCCGCTGCGGAATAACACGCAGTACATGCGGCTCCGAACAGTTTTTCAAAAAGTTTCAGATTTTCGCGTCTTTTCATAACACCGTACCGTAATTCATGACACGCCCCGATTTTCCGACGCGTCCGCAGTAACCGTTACTTCGGTTTCGTATGTTTTTCCCGCTTCGAGCGAAACTATGTCCCGCCGTCCGCTCAGTTCCTCGGTTATACCCTCTCTGCCGGGCAGAGACGTCATCGGCTCCGCGCACAGAAAACGCACGTCTTTTTCTGCAGTATTCCATAATCCGAGATAAGGCATATCTTCGTAACCGACCGTGATTCCGCCGCCTTGACCGCAATCGATATGCAGTTTTCCGCCCGTTCCTTCGAGTATTATCACGTCGTCGGAAAAAAGAGAAGGGTTAAGATTAATGATTTTGCCGCCGAGCGGTATGCGCTTTCCGCTGTCGAGCACGTTTTCGCTCATCCGACAGATATTTATTTCTTCGGCGTCCGGAAATTCCGCGCGGCAGTCGGAGAACGACAATTTTTTATCCGTCGGAACATTGAACCACGGATGAAAACCGAGTGCGAAAAACATAGTTTCCTCTCCGGTGTTTTTTACCGAAAATACAGTATGAAGAGTATTCCCCGACAGCTCGTATTTTACCGAAAAAACAAAACGGAACGGATACGTTTCCAACGTATGCGAATTGTCTTTCAGAGATAGCGTAACCGAAGAAACACCGATTTCGCTTACGGCAAACTCCGAGGTGTATGCGAATCCGTGCAACGGCATCCGATAACTTCTGCCTTTATGCGTATACATTCCTCCGTACAGTCTGCCGCTCGTAGGAAACAGCAGACACGCTCTGTCCGGCCAATACGACGAAGTATCGCGCCAGATATACTCGGTGCCGTCTTGCGCTGCGAGAGAAATAAGTTTTCCGCCGTAAAGATCGATTTCAGCAGTAAGAATATCGTTTTTAATTTTTACGGTCATCGCTGTCTCCACGCTGTATTATTTAACGGTTATTTCCGTTTCCGCTTTGCCGTAAACGCTTTCAGCCGTTACTTTGATTTTACCCGAACCGCTCGGACGAATTACAGCCATCGCTTCGCCGAGATAAGTATCGGTATCGTCGCCGAGGAATCCGTCGGGATTGTAAGGACAGGCGTGTCCCAGCCCGATAAGTTCCCCGCCCTCGGTCTTTACCGATATTCTGCCGCGGGCAAGAGGTTTAAGCGTGCCGTTTCCGTCCGTATAGCGCAAATGCACATAAGCAAGTCCGTCCGCGCTTATCGTCGGATCTTCGCTGACGGCAGAAAGTCGGGTTTCGTCGCCAGCGCTGACGAGCGAACGCCGCGCTATCTCCTTTTCGTCGCGATCATACGCAACGGCGGTGAGTTCGCCTTCTCGGTACTTTACCTTAAACACGGCGCGGCAGTCGTTTTTGAATTTTTTGTTCCCCACTTTTACGCCGTTCAGGTACAGCTCGGCACGGTATGCGCGCGCATATACCTCGGCTTTGGTAACGTTGCCCTCGCAACCGCCGTAAGACCAGCTTTCTATGGCGTCGGTATGTTTCCACGCGGACGGAGAGTGTTTCCTTCCGTAATAGTGAGCGGGCACCGCGGCAAGACCGATCTTGTCTATGCCGAATGCGACCCGCGTATAAGACGCCTCGCCGAGTTCGTTACCGAGCAGATCTATTCTTCCGCTGCCTGCGGTAAGCCAGCCGACGCCGCCTCCGAATTCGGGAGCGTGATCTTCGTATACCCACGAACCGACGCCCGCTTCCCCGATATAATCCATTCCCGCCCATACGAAATCCCCTATGAGAGCGGGATGCGTTTTTGCAAATTCGTAGAATCTGTACGCGTCGGAGCAAAAAGTTTCGCTACCCACTATAATGCGATCGGGATATTTTTTTACGTCTTTTTTATATCTGTTTATACCGTAATTATAACCCGCAACGTCAAGTTTTGCAAACGCATCGCGCGTTTTTCTGTCGCTGCCGCGCAGCGTCGCACCGAATTTCATGAATTTCGCGCCGAGAAGCCCGGCAAGATTATTGAAAAACTCGCTTCCGACTGCTTTTCTCTTTTTCTTTTTGCGGGCTTTAGCGGCGTTTTTATCCGCTTTTTTATCGCTGTACTGCCCCATACCCATCGAATACAGGAAATTGAAAAATATATTTATTCCGCACGTCACGGGGCGCGTACCATCCTTGCCGTGAATAAACTCCGTCATTTCTTCCGTGAGTCTGATCCCGCGCGGTTCGCAGGTTTCGGCGACTTCGTTGCCTATCGAATACATGACTACCGAAGGATGGTTGTAATCCTTGTCGATCATATCTTTGAGATCTTTTTCCCACCAGTCGCCGTGATAATCCGCATAATCGTATTTCTCTTTATGGATATACCACATATCGGCATATTCGTCAAGCACGTACATGCCTAATTCGTCGCACGCGTCGAGCAAAGCTTTGGAACACGGATTGTGCGCGCTGCGCACGGCATTATATCCCGCTTTTTTAAGCAGACGTATTTTGCGGCGCTCGGCAAAAGGATGCGCTTCCGCGCCGATTGGACCGTTATCGTGATGAATACACGCGCCGAGAAGAATAGTACGTTTGCCGTTGATAAGCAAACCTTCAGACGCGCTCCATTTAAGCGTTCTGAACCCGATTTTTATACTTTCGCAGTCATCTCCGAACTTTACCGTTAATGTATAAAGCTTCGGATTTTCCGCGCTCCACAGCTCTGCGGTTTCGGCTTTTCCCGAAAACTCCGCTTTGCCGTCGCTTAATGCGACCGCCGACCACAGCACCGTTTTCCCGTCCGTTATCTCCGCGGACACTTCCCCGTTTCCGACGGTTTCCGCGGTAAGCGAAAATTCGCGTTTTTCGTGATCCTTAACCGAAAATCCGACGCCGTTTATTTTTATGTGCTTTTCGGGAAGAACGTAAAGCCAGACGTCGCGGTATATTCCCGCGCCGGAATACCATCGGCTGTTAGGCTGAGCGGAATTGTCCGCATACACTTTAAGTTCGTTTTGTTTGCCGAACGATACGTTTTCGGTTATATCAACGTAAAAATTCGTATAACCGTACGGGCGGAAAGACAATTTTTCGCCGTTCAGATACACTTCGGAATTTCTGTATACGCCTTCGAATTCGAGTATGAGTTTTTTATCTTTCCATTCCGCGTCGGGCGTGAAAATTTTTATGTACTCGTAAACGTTTCCTGCAAAGTATGCGCCGTTTTTACCGCTCGGATTGTCCTCTTCGCGCTTTTCGGAAAACATTGCATCGTGCGGCAACGTCACCGGAATGTACGCGCCGCTTCCTTTGACAGAAAACGACCATCCCTTGTCAAACGATATTTTTCTCATACTCTGATCCTCCCCTCCGCCGTTTTTATATATAATAACATAAACTTACACGTCAATAAAGAAATTTATTGCCATATAAACGACAATTATTGCCTTGTGTGAAATTTTTCAAAAAAATATTGACAACCCGATTTTCTCGGGTTATAATTGTAAAAAAAGGAGTGAAAAATGAGCGTAAAACACGAACAACGCACATATAACGGTGAAGAACGCGTCTGGGTCGGCAAATATCGCAATTCTCACAATCTTTTACACTGGCACTACGACTGCGAATTACTTTATGTCGAACGCGGAAGAATAGACGTATTTTGCGGAGGAAAAAAATATACGCTCGGAGCGAGCGACGCGATGTACATACACAGCGGAGAGATACACTATATGCAGGCACGCGAAGAAACGTATCTGCTCGTTTTTATTTTTAAAGACGAACTCGTCAAGCGCGCCTGCGGAGACGTGCGTCCGTTCTCCCCGCTCATTATAGGATCGGAATCCATTCCCGACGCATATGCTTACATAAAGCGTGAACTCAGCGAAAAAGGAGAATATTATGCACAGGCGGCTAACGCGCGTACCGAACTGCTCATCATCGATCTGTTCAGAAATCTTCCCGTTACGGGAAACGTACACGCGGACGCGAGCGTAAACACTCTTAAAAAATTGCTTGACGACGTGGAAGAAAATTACGCCGACTATACTTTTGAAAAAGCGGCGGCTTTCGCGGGATTCAGCGACGCGTATTTTTCAAGGCTGTTTCACAAGCAGCTCGGCATGACGTTCTCCCAGTATCTCAATAACGTAAGAATCAAACACGCCGTCGCCATAATGCGAGCTCAGCCCGAAGTGTCGATGACTGAACTTTCCATTAAAACAGGTTTTTCCACAATACGCAATTTCAACCGCATGTTCAGAAGCATCACCGGTTATTCTCCGCGCGACCTGCCTCCGTATTTCCGCTTCGAAGACAGATATCCCGATTGCGACGTAAGCGGAGATCCCACGCTCGAAGATTGCACTCTGATAGAGTAAACCGACAATAAAAATTTTTTATATTATTTTTCCGAACCGTATTGAAAATCGCCGCGAGACGTGCTATAATATAATCGAATAATTTATCCGATAAGGAGGGAACTATAATGACTATAACTATAAGCAGAGAATACGGTTCCGGCGGAAGCGAAATAGGACACAAACTTGCCGATCTTCTCGGCATTCCCTGCTATGACAAAACGGTTACGGAGCTTACGGCATCGATTTCGGGATTCCCTGCAGATACGGTTGCGGACAGCGAAGACAAAAGCTCTATGGGACTGGATTATTCGGGGTATATGTACGGATACGGGCTTTTCAGTACCAATCACTTCTTACCCATTTATGACCAGATATTCATAGCGCAGAGTCAGGCGATTATTCAGCTCGCGAAAAAAAGCGACTGCGTGATCGTCGGAAGATGCGCTTCGGATATCCTCAACAAACATAAAATCCCCTGTCTGAACGTATTCATTCATGCCCCGCTCGAAGAAAGAGTCGCAAGGATCCGTTCGCGTCACGACATAAGCGAAGACAAAGCGCGCAAATTTATCAAGAAAAACGATAAAGCGCGCGCTAACTACCACCGCAAATACGCTTACACCGAATGGGGTAAAACTCAGAATTACCACCTTACCATCAGCAGCAGTCTGGGTATTGATAAGGTAGTAAAAATCATTGCGGATATCGTCCGTTCATAATCGGCGCACCGCTAACCTTTTAGTTGCGCACCGCTAACGCGGGGTTGTTGCGTTAAGCTTAATCGCAAAGGAGCGAAATTTTTTGTGAAATTTCGCTCCTTTACTGGCTTAACGCTGCCATATAGACGCAATATCGGTTGTCTTTTTTATTCGGCGCACCGCTAACGCTCGCCAAAGGCGTGCGCCATATACACCCGCGCTTGCGGTATCTTTTCGGCGCAAAGGCGTGTTTTTTTACCGCCGCAAGGTCACTTAGCGGCGGTCGCACGCG
>CASFAN010000033.1 GCA_949292715.1 uncultured Eubacteriales bacterium
AATTGGAAATAATGCTGTGTTCATGCCATAACACGACTATTCGCGACATAGGCGAATTTAATCGTATATATTTATATAAAACGTTATATGAAAGCGGCGATTTTTCCGGCGATTATGCGCCCGCTAATATCGTATTTATGAACAATTATTCCGACGAAGTGAACGGCGGGTATTATAGGCTTGACAATATCGGAACGGGAAAAACGATATCCGAGCCGCCCGCACCCGAACGCGATGGATATACTTTCGGCGGTTGGTATACCGAACCCGAATGCGTGACCGCATGGGATTTCGGCGATTCCCCGCGCATAGAGGAAGGCGTCGAATTCAGGCTTTACGCCAAATGGAGTGTGATGTAATAAAAAGTGGCTGTCCGCATTGCTGAATGCGGCAGCCACTTTCGATTGCAAATATGCGCATATATCGTTTTCGTCTTTACAAATAGAAGTATCTGTGCATAAGACGGTAAGCGGTATTGCTGTTTTCTTCTGAAGTGGGGCAGAATTCGCCCTCTTTTTTGCGTTTTTCTTTCATACTTTCAGTATGCTCGTGTGCGGAGATTTTTATGCGCTCGTTTATTTTGCGGCTTTTTGGGAATTTTCTTTCGGTTCGATTTCAAGACGGTACGCGCCGAAGTCTTTGCGTAAGAGGTATTGATAACGTTCGCCGTGTTTTTTGAGCAGTTTTTTTATTCTTGCGCATTTATCGCCGAGTTCTTCGGACGAAAAGCAATAACAACAGCTGTCGCCGAAGTCGACTGCGACGAAGTTTTCGAATTCGACGGCGTAGCACTCGGAATATTCCGCGGCAGTTACGGTATCTTCCGCGGTTATCGTGACGTTGTTTCCGAACGTGAAAGTCATTTCGCAGGTTTCGGGCAGTTTTCCGAATGTTTCTTTAAGATGTTCGTCGAGTTTCGCAAGCGTTTTTTTGCGTTTGATACGCGTAAGCGCCATATCCGTAACCGCGCCCGAAATACATATCGCTGCGATTACGATAGCGGTTACCGCGGCAATGCCGAATTTATTGCCTTCGTCCGTAAATATGAAGAAAACGACGGCTGCGGCTATCGCAAGTACGCCGATTATTAATTTTACCGCAAGGGTAAGCGGGGAGGCGGACGCCGCGCGGGAAAGCAACGTCCATTCGTGCGTCTGTCTTTTCTTCTGTTCGGCAAAATCGAAATTTACTTTTACTTCAAAAATTTTATCGCTGTTCATATTTTTTCCTTTATCGGTCGAGTCCGGGTAATTTTTTGTTCGTTTCCCTTACCAGTCGAGTCTTGACAACTTCTTTGAGTTGTTGACTTTAACGTCGTCGTATTTCGCGAAATACTTTTCTTTGAACGAAACGGGAAGTTCTTCCTCGTTTTCCGCAGCTATCAGCTCGGCAAGTTCGTCGGGCGTGAAGTCGGACATGCTTATTTCGCCGTCGTATTTTTCAAACAGTTTCATTATATCCTTTTCCGTCATTTCTGCTCCTTTGACCCGTAAGTTTATAACTCAGATCCGCAAACGCGCTTATCTCGTCCGCGCTCACCGACCCGTCGAGCATTACGGAGATCCAGTGCCGTTTGTTCATGTGATAAGCGGGGAAAATTCTTTTTCCGTCCGCGGCGCATGAAGCGAGCAGAGGATCGCACTTAAAGTTTATTACGTCCGATCTGCCTTCGCCTCCGCAAAGTTTTGCGTTCGGAACGTCGCGTATAACGATGGCGAACCATTTGCCGTTGTCGGTATGTCTGAATACGGGAGTATCGTCTTCGAAAGGGTAATCGGGCTTAATCCCGTATTTACGTCGGATGTATTCGGCGACGTTTTTAAGCGTATCGCTGCCGTTCATACTCTTTCCTCCGCCTTACTTTTCGGTAATTATACCACAACGTCGGCGTTAAGGCAAATATTTGTTTGACCTTTGCTCTCCGTTTATTATATAATACCTTTGAATATGATCACTGTTATCGATTACGGAGCGGGCAACCTCAGAAGCGTGGCGAACGCAGTACGCTTTCTCGGAGAGACACCCGTTATAGAGAGCGACGCGGACAAAATAGCCGCTGCGGACAAACTCATACTTCCGGGTGTGGGCGCGTTCGGCGAGTGTATGAAACTGCTCGGAGCGCGCGGAGCAGACGAGGCTATAAAATCGGCTGTCGCACGCGGTACTCCGCTTCTCGGTATCTGCCTCGGTCTGCAATTGCTTTTCGACAGCTCGGACGAATTCGGTTTCAACAAAGGTCTCGGGCTTATTCGCGGAAAGGTAACGAAGATAAAGTCGGGCGGGCTGAATCTTCCGCATATCGCATGGACGAGTATCGAGCCTTCGAGCGAAAGTCGGCTTATGCGCGGGATAAAAAACGATTACTTTTATTTCGTCCACAGTTACTGCGCGCACGCCGAGGACAAGCGCGACGAAGCGGCGACTGCGGAATACGGCGAAACGTTTACCGCCGCCGTCGAGAGGGATAATATTTTCGCGACTCAGTTTCACCCCGAAAAGAGCGGCGAAAGCGGGTTGCGGCTGCTGCGCAATTTCATTGAATTATGACCGCGCCTTTCGGCACGGATAAACGGAGATGCTTTAAGTGACGTCGGTAAGAATAATTCCCTGTCTGGACGTGAAGGACGGGCGGGTGGTAAAAGGAGTGAATTTCGTCGACCTCGTGGACGCGGGCGACGCCGTGGAAAACGCGGCGGCTTATGAACGCGCGGGTGCGGACGAAATAGTCTTTCTCGACATAACCGCGACCTGCCGCGGCGAAAATACCGTCGTCGATATGGTGCGGCGGGTATCGGAAAAACTGTTCATACCGTTTACGGTGGGCGGCGGCGTGAGGAGCATAGACGATATGCGCGCGCTTCTTCGCGCAGGCGCGGACAAAGTGGGCGTGAACAGCGCGGCGGTACATCGCCCCGAACTCATAAAAGAGGGCGCGGAGCTGTTCGGCAGTCAGTGCGTGGTGCTTGCCGTGGACGCCAAACGCGAGGGCGACCGCTGGACGGTGTATACCGCGGGCGGGCGTAAAAACGAAGGCATCGACGCTGTGGAATGGTGCGAGCGCGGCGCGCGGCTCGGAGCGGGAGAAATACTGCTTACGAGCATGGACGCCGACGGCACGAAAAAGGGATTCGATCTCGAACTGACCCGCGCCGTAGCGCAGGCGGTCAGCGTTCCCGTTATCGCTTCGGGCGGAGCGGGAAGCAAGGAGCATTTTTTCGAGGCTTTCGGAGCGGGAGCGAGCGCGGCGCTTGCGGCTTCGCTGTTCCATTTCCGCGAGCTGGAAATAAGCGATCTGAAAAAATATCTGGCGGAACGCGGCGTTCCCGTCAGACTGTAAAACGAGAAAAATCATCGGCAGGTGAATTTATGGAAATAACAACCGATATCATCAGACATACCGCTAAACTCAGTCGTATAGAGCTGAGTGCGGAGGAGGAAAAGGGCATGGAAAAGCATTTCGCAGCCATGCTCGAACAGGTGAAAACTCTCGACACGTTCGACGCGTCCGAAGTGGACGCGACCGCACATATCCTTTCGGCGGTGAACGTGCTTCGCGAGGACAAGGCGGGCGAGCCGTTCGACAGGGAAAAACTGCTTTCCTGCGCGCCCGAACGCGACGAAGAATCGTATATAGTACCCAGAGTGGTGGAGTGAGGCGCGTATGAAAGACATAGTTAAAAAAAGCCTCGGAGAAATAAAAAAAGACCTTGCGGAGCGTAAGGTCAGTTCCGTCGAAGTCACCGAAGCGGTGCTTGAAAGCATAAAGGAACACGAAGATTACGGCGCGTACGTCACCGTCTGCGCAGAAGCTGCGATGGAAGCGGCGCGCGCGGCTGACAAAGCTATTGCCGAAGGAAAAGACGCGCCTTTGCTCGGCGTACCCGTCGCAGTAAAGGACAATATCTGCACGGAAGGCGTGCGCACTACCTGCGCGTCTAAATTTCTCGAAAACTACATTCCGCCTTACGACGCGTTCGTAGTTAAAAAACTCAAAGCGGCGGGAGCCGTCATCGTCGGTAAAGCCAATATGGACGAATTCGCAATGGGTTCGACGAGCGAATTTTCGGCGTATAAAGTCGTGAAAAACGCAGTCGATCCGACGAGAGTGCCCGGCGGAAGCAGCGGCGGCAGCGCGGTCGCGGTTGCGTCTTATCAGGCTTACGCGTCGCTCGGCTCGGATACCGGCGGTTCGATACGTCAGCCTGCGGCTTTCAACGGCGTGGTCGGACTCAAACCGACGTATTCTGCGGTATCGCGTAACGGACTCGTCGCGTTCGCGTCCTCTCTCGATCAGATAGGACCGCTTGCGCGAAACGTTGCGGATTGCCGCACCGTATACTACGTCATCAAGGGTCACGACGCGGGGGATTCCACTTCTTACGCGGGCGATCTCGACAAAGGCGATGATTTCACTTCGCTCAAAGGCAGGAAGATAGGCGTAGCTAAGGAGTTTTTCCCGACCGCGCTTAACGCTACGATAAGAGCCGCGCTGGAAAAGGCGATAAAGTTCTATGAAGATAACGGCGCGGAGATCGTGGAAACGAGCATAGGAAGTTTCGATATGGCGCTTGCGTGCTATTATATTCTTTCGAGCGCGGAAGCGACGAGCAATCTTTCGCGTTACGACGGTATCAAGTACGGCAGACGCGCGGAAGGGTGCAAGACGCTGGACGAAATATATTATAAATCGCGCACCGAGTTTTTCGGCGCGGAAGTAAAACGCCGCATAATGCTGGGTAACTTCGTACTTTCGTCGGGATATTACGACGCGTTCTATCTGCGCGCGAGCAAGGCGCGTACGCTCATCAAAAAAGACTTTGACAACGCGCTTTCGGGCTGCGACGCGCTTATATGTCCGACCGCGCCCACGACGGCGTACAAGCTCGGCAGTAACGCGGGCGATACGACGGCGGCATACCTCGGCGACGTGTTCACCGTTCCCGTGAATATCGCGGGACTGCCCGCGCTGTCCGTCAATTGCGGATATGACGGCGACGGCATGCCAATAGGTATGCAGCTGATAGGCAAGCCTTACTGCGAAAAAACGCTGCTCAGCCTTGCCGAAATATTCGAGAAAGGCGGGAGGGAGTGAAAATGAGCGAATATATAGCCACCATAGGACTTGAAGTCCATTGCGAACTTAAAACGGAAACAAAGCTGTTCTGCTCCTGCCGCAACGTGTTCGGAGCAAAACCGAATACCAACACCTGTCCCGTGTGCGCGGGACATCCCGGCGTGCTGCCCGTTCTCAACCGTAAGGCGGTGGAGTATACGGTGCGCGCGGGTTGCGCGATCGGCTGCGAAATAAACAGGTTCTCCAAGTGGGACAGAAAGAATTATTTCTATCCCGACCTTCCCAAGGCATGGCAGACCAGCCAGTACGACTTGCCGCTCTGCATAGGCGGAAGCATTACGTTCGACGTAAACGGGGAAGAAAAGACGGTGCGGCTTAATCGCATACACCTCGAAGAGGACGCGGGCAAGCTCGTACACAGCGGCAACTGCACCATGGTCGACTACAACCGTTGCGGAGTTCCGCTTATGGAGTGCGTGACCGAACCGGATATGCACAGCGCGGACGAAGCCGTCGCGTTCCTCGAAGAGCTTGCAAGCATTTTCAGATATTCGGGAGTGTCCGACTGCCGTATGCAGGAAGGCTCGATAAGAGCGGACGTCAACCTGTCGCTCAGCCGTCCCGGCGAACCGCTCGGAACGCGTACCGAAACCAAGAACCTCAATTCTTTCCGCAGCGTACGCCGCGCGATAGAGGCGGAAATAAGACGTCAGACCGAAGTGCTCGAAAGCGGCGGGAAAGTCGTTCAGGAAACGCGGCATTTCGACGACAATACGGGCACGGGTTACGGTATGCGCAGTAAAGAGGACGCGCAGGATTACCGTTATTTCCCCGAACCCGATCTTATGCCCGTTGTTATGAGCGACGAAGACATCGCGAGAATAAAAGCGGAAGTGCCCGAGCTTAAACGCGCGCGCCGCAAGCGTTACGTGAGCGAACTCGGACTTTCCGATTACGACGCTTCTCAGCTTACGTCCGAACCCGAAATAGCCGAGCTGTTCGACGGAGCGGTAAAAGCGGGAGCGAACGCCAAGAAAGCGGCAAACTATGTAATGAGCGAGATAATGCGCAAAGGCAAGACGGCGGGCGAGGACGGAATAGTCGTAGGCGTTACTTCTTCGCAGCTCGCGGAACTGCTCGCGCTTGTGGACAAAGGCGAAATAAACCTCGTTGCTTCCCGCGACGTGCTCGATAAAATGTGGCTGAACCCGAATGAAAGCGCGGCAAAAGCCGTGGACGAACTCGGACTTCGCCAGAACAACGACGCGGGCGAGATAGAAAAACTCGTGCGCGACATAATCGCGGCTAACCCCGGTCCCGCGAACGATTTCAGAAACGGAAACGAAAAGGTGCTTTCCTTCTTCGTCGGTCAGCTTATGAAAGCGACGAAAGGCAAGACCAACCCCAAGATAGCGGGCGAACTTGTCCGCAAGCTTCTCTCGGAGTGATAAGGTGAAGTCATACACGGACATCGAAAAAGAACTTGCGGCTGCGCGCGACGAATTTTCGGGTGCATTTAACGCGGTGGAAAACGCCGTTATCGTCAAGTCGCAGTCCAATAAATTCGCGCTCAGGTTCAAATACCCTTTGCTTATCGCGCTGTGTCTGCTTATCGTGGCGGCAATAGTGGTTTTTCAGGTAATCTGGAAACAGTACGACGTAATATATTTCGTGTGCGAAGGGATAATAGGAGTTGCGTTTGCGGCGTTTATCGTGTTGCTTTCGGTTACGTGGCATTACACGGTAAAAAACTCGAAGTGCGCCGAGCGCATAACGTATTACAAAGGCGGCGAAAAAGGGGTGAAATGTCTGTATACCGAAATCACCGGCGGAGGTCAGAAAGCCGAGTGGGAGCAGGCGCGGTTTTATTTTAAAGGCAACGAAGCGGAGCTTTTCGAAGGCAACGGGAAAATATATAATCCGTTTCTGTATAAAAAGATCCGCGGACATTCGCGCGGGTATGCCTTGCTCGATTCTGACGCGCTTTTGCAGACGTTCTTTAACGGCAGCGAAGTCATCTCGTCGGAAAACGGAAGGACGGTGCTGTCGAGCGGTTTCTCTTTTACCGTCGAAAACGGCGCGCTTAAAAACTTTACGATAGAAGGAATGTATAACGAGTGTTACGAAAACAATTTTCCGCTTTACGCGCCGCTTTCTGTATCCCGTTATTATACGTTCCGTTACGAGTTTACTCGGGTGAACTTGCCGAATTTCAGACTTCATCTTCCCGACGTGACGCGTCAGGCGTGCGAGTTCTATTTCGTTCAGCCGCCCGAGGACGATCATATCGTAGTGCCGCGCTGAACGTTGAATCAAACAAGGAGGGAATATGACGGAAAAAGAAAAAATGTTAGCGGGAATGCTTTACACCGCGTTTGGCGAGGAGCTTGGCAGAGAGTACGTCGCGGCGAAAAAACTCACCGCCGCATACAACGCCACCGCCGAGGACGAACCCGAAAAGCGGGAAAGTTTGCTGAAAGAGTTGCTCGGCAACGTCGGAAAAGAATGTGCGATAAAACCGCCTTTTCATTGCGATTACGGCAAGAATATATTTCTCGGCGATAAAGTTTTTATTAACTACGAATGTATAGTCCTCGACGTTTGCAAGGTGACGATAGGCAATAACGTGCTTATCGGACCGCGCGTGAATCTCATAGCGGCAACGCACCCGCTGGACAAGGATACTCGTATAAGCGGTCTGGAATACGGCGCTCCGATAACGATATGCGATAACGTATGGCTTGGCGCGGGCGTTACGGTAAATCCGGGAGTAACGATAGGAGAGAACTCCGTCATCGGTTCGGGCAGCGTGGTGACGCGCGATATCCCCGCAAATTCCGTAGCCGTCGGCGTTCCTTGCCGCGTGATAAAAACACTGTGAAATAAATAGAACTGCACACGGGGCTGTCGCATAGCAATGCGACAGCCTCGTGCTTTATATCAGAAGATTATTGTTTCTATTACAACATAAATGAAATTATATTGTTATGTTTTCGATATATGCGAAACGGCAGAGCTTGTTGCTTTTGCAATAAAGCTTTTTTAAGTTTACAAAAATAAATCATAAGTAACAAAATTGCAAAGTTTTTGATTCATTTTGTGCAAGAATTGCAATTGACCGGGGGGGGGGTCCGTTATATAATTTATGTGGCAACCGAACGGGTGGGTTCTCTGTGCGTTTTTTAAAGCTAATTATTAAGTTGTATGAGGATGCGAACGTTCGTAGCCTCATTTTATTTTAATAGGAGGAAAAATGAAGTCAGCTTCAAACGTAAAAGATTTCTTGGTATCTCATCTTACGTTGGTAAAAACGATAGCCATAGCGTTGCTCGCGCTGTTATTTGCGGGAAGCGTTCTGATCGCGGTTTTTGCGGGCGGCGAGTTTGCGACGAAAGATGAAGCTACCGGAATAAAGGGCATTATGCGTCTTACGGAAGCGAAATACTCTTCTTCGTATTTTGCGGGAGACAGGTTTTCTTTTGACAAAGAGAACAGTGAAATAATGCTTATGGCTAAAGATCCTGCAATAGAAAACGTAGTCAGGATAGACGATTTGCCTGCTCCCGAGTACGGATTCAGAATAACCGGGCAGGAGGAGATTTACACAAACGCTTCGGACATAATAATGTCGGAAAACATTACTTCGATAGATGTGGTCAGCGTCAGATATCCGACGGTTTTCAGCTCGTTAAATGTCAGCGTGATCGGGGCGATAGACGAAAGCATGCTTGTTTCCGAAACGACTTTAGAGGCGGAAACCGCTAATCTTTATAAAGACGGCGAACTTCTTACGCAGGAGCAGAAGGCGACTTTACCCGATGCAGACAAACCTTATCTTTCCAACGTCGGTTCGGAAGGCAATATTAAAGGTCAGGATTGCAGCGGCGGCGCTTGCTTGAGAAACTTTTCTTCGGGAATGAAGATTGAGTTTGAGTTTATATCTACCGAAAGCACGGAAATAGAACTCGAAATCCTTGTTTGCAAGCGTCCCCAAGAATCGGCTTTTGACGACGGATATGTAATGAAACTGAACGGTAATGAATTTACGACAGGACAAACGATTCCTTCGGGCGGCTCCGGCAATTACTTTACGCCTTATACGATGCCGGGAATTAGTATTCAGGTGCAGCGCGGACTCAATGTGCTTACGTTCGAGTATAACCAGACGTCGCCGCATAATTTCGACGCGATTAAACTTCATGCTGACGGAGCCATACTCGCGGGAGTCGGCGCAATATCCGATACCGTAGACGAAGCGTAACGGAGGGGGATAAAAAATGATAATTGACGAAATAAAAATAACGATAAAAACAAAATGGATAGGTTGTTTCGTAGCTCTTGCGGCGTGGCTTTTGACTTTTATTCACATGATAACTTATTCGCAGATAGGAAAAGTCGAAGAAGGACTTTTCAGTGCGGGCGTTATCGTTTCCTGCGTAATAGGCCTTATAGCGTTCGCGGCGCTTTCTCTGTTCCGCAAAACGTCGCAGCTCGCGCCCGCAGCGCTTATGATATGCGATCTTATGTGCCTTATGTTTTTTGTGGGCGCGGAAAACTTTCAGGATTATTTTTCCACGCAGTTTTTCGACGGCTTTTCTATGGGAAAACTTTTTTCGTTGGGAGCGCCCGTGTGGTTCAGTATGTTTTCTTTCATAATTTCGTTCATAGTCGCTTCCGTGGCTATGTATCTGCCGCAGAACAGGAAAACGAAGCCGGAAAACGACGGTAAGGAACTCGCAGAAGGTAAGGTATAAAGGAGAAAACGATGAAAGCATTGAAAAATACACATTTAATATTCAAAATATTGTTTCACGTTATGTTCGTGATTACGGTTCTTTTGATGACGGCGGCTCCGATATTGCTTAATAATGCGTCCATTATAAATTCAAAGCTCGGTATCGAAACGCAGATAGGTCAGGGCGCGGTCGAAGGGAATCTGTACTATAACACCAAATTCAAAAATATGGCGGAAGTAAGACAGGCGAGCGTCGATATCATCGAAGAGGCGATGGCCGAAGGCGCCGTATTGCTTAAAAACGAAGATGTCGGCGGTAAGCCCGCTCTCCCGATAAATAAGGACGAAAAGGTCACGCTTTACGGCGCCGCGTCTTATTATTCCGTACATACCGGTCAGGGTTCGGGCGGCGTGGAAGGCGGTGCGCTTAACGACAGAGTAACGCTTTATCAGGGACTTACCGAAGCAGGACTTACCGTGAATTCCGAGCTGAACGATTGGTACAAATCTAACGGCGGTTCGTCTTCGGTGCTCGGTACGGACGGTAGCACGTTTATAGGCGCGTCCAAACAGACTTCACAGTTTTTGGTTAAAGATATTGCATGGAACGAAGTC
>CASFAN010000034.1 GCA_949292715.1 uncultured Eubacteriales bacterium
TCCATAACGATGAACTTATCTTTGGGAGAACGTCCGGTGTAGATACCGGTCATAACGTTAACCGCTCCCAGTTCACTTACCTGTCCTTTCTCGAAGCCTTCGAGTCCGGGCTTGGTTTCCTCTTCGAACAACATCTCGTAAGACGGGTTGTATACGACCTCGGTGGTACCGGTGATGCCGTATTTGCTCAAATCGATTTTCTTCATATTCTTAAAACCTCCTGATTACACGGATATTACAGATCAACCTCGGTTAAACCGCTCGGCTGACCGTCATCGGCGGCGCGCGTTTGCACCTTGCGCCGTATTTTCCCCCTGTCTTGCAGTCTAAATAATATCATTTTTGTCAACCCTTGTCAACTGATTTTATATTACAGACAAATTGTGCGATCAGCGCCTGAAAAGCGTTTTCAGACCGGCTTTCCGAAAAACCTCAGTCTTCTTCGCCCGCTTTGTAATTATAGACGGGACGTATTATTTTCACTATATCCGCCGTCGGTCCTATGTTATTGATTATATCGTCCATTCCCTTATATGCCATCGGACATTCGTCGAGCGTTGCGCCCGACACAGACGTAGTGTAAATTCCCGTCATCTGCTTCTTGAATTCGGAAACGGTAAAAGACTGTTTTGCCTTTGCTCGGCTCATAAGCCGTCCCGCACCGTGCGGCGCGGAGCAGTTCCAATCCTCGTTACCCTTACCCGTACAGATCAGACTTCCGTCGCGCATATTTATAGGGATAAGCAATCTTTCGCCCTTCTGAGCCGACACCGCGCCTTTGCGCAGTATCATATTGTCGGTATCTATATAATTATGAACGGTAGTGAAACGATCTTCGACATGGAATTTCATGCCTTTTATTATTTCGTCTACAATCGCGCGGCGATTGAGATCGGCAAAATGCTGAACTATCTTCATGTCGTGGATATATTTGCCGAAAAGTTCGCCGGATACGTACGCAAGCTCTTTGGGGATATGCGTGCGCACGGTATCTTTAAGTTTTTTCAGCTCACCTTCTATCTCGCTCGCACGCCCTTCGCGCTTCATGCTCTCTATAAGCAATCTGACCGAGTTTTCGTCCGTGCGGTTAAGAGCTCTGTATCCTTCTTCCTGATAATACTTCGCGACTTCCACGCCGAGATGTCGGCTGCCGGAATGTACGACTATGTAAATGTTCCCTTCGTCGTCCTTATCCGCTTCGATGAAATGGTTTCCGCCGCCCAGCGTACCGATACTCTTTTCCGCACGCGCAAGATCGAAACGCTTTGCGCAGTAAAGCCCGTCCAGCTCCGCTTCGTCGATATACCGATGAGCGTTACTTCTTACCGAAAAGCCCGAAGGAATCTTTTCGCGTATCAGTTTATCCAGTTTCTGCGCCTCGAAATGTTTTTCGCGTATGCGTACCGTTTCCATACCGCAACCGATGTCCACTCCCACGAGATTGGGAACGATTTTGTCTTTTATCGTCATCGTCGTGCCTATCGTGCAGCCTACGCCCGCATGCACGTCGGGCATCATGCGTATACGGCTGTCCGAAACGAATTCCTGATTGCAAAGCGCAATGATCTGCGAAACAGACGATTCGTCGACAATGTCCGTAAAAATTTTCGCTGTATTGTATTTTCCTTTTAATTCTATCATAACTTTCCCTTTCCGCATATTTTAATGCGATCTTAAAATAAATATGCACCTCCGCCATAACATTGTGAAAATCGGGGGTGCATATAAAAACCTTTTATTTTCTTACCGAAAAAACTCAATCATAAAACCTTGGACAGGAAGTCTTTGAGTCTCGGATCCTTAGGGTTGCCGAAAATCTCGGAAGGAGGTCCCTGTTCCTTTATTCTGCCGTCGTCCATAAAGAGTACGCGCGTAGCGACTTCACGCGCGAATCCCATTTCGTGAGTGACTATAACCATAGTCATTCCTTCGTCGGCAAGCTCTTTCATAAGTTGCAGAACTTCTCCGACCATTTCGGGATCGAGCGCGCTCGTAGGCTCGTCGAAAAGCATATATTCGGGATTCATGCAAAGCGCGCGGACGATTGCG
The DNA here is from genome assembly GCA_949292715.1 of uncultured Eubacteriales bacterium. Taxonomy (GTDB): domain Bacteria; phylum Bacillota; class Clostridia; order Christensenellales; family Pumilibacteraceae; genus Protoclostridium. Next base: position 2,050 of record CASFAN010000034.1, read on the forward strand.
ATACGCTGTTTCTGCCCGCCCGAAAGCGTGGAAGGATAAACGTGAGCCTTATCCTCCAACCCTATACGGCGAAGCATTTTCATGGCGTACGCTTCCGCCGCCTCTTTGTTTTTCAGTCCGAGCAAAGTAGGCGCGAGCGTAAGGTTCTGAAGCACCGTTTTATTGTTGAAAAGATTGAAATGCTGAAACACCATACCTATGCCGCGGCGCACTTTGTTGACGTTTTCTCCGTAGTCGCGCACTACCTGCTTCATAAGTTTTTTATATGTTCCGCCCTCGTGACGGCGCAGATAGTCGCGTTGCTTTATTTCCGCTATTACCGCGGCGGTCAGCTCGTCTTCGGTCATATAACCCTGTTCGACGTCCGATTTTCTGAGTGCGAAAATCCGCTTGAACGTCTTCGAGCTCATTATTATATCGCGGTGAAGATACGGATCGGGCGGAGTTATAAGCCTTCCGTTTATCCATACCTCCCCGTAAGTAGGTTCTTCGAGCAGGTTCATACAACGCAGAAGCGTACTCTTACCGCTGCCGGACGGACCGATGATAGCGACTTTTTCGCCCTTTTCGATCTGTACCGAAACGGCTTTAAGCACTTTGACCTTACCGAAATTCTTATAAAGATTTCTAACGTCGATCACTAATACTGAACCTCCTTTCGATTATTTTCTGCACGAGCGTAAGCAAAAGTACTACGGCAAGATATATTATCGCCGCCGTGATTATATATGCCATATACTGCCCGGTACTCGTGCCGCGCTTGTCCGCAATTCCCAGCAAATCCCAGACCTGATCGCCGCCGATAGCCATAAATATATAACTTACGACAGACGTTTCCTTAACAAGTATTATAACTTCGTTAAATATCGTCGGAATAACGTTTTTTACCGCCTGCGGTATTATTATTTTACGAGTAGTGGCAAACCAACTCAAACCCAGCGAACGTCCCGCTTCAAGCTGCCCCTTGTCTACGGAATTGAAACCGCTGCGGAATATTTCCGCCATATAAGCGCCGCTGTTTATACCGAACGCAAACATGGGAACGAAAATATTCGTAGGCATTGTTTTGAAACCGATGAGCACGACGTTCGCAATGATAAGCAATTGCAAAAGCGTGGGCGTGCCGCGGATAACCGTTATGTAAAATCCGGCTATTTTATCAAGGACCTTAATAATAATATTGGTTTTCGGCGCTATCTTGACCGACGCGCAGACAAGACCTATTAAAAGCCCTATCAGCAAAGCGGCGCCCGCTATCGCAAGAGTAACAAGCAAAGCGTTGCCGAATGCTCCGCGATCGTTCCAAAGCATTTCGAACACGTTTTGTTCTGCCGAAGTTGCGGATATGATCATATTCGTCTCTCCCTACGGTAAAACCCGTAAAAAGCAAATTTTGCGGAGCTTATCCGCTCCGCAGAATTTGCAGATAATTTTTTTTCTTTTACTCAGATAATGGCTCCGCTGTGTTTAAGCAGCCAGTAGTCGATAACGCCGTTATCAACGAGAGCAGTTATAACCTTGTTAATATCGTCTCTGAGCTTTGTAGCGTTTTTATTGAGATAAACAGCATAAGACTCGGGTTCTGCGTCCACTTCGACAACCTGATAACCGGATTTGTTGTTCCAGATGGATTTCGCTGGAAGTTCGTCGATAACGAGAACGTCTATCTGAGTACCGAGATCCTGTCCTGCAATAATGCCGTTTTTATAAGAATAGCATTTTGCGTCCGTACCCTCGAGTTCGCCTTTGACATGCTCGCCCGTTTCTTCGTCGGTGCTGCCGTTTACCGCTTCGTCTATAAGGAAGAAACCGGTGGTGCTTTCCTGCGTACCTATCTTTTTACCCGCAAGCGCGGAAACGGGAAGTTTTCCTTCTACCACTGAAGAAGCCATGCTGTCGGGAATGATAGCGTACTGCGTGCTGGTCGCGTAAGAATCCGAGAAAATACCCGTTTCTTCACGCTCTGCATTAACGGTTATGCCCGCAAGACCGATAGCCATTTCGTTGTTCTGCACTTCGGTGAAAATGCTGCCGAAAGCCACGTCGCGCACTTCTACGTTATAGCCGAGTACCTCGCCTATCTCGTTTGCGATATCGACGTCGACGCCGACGACTTCGTTATACTCGTTCATATACTCCCAAGGAGCGAACGCAGCATTGGTATAAACGTAAAGCGTTTCTTTACCGTTTCCACCGCACGCGCCGAATGCGACGACAGCGGCGGTCATCATAACTGCGGCAAGCACTACCGCAAGAATCTTTTTCATTTTTCTATCTCCTGTTAAAAATTGTAGGATCTTTTCCGACAATGCGTCTGCGCTCGCCGCATAAAAAACCGCTCGTGCATCCGCGTTCTCTTTAATTAATCGTATTTTAACATAAACATTTTGCAAATACAAATGTTTTGGGGTATA
>CASFAN010000035.1 GCA_949292715.1 uncultured Eubacteriales bacterium
TGTTTCACCTTAAAGGCGGGCAACAGGGCGAATTGCTCTTAAATCTGATTTTCCCCGATTATCCAGACGGACACGGCGACGACGGCGAGAACGCCCAAAAAATGCCCGAAAATGAAAAAGAAACCGACAAAGCGGTTTCTAATTCTGACGTAAACGCAGAGTGTGCGTATACGTCGCGTTTGGTGGAGATGAGGGGAGTTGAACCCCTGTCCGAATAATGTCGCCCGTAACCTTCTACATGCTTATTTTGCTTAAAGTTTAGCCTGTTGCGTTGAAGCAAACGAAACGCAACGGGCGAGGGCATGTGTACGATTGCGGCTATGCCCGTTGCCGCAAAAGTTTTCACCTGATGACGCCGAACGCGGCTCGGTGAGCTGCCGCGCCGACGGCGCAGACGTTATGCTGCGCAAGCAAGGCTGCCGCCGAAAGCGGGAGCGCTTACTCTTGAAGTTGTTTTTTTAGCATTTATTGCTGTTTGACGTTTTAAGGAAGCCGCCGCCTTCCGCATGCTTGTATCACGAGTTCGGTTACCCGTCGAAACCGAACATCCCCATAGCGTTAAGATATTATCATATTCGGGACAATTTGTCAAGAGTGACAGAGCGTTTTGCTCGCCGTATAAGCCTTATCTTCGTATATTTCCCGTATGCTTAATTATATTATATGCGATTTCCCGTATGTTTGTAATTATTAAACAAAAAATATCGTTTATACGGTAACAAGCACGATTGCCGAAGCCGCCATGCCTTTGCCTTCGCCGCATATACCGAGTTTTTCCGTCGTCGTCGCACTGACGTTTACGTTCTGAACGGGAAGCGCAAGCGTACGCGCGAGACTTTCGCGTATAGCAGGGATATATCCGGCGAGCTTAGGCTTTTCCGCCATGACCACAGCGGAAACGTTTATGAGTTTTACGCCGCGTTCTTTCAGAAATCCGCATACTTTATCGAGGAGTAAAATACTCGAAATGCCTTTGTATGCGGGATCGTTATCGGGGAACAGTACGCCTATGTCGGGCATATCCGCGGCAGACAGCATGGCGTCCATTATCGCATGAACGAGTACGTCTGCGTCGCTGTGCCCGAGCAGTCCGAGCGGATAGGGAATCAGCACTCCGCCGAGAACGAGATCGCGGTTTTCGGAAAGACGGTGAACGTCGAACCCTATGCCCGTTCTGTATTCTCCCGGCAATCTGAATACGTCTGCGTGCGTAGTAATCTTCGTGTTGCCGTATTCGCCGCGTACAAGCCGCGCACGGTAACCGGCAAGCTCGTAAATTTCGCTGTCGTCGCCGTAATTGCCGACGACCTTAGAGTATGCGTCGACGATCTCTCCGAAACGGAAAGCCTGAGGGGTTTGTGTGTTATAGAGCGAACTTTTATTCAGCGTTTTTATAACGTATCCGTTTTCGGCTTCCTTGACCGCGTCCACAGACGGAACCGCCGCAATACCGCTGCCGTATTCAGCCGCACTGTCGGCGGCAGATAAGATAAGTTCGGGGGAAACAAAAGGGCGCGCGCCGTCGTGAATAAGAACGATTTCCGTATCCGACGAAAGGGAAGCGAGCGCTTTCCTTACGCTTTCCGTACGCGTTTCTCCGCCGTATACAACGCACGCTCCGTTCTCATCGGCTATTTCGCGTATAATATCGTAATCTTCAGGGTTGGCGGTCATTACTATGTCGTCACAGATTCCGCTGTGTGTGAAAGCGCGCAAAGTGAGTTCGGCAACCGTGTCGCCGCCGATACGGAGCAGCATTTTGTTATATGGCAGCCCTGTGCGCGTTCCTCTGCCTGCGCAAAGAATAATCGCGGCGGTTTTGCGACGCTTCCCGTCAGAGTATTTCATAAAGTTTGTCAGCCTCCTTTGCGCTTACTTTTTCATCCAGGCTGAGCACGCGGAAACGCAATTCTCCGCCGGCGAAAGATACGGAAACTATATCTCCTATTTTTACGCGATACGCGGGCTTTACCGTTTTACCGCCTACGGTTACTTTACCGCCGTTGCAAGCGTCTCCCGCAACCGTTCTTCTTTTGAGTATTCTGCTGACTTTAAGAAATTTATCTATTCTCATAAAAAGATTTTAACACAAACCGCAGAACAATGCAACGGCTTACGCATAAAAAATATGTTGCGGTCTTTTAGCTAAATGCGAGTGAATTTGCTTGACAACGTGTGCGCGATAATATATAATAAATCTCGCGTATGAAGAAAAAGTTGTCCGTATTATTCATAATTGCAACGCTTGCGGTGTGCGTGCTTTCGTTTACCGCTTGCGTGGAGAACGCACCGAGAGATTACGATATGTACGGTGATTTTTACGTGGGTACATACGATGCGGAAACGGGCAAAACCGCGATAACCGATTACACTAAATGCGTTACGCTCGGTGAAAAAGACGGCAAAAACGTCGCTTACGTTGACGATTCCGAGTATTACGCGGATTACGATCTTATCGTAAAAAATACAATAGAGCTTAAACGCGGTAACCGTTGGGGCGAAGTCGTTTATACGATTAACGTCGTTACGGTAGACGTATTGCAGATCGAGTTTATTCCGCAGGAAGCGGACGGAGAAGGCAATACCGTCGACGGCGAATCGGTGACATACACTTTCGTCCGTTACGAAGCATAAAATAAACAATGATTGTCGAGGTGTAGCGCAGTCTGGTAGCGCGCACGGTTAGGGACCGTGAGGTCGCAAGTTCAAGTCTTGTCACCTCGACCAAGAATAAACCGTGATATTGATACAATGCGTATCGGTATTGCGGTTTATTTTTATGTGTTTTACATTATTTTGATTTATAAATTTATTTTGCAATTCTTTATTGACAAAAACGGTAAATATATTGTAAAGTATAAATATAAAATCAAAGGAGCGGGAAAGTGCGAAGCAAAGATCCGAACAAAAGAGAGGGACTGCTTGTAAAGTGTTTCAAATGCTTTTGCAAACACGGCATAGAGTGAATATCGACATATATATTTTTGTCAGGGCAAGCGTGCATTACGCATTGTTTGAGGACGAAGCATATTTGTTGCCTCAGATAAAGTTGCTCGAAACGGCGGTTTTCGTGCTCAAAGAAAAATTTGCGAACGGGACGTCTCGAAATACCGAAGGAAGACAAATTAAATTGCGAAATACATTCAATAATTCGTTGGAATTATCGGAGGGGAAATGAATAATCTTGACTTTAAAGTGAAACCGCCTTTATGGGGAGGCGTAATAATATGGGTAATGGTTGCGATAAGTCTTGGACTTATAATAACCGCGGCTGTTCTTCAGATAGCGGGCGTTTCCGCGCCTGACGGTATGCCGTTGGCATTTTATGTGTTTGGCGGTATTCTTTTGTTGGTCGGAATCCTCGGACTTTATTCCTATTACAGGGAAGCGTTTTATTTTGAAGACGGCACGTTTTATTGCGTAAAAATGTTTAAAAAAACTCAGAGCGCGAAGGCTTCGCACATTCATCACATAGCGGTATACGAGTCGGGATATACGTCCCGAGTATATTTTTATGACCGTGAGCATAATACTCTGATGAATTTTATGAGCGTAGGACATATGTTTTTTACTCCGGAATTTAAAAAGGTGCTCGATGCATACAATATACCGATATTTTTTCAGGGCGAGGATCAGGGGTTCTTGTCCTGAAAAATCGCATTTGCCTAAATATATTGTATCTTGAATATTACGGAGAAAGTATTGAAAGCGGTTATCATACACGGTCAAAGTCATAAAGGATCGACTTATAACGTTGTAAGAATGTTCGCCGATTCGCTCGGCGCGGAAGTGAAAGAATTTTTTCTCCCGCGCGATTTCGGAAACGACTGCGTCGGCTGTAACAGATGCCTGCTGACAAGCGAAGAGGCGTGCCCGCATCGCGAACGCATTTTGCCTATAATAAAAGCGATGGACGAAGCGGACGTGATCGTGCTTGCAAGCCCCGTATATGTTTATCATGTTACGGGTGCGATGAAATCTTTTCTCGATCATCTGGCGTACCGTTGGATGTTGCATCGCCCTAATCCGGATATGTTTTTCAAAATCGGCGTATGTATATCGACGGCAGCGGGCGGCGGTTTGAATTCGGCTAACAAAGATATGAGCGACAGTCTGTTTTTCTGGGGAACGGGCAAAATATACCGCTACGGCGTTCATGTGCGTTCCGTCGCATGGGACGCGGTCAGCGCGGAGATAAAAGCGCGTATAGAAAAACAAACCCGTCGCCTTGCGGCAAAGGTAAAGAGCAGAGCGGTCAAGGTCAGACCATCGCTTAAAACGAAAATATATTTCGGCGTCATGCGCATGCTGCATAAACGCTTGGACATTGCGCCGCCCGATAAAGAGTATTGGGACGGCTACGGCTGGACGGGCGAAAACCGTCCGTGGAAACATTAAAAGTCGTGCGGCTTTATGCGACGTCTTATGAAAAACAAAGGGAGAAATTTTATGAAATATTTCACTCCGAAAAATACGGACCTTAATATTTCACGCATAGCGCAAGGGTGTATGCGCATAGCGGGACTCGGCGACAAAGATCTGGACGCGATGATAGGCGCGGATCTCGACGCAGGCATAAACTTTTTCGATCATGCCGATATTTATTCCAAAGGCAGATGCGAGGAGAAATTCGGCGCGTATCTGAAACGCAATCCTTCCGCCAGGGATAAAATGATCATTCAG
>CASFAN010000036.1 GCA_949292715.1 uncultured Eubacteriales bacterium
TTCTTTGACTATGACAGCTCGTTCTTTTTTTATAAGGATAAACACTTTATAAATACGCACGAGTAATTGCAGAGTACGGCAAGCAGTAGATGCGAACGGATTTTGCGGGTGGCAGACATTTTCTTCGGAGCGAGCGAAGCGATAGCGGGCGCCATAAGGTGACCCTATGGCGCCTCGAAAAAATGGCTGTACGCGGAAAAGACGTCGCAGATACGGGTATATGTTGCGCACGCGAAGCGAGCGTTAGCGGTGCGCAAATATAAAGAGGCGGGCGAGCTAACGCATAGCGTTAGCGTGGTCTGCCCCGTAAGGGGCGCGGACGCCCCGCCCGCCGAATGAATCCTTTGGCGTTCGCGCTTATATGAGCGCGCTCTCTTGTTATATTATCGCTTGCTATGCGCGCGAAATATAACAATCGGCGCGAAAAGAGCGGTGCGCAAGATGCATAAAACGCTTGTCAAAATAAGGGCATTGTGATAGACTGTAAAAAAAAGTAACCGGAGAAGAGTATGAATAAAATCACTGACGGAATATATTATGTCGGCGTAAACGACAGAGATATAGACCTTTTCGAAGGTCAATACGTCGTACCAAACGGCATGGCGTATAATTCCTATGTAGTAACGGGTAAAAAAATCGCAGTATTAGATACGGTTGACCGCCGTTTCACGCACGAATGGCTGGACAATATAGAAAAGGTTCTCGGCGGCAAGTCACCCGATTACCTGATAGTTCAGCACATGGAGCCCGACCACTCCGCAAATCTGAAAAACTTCGCGGACAAGTACCCCGAAGCTAAGATTGTCGGAAACGCGAAAACTTTTGTCATGGCAGAACAGTTTTTCGATATGGATCTGTCGGCGCGCAAGCTCGAAGTAAAAGAAGGCGACGCGCTCGATCTCGGCGGGCATATTCTTAATTTCGTATTTGCGCCCATGGTACACTGGCCCGAAGTCATGGTCACGTTCGATTCCGTCACCGGAACGCTGTTTAGTGCGGACGGATTCGGTAAGTTCGGAGCGCTCGACGCAGACGAAGACTGGGCATGCGAAGCGCGCCGTTATTATTTCGGCATAGTCGGAAAATACGGCGTTCAGGTTCAGAACCTGCTCAAAAAAGCCGCAGCGCTCGACATCAAACGCATTTGCCCGCTCCACGGTCCCGTGCTCGATTCGGATCTTTCCTACTATCTCGGACTTTACGATACCTGGTCGAAGTACGACGCGGAAGTCGACGGCGTTATGATAGCTTACACTTCCGTTTACGGAAACACGAAAAAAGCCGCCGAACTGCTCGCGGACAAGCTCCGTGCGAAAGGCTGTCCCAAGACGGTTCTTTGCGATCTCGCTCGGTCGGATATGGCGGAGTGCGTGGAAGACGCGTTCAAATATTCCAAACTCGTTCTCGCCACGACTACTTACAACGGGGAAATATTCCCTTTTATGCACACCTTCATCACCAACCTTGTCGAGCGTAATTATCAGAAACGCACCGTCGCTTTCATAGAAAACGGTACCTGGGCGCCTATGGCAAAAAAAGTCATGCAAAAAATGCTCGAACCGCTGAAAAACATTACCTATGCCGAACATTCGGTGACTATCCGTTCGGCAGTCAAAGCGCAGACGGTAGACGAACTGGAAGCGCTCGCGGACGAGCTTTGCAAAGACTATATAGCAAAAGACAACGCTCTCGCAAACAAAAACGACATGACCGCGCTGTTTAAGATAGGTTACGGACTGTATGTAATAACGAGCGCGTCGGGCGGCAAGGACAACGGCATGATATGCAATACCGTCACGCAGGTCACGAGCACGCCCAACCGCATTGCAGTCACGATAAACAAAGACAATTATTCGCACCACATCATAAAACAGTCGGGAGTCATGAACATCAACTGTCTGAGCGAAGACGCGCCTTTCTCGGTATTCGAACGCTACGGATTCGTCAGCGGCCGCAATAAAGACAAATTCGAAGGAGTGGAAACGCTGCGTTCGGATAACGGGCTGGTTTTCCTTCCCGCTTACATCAATTCGTTCATGTCGCTTAAAGTGGAAAACTATATCGATCTCGGAACTCACGGAATGTTTATCTGCTCGATAACCGAAGCGCGCGTCATTAATGACAGACCGACGATGACTTACGCATATTATCAGGAGCACGTCAAGCCGAAGCCCGCAACCGAAGGAAAAAAAGGTTATGTCTGCAAAATATGCGGATATATCTATGAGAGCGATAACCTGCCCGACGACTTCGTATGCCCGCTTTGCAAGCATCCCGCATCTGACTTTGAAAAAATAGTATAATAACCGCTCGCTATGCGGCGCGGAAAAATAATAAAGGAGAGCACTTTTATGAAGTATGTATGCAACGTATGCGGATACGTTTACGACGAAGAAGCCGGCGATCCCGATAACGGTATCGCACCCGGCACCAAATGGGCAGATCTGCCCGACGATTTCACCTGCCCGCTCTGCGGCGTAGGCAAGGACGAGTTCTCTGCCGAGTAATTTTTGAAAAAAATAAAGCGGACTTACGGTCCGCTTTATTTTTTACCTATGCATTATTAAAAAACTCTCTTTTTGCCGCAAATTTTTCCGCATACTTTTTCGGACAATTAACGCTTAGCTTTATTACAGACTTTCCCGACGCAACAAGTTTTGCCCGAGTCGGATAATAACGACTGCGAAACGGCAAAGCACGCCGCCCGTATAATTTACTTGTTGAGCTTGAATCCCGTACTTTCCGCCGCGGAGGGGTCTACGCCGACGGTCACGTTGTCTTTCTTTCGGTTGCGAAGTGCTTTTATGGGATTTTCGGCAGTTTCAAAACGATAGTCGGTTCCGTTCTTCTCAATATACTCTTTAATTACGGTATGGGAAGGCACCGAACTTACGGGAGAGTTTACCGTTTTCTGATAGCAAAAATATCTGCTGTCGGGTTCCAATTCGTTTATATTTTTATAATCCGTCGTGGAACCGGTAAATTGTGCGGTATCGTTAAGCACCTGTCTTACATATTCGATATTCTCATGCAATGATATCGGCGCGGGGAAAGTACCGTCGCCTATTACGGCGGAGTGATCTTTTTTCTCGTACTTTTTAAGCAGTTTTTCCGCGGCATGCAGATGTGCCGTTTCCGTTATGAAAAATTCTTCCCAGATTTTTTTTATGCGCGCGTCGGTTTCTGTCTGATAGCACGACCAATACAGATAACACTCGACATACTCGTGCCAGAGCATCATTTCAAACCAACCTACCGTGCTGTCCATCAGCGAACCGTACTGAGTCACGTGTTCTTCCTCTACGAGACATATCTCCTCATATAGCTTTCTGCCTTTGTCGTTTTTATAAAAACCGGACTGATTCATATAATAATTCATCGTCTGCTGCTCTGCGGCGGTGATTATCATAGTATCGACCACGGTCTGCTTGTCGCTGTTCCGCCCGATAATGTTTCTTTTAACGTTATCCGCGGGATGACGGTGATGTGCTACGGTAGGTCTGCCCGGCATTATTTCGGTATACCCGCCTACAAGCTTTTCTGCATGAACGCCCTCATCCTCTTCCAGCAGATCTGCATATCTGTAAAGGTGATCGAAGTCTTCGAGCAGCGCAAAATCAAGTGCTTTTTTAACATAAAAATCCTTTTCGCGTTTTGCAAGCTCAGCGGTCAGATCCACGGCAAGCTGTTCGTAGGCAATAGTCGTTTCAAGAATGGTCTCGTCCACAGGTTTGAGCATAGACAGTTTTTGCTGTTGCTGCTTTTCTATGAAACGACAAAGCCCCAAATTCTGCCTGAGAGAAATATCGTCCGTATGCCGCATAAAACAATGCGAGAACCAGTTGGCATCATATTCCGTTCCGTTCATCAGAATAATGCGCGCTTTAGTGTAAGGATCTGTTTCGTTTTTATCATACGCTTTCGGATACAGATCTTTCCAGTTGGTAAGAAAACTTTCGAGATCAATCGGTTTTTCCTTAAATGGATTCATAATCAACACCTCTGTATCGGCAAAACTGCCGTTGTTATTTAATTATTTACTCATTTCCGAATTTTTATACCGAAATTACCTTATCGGAGTCATACCGATTCAAGTAGCATCTTGTCCGCGACAAGCGCTATAAATTCGCCGTTCGTGGGTTTTTCGTTATGACTGTAAACGCGCACTCCGAACAGACTGTTTATGTTTTCTATCTTCCCGCGGTTCCACGCAACTTCTATCGCATGACGGATCGCGCGTTCGACTTTGCTCGGCGAAGTATCGAAACGTCTTGCTACTTCGGGATACAGACGTTTTGTTATGCTGTTGATAACGTCGGGATTATCTATCGCCATTTTTATGGCTTCGCGCAGAAACTGATAGCCTTTTATATGCGCGGGAATGCCCACCGTTATGAAAATATTCGTTATTTTTTCTTCGAGAGATTTATTTTTAATACGGCTTGCCGCACCTTCTTTCATGCTTTCGATAATGCGCGCTTCGAGCTGTTCGAAACGGCAGGGTTTCATCATGTAGTAGCGTGCACCGAGATTTATTGCCTTGCTTACGAAACTGCCCGCGCTGAGTGCGCTGACCACGATTACGCGAACGCTTTTGTCGATTTTTTCGAGCACCCCGTATCCGTCGAGTTTTGGCATCACTATATCGAGCAACATAACGTCGGGGTTCACCGCCGCCGCTTTTTCGAGGGCCTCTTCCCCGTTAAGCGCAGTTGCAACTACTTCATAATCGCTTTTAGCCGTGAAATACGCAGTCGCTTCGTTAATAAATTCTTCGTTGTCATCCACTATCATGAGTCTGATTTTCATTGTTTTCTGCCTCCGTTTTTTGTCAGTATTATTATAACAAACAGACGAGGGCGCGGGAAAGCAAAGCGCGTGTCGACCTTTGGCGAGTTTTGCCTTCGTTTAGCACGATTTGTCGAAAGCACTTTTTCGCCCGCGCTTGTTGCGGAATAAGCGCGTTTTACGTTTGTTCGACGCTAAAATCCGACAACTCCGAGCCCGCGCAATTCCCGCTTGACTTGCATATAATAATCGTGATATAATACAGTTATGAAAGCATGGCAGATAACAGCCCCCGGCAAACTCGAGCTTACCGAAAGCGCAAGTCAAAAAGCCTCGGAAGGGTGCGTAAAAATCAAAATTCTCGAAAGCCTGATCTCCAGACCGGATATTAACGTTTATACGGGAAAAACGGAAGCGGCGTTGCCCGTAATTCCCGGCGGCTCCTGCGTAGGTATGGTGATAGAAAGCGGAGACGGCGTCACGGAACTGCAACGCGGAGACAGAGTTTATGTCCGTCCTCAACGCGCATGCGGAGAATGCGCTCACTGCAAAGCGGGTAAATTTTCCTTATGCGAAAATACGGGCATACACGGCGTCACCTGCGACGGATTTATGCGCGACTATGCAATTATACGCGCAAGCGAAGGCATCAGTCTTCCCGAACGCATACCCAACGAAGAAGCGGTATTCCTCGATTATATCTCGATAGCCGTTCAGACGATAAACGCTCTTGAGATATCCAAAGGAGATTATCTGGCTATATCGGGAGCAAGCGCACTCGGCATAATACTCGGTCAGGTAGCGATGTATTATCAGGCAGTCCCCATTATCGTCGACATAAACGAAGAGTATCTCAAAAAAGCAAAAGAAATGGGTCTGTATTACACCGTGAATGCAATGGAAACAGATCCGCGCAGTAAAATATTCCATATCACCGGCGGAAAAATGGCGGAACGCGTGGCGCATATAAGCTCCGGCGAAATGCGTATCTCGCAAAGCCTAGACTTTACGGCAAAGTACGGAAAACTTGTCATTATAGGCCGCTACGGCTGCACGGGAGACCTCGATTGCTCTCTTAAAAACGTGGTAAACAAAGCAATAACGATTACGGGAATCTGCAACGGCGTCAAGAACATGCAGACCGCAGTCAATATCCTTGCAAACAAAGCCATATCGGTCAAACCGCTCATCACGAAAGAAGTTTCTTTCGACGACGTACCGCAGGTATTCGAAAACTGCGCGAACAACAAGCGCGGTCACCTGAAAACTTTAATAACATTCACGAATCATTAACTTTTAATTGCGCACCGCTAACGCTGTGTTTCGCGCCGATTGTTATATTTCGCAGGGGGGGGACATTAAGATATAGACTTAATGCCCCCCTGCTCATATAAGCGCGAACGCCAACGGATTCATTCGGCGGGCGGGGCGTCCGCGCCCCTTACGGGGCAGACCACGCTAACGCTATGCGTTAGCTCGCCCGCCTGATAAACGCGGGCAACAATGTTCGCATAAATGCTCTGCATTGTTTCCCGCCCCTTC
>CASFAN010000037.1 GCA_949292715.1 uncultured Eubacteriales bacterium
TGAAACCGCCGCAATGTATTATGCCGCACAGTGCGAAGGTATGCGGCGTTATTATGAGCTCGTAAAACGGTATTGTATAGACTGCGATTGGCAGATACTCGACAGTTATGTATATTCCCGCCGTGACGATAAAGCCGAGAAACTGCTCGACGCTATGTTAAAAGCGGGAATTCCGTGCCGCTCTACCAAACTTTCTTATAACGGTAACGACGTAAGCGCTATAAAAACCGAAAGTCAGTATTCGTTCGACCCGCTTCGTTTTCTTCGCGCATTGCCTGTGAATTTCGATATATACGAAAACACCCGCGTTATAGCCATGGATGCCGAAAACCGGATAGCGGTTACCGCAAACGGAAACATAAAAGCGGACTCAATAGTAGTAGCTACCCGCTATCCCATAATCGATTCGCACGGTTCGTATTTTTTCAGATTGCGTCCGTCGATGTCTTACACGATAGCCGTCAAAGGCGCGAGCGCAGACGCAACGTATCTTGACCTGCGCGAGAACGGACTTTCGGTAAGACCTTATGACGGCGGAGTGACAATAGGCGGATGCGACCGCCGTACGGGAACGAAAGGCAAAGACGCTTTTGCGGAACTGGAAAGTCGCGCGGCGGAGTTTTTCCCGGGTAAAGAGATCGAAGCGCGCTGGTCGGGACAGGACGGCGTAACGTTTGACGGTTTGCCGTATATCGGTACTTATTCGCCCGAACTTCGCGGCGTATACGTAATAGCCGGATTCGGTAAATGGGGAATGGCAAACTCCATGGTTGCCTCCGATATCGTTACCGATCTGATCGAGGGGCGCAGGGAAGATTATGCGGAAATATTTTCACCGTCTCGCAAGGTAAAGGGCGCGGCAGGCGGATATATTCGTCATGCTTTTCGCAGTGCGGCATATATTGTGCTCGGTAATCTGCATTATCCGCTTGTGACTTCACGCAAGATTTCCGCAGGCGAAGGAAAAGTGGTGAATATAAACGGAAAAAAACGCGCGGTATACAAAGAATCCGACGGAAGAATGTACGCAATCGAGGCGATGTGCCCCCACCTTCATGCCGAACTTAAATGGAATTCTCTTACCCGTACATGGGATTGTCCTTGTCACGGTTCGCGCTTCGACAGATACGGAAACGTGCTTTGCGCGCCCGCAGTGAGGTCGTGCAAGGGACATAAAGGGAATAAAAAATAAATCATACGCGTAAAATCACTTGACATTTTTCGCGAATGAGTATAAAACACAAGACAGAGGGGATAAACGGAGGAAACAGATGGTAAAAGATCTATCCGAAGGAAAACCTTTCAAAGTCTTGTTTTTGTTCGCATTGCCTTTGCTCGGAAGCGTTGTCTTTCAGCAGATGTACAACATGGCGGACACGATCATTGCGGGAAAGGCTATCAATGACAATGCTTTGGCGGCGGTCGGCGCGTCTTACCCTATAACGATGATATTTATGGCTGTTGCGCTCGGGTGCAATCTCGGATGCTCCGTCATCGTATCGCGGTTTTTCGGACAAAAACATTACAGGGAAGTCAAGGAAAGCGTATCCACTATACTGATATCGGTTGCCGTGCTCGGCGTCGTAATGACAGGCGCGGGTATTGCGCTCGGTAACGTTCTGATGCAAGCCGTAAACACGCCCGCCGTTGTTTTCGATACGGCTCTCGCTTATCTTTATATTTATATCGGCGGCTTTATATTCGTACTGCTTTATAACGTATGTACGGGTATTTTTTCCGCACTCGGGGATTCCAGAACGCCGCTTTATTTCCTTATAGCTTCCAGCCTCGGCAACATAGGTCTTGATTTGCTGTTCGTGCTTGCTTTCGGAATGGGCGTTCCCGGACTTGCCTGGGCTACGTTTATTGCTCAGGGCATGGCCGCGGTGCTTTGTATATTGACGCTTATTTTCAGATTGCGCAAACTTACGGGCGGTATAGAGGACGAAGACAGAAAGACGCGCCTTTTCTCGAAAGCATTGCTTATTCAGATGCTTGCGGTCGCAATTCCGAGCGTACTTCAACAAAGTTTTATATCCGTGGGCAACATGTTTATACAGGCGCTTGTCAACGGTCACGGCGAACTTGTACTTGCGGGTTATACTGCGGCGGTAAAACTCAATACTTTCGTACTTACCACGATAACCACCGTATCGGGCGCGTTATCGAGTTTTACGGCGCAGAATCTCGGCGCGCGTAAACCAGAGCGTATTAAAAAAGGCGTGCTTGCAACGGTAATAATGTCCGTATGCATACTGTTGCCGTTCTCTTTGTTCTATCTGATTTTTCCGCAGACGGCGTTGTTGCTTTTTATGGACGACGTTTCGGGAGAGGCAATGGCAACGGGAATGCAATTTCTTCATATCGTTACGCCTTTTTATATCGTAGTTACTCTTAAATTGATTTGCGACGCGGTGCTTCGCGGAGCGGAGAGCATGAAACTGTTTATGGTTACGACTTTTGCAGACCTTCTTCTCCGCGTAGTAATATGTTTTATCGCGAATCCTTTTCTCGGAACGATGGGACTGTGGATAAGCTGGCCGATCGGTTGGAGCATATCTGCCGTGATAAGTATCGTATTCTATTTAACGGGAATATGGGATAAAACGCGAAAAGACAGATTCGGCAGGCGAAGGGAAAATAAAAACGTAGTCGGCGAAAATAAAAGCAATTAAAAGAATAACACATGAAAATGGGCTGTCGCATTTAGGAATGCGGGCAACCCATTTTTTGTTATTTTAGTTTAAAAATAAAACACATGCAAAAACTAAAAGAATGAACGACAGTGACGGAAAAATACATTATGATTATATGACCGTACGGGCGAACGATATTTCAGAGTGCGGGCATTATTCAGCGTTCGGCTGGATATATATAGCGGACGACAGCGAAAGAGGCGGACGTTATTCTTTTCGAAGAATAAGCTGTCCGAGCGTGCAGGCAAAACTCGACTCGATGCAGAACGAATGCGAGAAATTGCTTTTGAAAATAAGAAAGATAGGAGAGAAGGCACGGTTATGCGGCGTTGCGGTCGCTGCTGTCACTTTGTTGATCGGGATAGTTGCGTTCATAAACGGAATGAATATGTGTATAGGCGAGACGTTCAGGTTTAATGCCGCCGTTTCCGTCGCTGCGGGTGTGTTTGCGTTTGCGGCGGCATATCCTGTTTATACGAAAACCGTATCGGCGGCAATGCTCCGGCGGAATGCGGAGGAAAACAATCATAAAGTACGAATTGCGCAGATATGCGGGGAGGCGAGAAAGATAATTGGCAAATCCCGTTAAATTCTATCGCCGTATGTCGCTTTACGAACGTGCAAAACTCACCAGCGCGTTCGGTATGATATTTAATTTTATAAACGCGATATTTAAAATCGCCGTAGGTTTATTTACTTTTGTGGCGGCGTTATGCATAAGCGGACTGTACTCTTTCTTTACGGGTCTGGCAAAACGCGTGTATTTCAGAGGTATGCGCAAAAGCGGGATTAACGAAAGAAAAGAAAGCGGATATTATTTTGCAATGGGACTGATACTTACAGTATCTTCCGTGTTTTATATCGTTTACATGCTCAGGTACGCGTTCGGCGGTAGTGAAAAAGCGGTCGGTTTTACCGCGTTCGTATTCGTGGCGGGAATAGCCGTTGCTGATTTTATATTTGCCGTCGGCGGTCTTATGAAAGCAAGGCGCGAACGCGATTTGCTTTCCGAGGGGTTGAAGCTTGTCAATCTTTCAACTTCTTTTGCCGCGCTTGCAACTGCCGTTACGGCAATAAGCGCGCTTGCGGGAATGAGAGGGGAAACGTATGCGGTTTTTAACGGCGGGTTCGGCGCGGCAATGGGGCTCGTTTCCGCCGTCATAGGTTTTTATATGTGCGTTAAAGGAGCGTCATATTATCTTCGATTACGCGGAAAAGAGCGCGTAAGAATAATAGAAAACGTGAAGATGTGAAAAAAATCGGCGCATAAGTCGTAAAAGCCGCTTTTTTCTTGACATTTGATAACCGCGTTTGTATAATGTTTTTAAGTTTAAATAAAAGGATATTCGGCAATGACTTATACTTTTTCCGAACGTATGAAAAACATGAACGGCACAGCCACAAGGGAGATTTTCAAACTCCTTTCCAACCCTGAAATAATCAGTTTCGCGGGCGGAAATCCGGCTATAGAGTGCCTTCCCACCGAGCGCGTGAAACAGATCGCAAACGATATATGCGCTTCTCCCGATTTTCCGAGGGTGCTTCAGTACGGTCTGACCGCGGGATTCCCCGAGTTCAGACAGCTGCTTTGCAAGTATGTGGAGACGGCGGGAATATACGGTACGGAAATGCAGAACGTGCTTGTCATAAGCGGCGGACAGCAGGGTATAGATCTTGCGCTTAAAGCGTTTATAAACCCCGGAGACGTAATACTCGTCGAGGATCCGACTTATCTTGCTTTCCTTCAGCTTGCGAACTCTTACGAGGGAGTATGCAAAGGCGTGAAAGCAAACGACGACGGTCTCGATCTCGCCGATCTCGAAGAAAAGATAAAGAAGTATAAGGCTAAAATGCTTTATTGCGTGCCGACTTTTTCTAATCCTACGGGAAAGACTTACAGCGTGGAGAACAGAAAGGCGATCGCCGAGCTTACGGCGAAGTACGGCGTTATCGTTCTCGAAGACGATCCGTACAGCAAACTGCGTTTCAAAGGCGATTATGTGCCGGCAATGAAGAGTTTCGACAAAGCGGGCAATATAATTTTCATTTCGTCTTTTTCCAAAATCATTTCACCGGGTAATCGTACCGGAGTCGCGGTCGGAGCTCCCGAAGTCATAAGAAAAATGGAAATAGGCAAACAGGGTACAGACCTGCATACTCCCAATTTTTCGCAGATGATCACTTACGAATATCTCAGACGCGGCTATCTCGAACCCGACCTCGAAAAGAGCGTAAAGATATACGGCGAGAAAAAAGCGGCAATGAGCAATGCCATCGCAAAGTATATGCCCGAAGAATTCGAGTGCACGGATCCCGACGGCGGATTGTTTATCTGGGGCAGATTTCCCGAAAAGATAGACGTCGTAAAAGTTTTCCCCGAAGCAATCGCGCGTAAGGTAGCGTACATACAGGGTTGCGTGTTCTTTGCCGACGGAAGCGGCAATAATTATATACGTCTTAATTATTCTTATGCGAATACGGATATGATAGACGAAGGAATAAAGAGACTGGGCGATCTTTTCAAAGAAAAACTCGCCGAATAAAAATACGGAGAATTGAAATGACCAACGCACTTGATATATTGAGAGAAAGAGGATATGTGGGACAAACGGTTTACGAGGAAGACCTTTACAAGGTACTCGGTGAAAAAAAGGTACCGTTTTACGTCGGTTTCGACCCGACGGCGGACAGCCTTCATATCGGACACTACATACCCATAATGGCTATGGCGCACATGCAGAAATGCGGACATAAACCGATTGTGCTTGTGGGCGGCGGCACCGGAATGATAGGAGATCCTTCGGGCAGAAGCGATATGCGCAGTATGCTTACGAGAGAGCAGGTAGAACATAACGTCGCTTCCATAACAAAACAGATGGAAAGATTCCTTTCGTTCGAGGGCGAAAACGGAGCGGTTATCGTGAATAACGCCGATTGGCTGCTCGATCTTAATTATGTGGATTTTCTGCGCGACGTAGGAGTATATTTCTCTGTAAATAAAATGCTTACCGCGGAATGCTTCAAGATAAGACTGGAAAAAGGTCTTACTTTCCTTGAATTCAACTATATGCTTATGCAGGCATACGACTTCCTCATGCTTTACAAAAAGTTCGGCTGTCTGCTTGAAATGGGCGGTAACGATCAGTGGAGCAATATTCTTGCAGGCGCGGATCTTATACGCAGAAAAGAGCGTAAGGACGCTTTCGCGATAACTTGTCCGCTTCTGCTTAACAGCGAAGGCAAGAAAATGGGTAAGACGGCAAAAGGCGCGCTTTGGCTCAGCGCGGATCGTACAACGCCGTATGAGTTCTATCAGTATTTCCGTAACGTCGAGGACGTCAAGGTGGAAGAATGTCTCAGGTTGCTTACGTTTGTTCCTCTTGATGAAATAAAAGAGCTTACGGCGCATATGGACGAAAGAATAAACGTTGCGAAAGAGCGTTTTGCCTACGAAGTTACCAAACTCGTACACGGCGAAGAAGAGGCGGATAAAGCGCGCATACAGGCAAAAGCGGCATTCGGCGGCGACGATAAAAATATGCCCGTCGTGAACGTTTCGGCAAGCGCTGATACGCCCGTGACCGATATCCTGGTGGCTGCCGGCGCATGTAACTCCAAGAGCGAAGCGCGCAGACTTATCGAGGGCGGCGGCGTAAAGATAAACGAAAGCAAAGTCGGCGGAGTATCCGATTCGCTCGGAGCGTATACGAACGTCAGTGAATTTGTGCTTCACAAGGGCAAAAAATTCCACGTCCGCGTGGTGCTCGGTTAATGACGAAAGAATACGTCACGCTTACCGACGCTTACGCGGAGACCGTTATTCTTCGTTCGCGCTTTCTTGCTTATCTTTACCATATAGAAAGCGAAGAAGAAGCGGCGGAAAAGCTCGCGGCGCTTCGTAAAAAGCATTATGACGCAACGCATGTATGTTACGCGTATTGCGCGGATACGGAGGGACATACCGTTAAATTTTCGGATGACGGCGAACCTTCCTCGACGGCGGGCGCGCCCATACATTCGGTCATAAGCAAAGGCGGATACAGACAAGTGCTGATAGCCGTTGTCAGGTATTTCGGCGGTACGAAGCTCGGCGTCGGCGGACTGGTAAGGGCGTATACTGAAGCGGCGATAGCGGCGACGGATAACGCGAAAAAACAAAAATACGTGCTTAGCAACGTATATTCAGCCGAGTCGGATTATAACGCATACGGCAGGATATGCGCGTCCGTTGCGGCGGAAGCGAAAATCACGGTCACGGAATACGGAGATACGGTAAAATTCCTTATTTCCGTTCCGAGCGGAAGCGGGATTATGAAAAAGCTGACGGACGTGACTTTCGGTAAAATCGATTTCATTGAAAGAGGCGAAAAATATGAAATTTATTGAGCGTAAAGAGCTTAAAGACAAGCATACCGATCTCAAATTCGGTAAGAACTTCACGGACTATATGTTCATGATGGAGTATCACGACGGTGCGTGGGATTACGCAAACGCCTGCATTAAACCTTACGAGCCGTTTGTGCTCGATCCTTCCACTTCCGTGTTCCATTACGGTCAGGCGGTATTCGAAGGACTTAAAGCCTACCGTAACGACGCGGGAGAGGTAAGACTGTTCCGTCCTATGGACAACATGAAACGAATGAACGAATCCTGCTGGCGACTTTGCATGCCGCAGTTTGACGAAAAATTCGTTCACGACGCGTTGGTCGAGCTTGTGAAAAAAGAAAAAGACTGGATCCCTACCGCGCAGGGTACGTCGCTTTATATCCGTCCGTTCGTCATAGCTGTGGATAAAGCGCTCGGCGTACATTCTGCGAAAAATTATATAATGAGTATAATTCTTTCTCCTGTAGGAGCGTACTACGCGCACGGCTTCGATCCCGTAAGCCTTTACGTGGAAGAGAATTACAAGCGTGCATGCAAAGGCGGTACCGGACATCATAAAGTCGCGGGAAACTATGCGGCTTCCATACTTGCCGCAGACGAAGCGGAAAAGCGCGGTTACGATCAGACGCTTTGGCTGGACGCCGCAGAAAACAAGTATATGGAAGAAGTCGGTTCCATGAATATCTTCTTCGTTATAAACGGAGTCGTCGTAACTCCTATGCTCGGCGGTTCGATACTTCCGGGTATTACGAGAAGGAGCACGATAGAATTGCTTAAAAAGCGCGGATACAAAGTCGAAGAAAGACTTGTTTCCGTCGACGAAGTCGTAAAAGCAGCCGATGACGGCACGCTCGACGAAATATTCGGAACGGGTACCGCTGCGGTTGTTTCGCCCGTAGGATCGTTCGGTTATCACGGCAAAAAATATACCGTAGGCGACGGCAAGCTCGGTAAGATAACCAAATACGTATACGATGAGCTTACGGGAATTCAGACCGGACGCATCGAAGACGACTTCGGCTGGGTTGAGAGAATAATTTAAGGAGAATCAATGAAAAACGAAAGCAAATGCGTACGCGCGGGATACGAGCCGGGTAACGGCGAGCCCCGCCAGATACCTATCATACAAAGCACTACTTTCCGTTATACTTCGAGCGAGGAAATGGGCAAACTTTTCGACCTCGAAAAATCGGGATATTTTTATACGCGCCTGCAAAATCCGACGAACGATAACGTTGCGGCACGCATAACTGCGCTCGAAGGCGGCGTTGCGGGCATGCTTACAAGCTCGGGACAGGCGGCTAATTTCTTTGCGGTATTCAATATCTGCGAAGCGGGCGATCATTTCGTATCGGCTACGTCGATATACGGCGGAACGTTCAATCTTTTCGCCGTTACCATGAAAAAAATGGGTATAGAATGCACGTTCGTCGATCAGGACGCGAGCGAAGAAGAATTGCAAAAGGCATTCAGACCGAATACAAAATGTATGTTTGGCGAAACTATTTCCAATCCCGGCGTGAAAGTGCTCGACATCGAAAAATTCGCGCGCGTGGCGCATAAGAACAACGTTCCGCTTATCATAGACAACACCTTCCCGACGCCGATAAACTGCCGTCCGTTCGAATGGGGCGCGGACATAGTGACTCATTCCACGACGAAATATCTCGACGGACACGGCGTACAGGTAGGCGGTTGCATAGTCGACAGCGGTAATTTCGATTTCGCGGCATACGGCGATAAGTATCCCGGACTCAATACTCCCGACGATTCTTATCACGGAATAATATATACCCAAAAGTTCGGAAAAGGCGCATATATAACAAAAGCCACGGCGCAGCTTATGCGCGATCTCGGCTCGATACAGTCGCCGCAGAATGCATTTTATCTGTCGCTCGGCATAGAAACGTTGCCGCTCAGAGTAGCAAAGCATTGCGCGAACGCGCAGAAAGTCGCAGAGTGGCTTTCTGCCAACGAAGCTGTGGAATGGGTGGCTTATCCGGGACTTCCTTCGGATAAATACTACGATCTTGCGCGCAAATATTGCCCGAACGGAACATGCGGAGTGCTTTGTTTCGGACTTAAAGGCGGAAGAAAGGCGGCGGAAAAGTTCATGGACAGTCTGAAATTCGTCCGTATTTACACTCACGTAGCGGATTCTCAGTCATGCATGCTTCATCCTGCAAGTCATACTCATCGCCAGCTTACGGACAAACAGCTTAAAGAAGCTGGCATAGATCCTTCGCTTATACGCTTCTCCGTCGGTATCGAAGACGCGGAAGACATAATAGGCGACATAGATCAGGCTCTCAAAGCGTAATCAGCTTGCGTTAAGAAGTTTATACAGCGTTCCCACTATATCGGCGGGAGCGAACGGCGTAACGGCGTCGAGACCTGCGGCTTTTCTGCTGCGGGTCTTTTCTTTGTTTCTGAGCAATCCGAGCAGTCCGCTCATTTCGGGACCGAGCGATTTTGCAAGCAGATCTTCGGGATTGCCGCCTCCTGAAAGTACGGAAAAGAGCTTGGCTTTATCTCCCATGTCCGATTTGCCTAAAAGAAGCGGCAGTATAGAATTAATATCCATTGTTTGCCTCCTTGTCACGATAATTTATATGCGCGCATATGATAAGGTGTATGCGTAAAAAACTGAAAAATTATAAAACGCAGGAAATGAATGAGGAAAAAGCCGCAGAGCTTGTTGAAAAGTACGGCAACATGAGCGAAAACGCGCTTTTCGAAAAGCTTATGGAGGAAGTCGCCGGCGCTAAATCGCGCGGTACTTTTTCCGCGTCCGAACTGGCGGAGAACGTAGACAAGATGCGGCCTTATCTGACTCACGAGCAGGTAGAAAAACTTAATCATTTACTGAGACTGATCGGCAGCTGACATGGACGGATACATAATCGCCTTCGACGGTCTTAGCGAAGGCGTAAGACGACTGACGGGCAGACTGAGGCTGACGCACGTTTTCCCGTTCGTTTCGCGCGCCGCGTTTGCGGGTGACGCGAAAGAACTCGGCGAGTATGCCGCGTCGGCAGTCAAAGTCGCTAAGGTTTCGGCGACTATGCACAAAGCGCGACAAGCCACGGGCATGTCTTTATTTCCTCCTTTTGCCGCAAAAGGCGTTACCGTCGCCGTAATAGATACCGGGCTTGCGCCGCATCTCGATTTTCTGTTGCCTAACAGAGTGAAAGCGTTTGTAGATATTATAGGCGGCAGAGAAGGTATGTACGACGATAACGGTCACGGAACGTTCGTAACCGGCGCTCTTGCGGGCAGCGGACTGATGTCGGGCGGTAAGTTTGCGGGCGTCGCTTCCGGCGCGTATATCGTTTCGGTAAAAGCGCTCGGCGCGAACGGGGAAGGCAGCAGTGCGGATATACTTCAGGCTATGCAATGGGTATGGAGCAATGCCGAAAAATACGATATAAAAGTCGTATGTATGTCTTTCGGCGCGGCGCCTGTCGGAAGAAACGATCCGCTTGCGGCAGGCGTGGAAGCATTGCATGCAAAAGGTATAACCGTAGTAGCGAGCGGCGGCAACAGCGGTCCTTCTGTCGGGACGATAACATCCCCCGGCATAAGTCCTTATGCCATAACCGTAGGAGGCGTCAGAATAAAGGATAACGGCGTCGCGGAAGCATGCGAGTTTTCTTCCAGAGGACCTTACGGAGGCTTGTTAAAGCCCGATATTTCCGCTCCTGCGGAAGATGTGATCTGTGCGGGAGGAAAGGGAAAGGAAGATTATGCCGCGGTATCGGGTACGAGCATAGCCGCGCCGATTGCGGCGGGCGCATGTGCGCTTCTGCTTGCCGAATATCCGAATTATACGCCGGATAAAGTAAAAGAAACCTTGATGAAAAACGCTTCCGCGGCTCAGGGCGGGCGCGCGGCGGTCGGCGTCGGAATGCTCGATATGTCGTTTTTGGTACAGAATTAGTTTATGAGGTTTAAAACGTCGGGGCTGTCGCACTTAAACGTGCGACAGCCTCTTGCTTAAATAAAATCAAAATAGTGAGGCGGAGTTAATTCGCTATTTAGTCAGTTCGGATACCGCTTGGAGAAAGAAATTGATTTCTTCTACGTTGTTGTCGACGCCGAGCGCGATACGTATCATGCCGTCTTTTATCGTACCGTAATGTTTGTGCACGAGCGGCGCGCAATGCAGACCGCACCTTACACATATATCGTATTCGTCGGAAAGTATATTGCCCGCTTCCGCGCTCGTCATTCCGCGCACGTTGAAGGAAATTATCGGTCCGCCGTAATCCTTGTGCGTATAAATTTGCAAAGACGGGATTTTGGAAAGTTCTCCTAGAGTGTAAATAAACAGTCCCGACAACTTTCTTTCGTTTTTTTCTCCGAATTCGGCGTAATATTTGAGCGCGGCGTTAAGACCGGCAATCGCAGGCGTGGGAAGCGTGCCGCTTTCGAGCGCTTCGGGCAGTTCGCTCGGTTGAGGTTTGGCGCTTTCCGTACCTGTGCCGCCATAGCGGAACGGACGTACGTTGCCTTTGCGTATTAGGAGCAAACCTACTCCCTGAGGCGCGTGCAACCCTTTATGCGGCGCAACCGCCATCATTGAGATCTTATTTTTTTCCATGTCAATGCGGCGATAACCCGCGCTTTGCGCCGCGTCCACGAGAAACAGCAGCCCGTATTTTTCCGCCAGATAACCGATATCGCTTATCGGCTGAACCGCTCCCGTGACGTTGCTTATATGGTTTACTATTATCATGTAAGTATTGGGTTTTACGGCCGCGGCAACCTGCTCGGCAGTTACCGCGCCTCCCGAAAGAGGTCGGAGCACGGTATAATCTATAATCCCTTGTTCTTTGAGGTGAATCAACGGTCTGAGTACGCTGTTATGTTCGAGCGCCGTTGTTATGACGTGTCCGCCTTTGACGGCGGTGCCGAAAATCGCGGTATTGAGCGCGTCGGTGCAGTTAAGCGTGAATATTACTTTGTCGGGCGGACAATTAAAAGTTCTTGCGACGTTTTCGCGTGTGTCTTCTATCATCATTCCGGCTTTTACGGCAAGGGAATGCGAACTTCGCGTAGGGTTTGCCGCCAGGTATTTCAAAGCCGTTCCGACTGCGTTTATGACAGGCGTAGGTTTGAAATAAGTTGTCGCGGCATTATCGAGATAAATCATCGTCATACCTCCGGGATACTGAATATAATGTAATGTTACTGCTTTAATTTATGGGCGACGGAGCGGAAAGAGAACGAAAGAAGCACTATAAGGAGAAAATAATGGAGATCCTGATAATTTTCAGAACGAGAACGCAGACTGTCAGGTGCGCTAATATGCTTAGCGCGGCGGGTTACCGTGCAAATGTTACCGACGCGCCTTTGAAACTATACGGCAGCTGTATTCTTGCCGTAAGAACGGACAGAGAAGGCTTTTCGTATTTTGCAAGACGCGCGCAGACTTTTTCGTCGTTTTACGGCGCGTTTTCTTCGGACGGAGGAAAGTATACCAGAATTTTCTGAAACGCTTTACAACCTCGCTTACGGTATGGTATAATCATTGAAAGGTGGCTTATGGCGGACCGTGCGAAAGAGATAATCGATATACTCAGGGCAAAATATCCCGACGCGCATTGCGAACTTAATTACGGGACGGATTTTCAGTTGCTCGTTTCCGTAATACTTTCGGCGCAATGTACGGATAAACGCGTTAATATCGTTACAAAACCGATGTTCGAGAAGTATCCGAATCCGATAGATTACGCAACGATGCCGCAGGAAAAACTGGAAACGCTTATACATTCTTGCGGGTTTTACAGAGCGAAGGCAAAAAGCATAATTTCAGCGAGTACGGACATTCTCGAAAAGTTCGGAGGTAAAGTGCCGAGAGATATGGAGGATCTGCTTACATTGCGCGGCGTCGGCAGAAAAACCGCAAACGTAATGCGGAGCGTCGCGTTCGGAGAATCCGCGCTTGCGGTGGATACGCACGTTTTCAGAACGGCGCACCGCCTCGGACTTTCGGACAAGCCCACTCCCGAGGGAGTGGAAAAGGATATAGTGGCTCAGCTTTCTGAAGAAGATCTTTCCGTTGCCCATCATTTGCTTATATTCCACGGGCGTTACGTTTGCCACAGCAGAAACCCGGAATGCGGTAAATGTCCGCTCACTTCTTATTGCAACTACATAAAAGGATAAGTGCCATGTTCATAGACAAAGCGAAAATCTATATCAAAGCGGGAAACGGCGGTAACGGCTGTACTTCTTTCTATACCGAAAAATACGTCAACAACGGCGGTCCCGACGGAGGAAACGGCGGACAGGGCGGAAGAGTTGCTTTTCGTGCCGTGAAAAATAAAAGCACGCTTGCCGATTTCAAATACGCAAAACATTTTCGTGCGGAGAACGGCGAGAACGGCAGGTCGAGGTATTCCGCAGGCAAAAAGGGGAAAGATCTTATCATAGACGTTCCAGTCGGAACGGTAATTAAAGACGAAGAAACGGGAAATATAATCGCCGATATGTTCGACGAAGGTATGACTGTGTTCGTTGCGGAAGGCGGCAACGGTGGAAAAGGTAACGCTTTTTTCCGCAACTCCCGTCGTCAGGCTCCGCATTTCTCACAGGCAGGCGAGCAAACGCTCGAACATACCGTTATTCTCGAACTAAAAACCATAGCGGACGTGGGATTGATAGGTTATCCTAACGTAGGTAAGTCCACGCTTTTGTCCGTAATCAGTTCGGCAAAACCGAAGATAGCGTCCTATCATTTCACCACGCTTTCGCCCAATCTCGGAATGGTGAGCGTATACGACGATTCGTTTGTCGTTGCGGATATTCCGGGGCTTATCGAGGGCGCGGGTAACGGCGCGGGGCTCGGACACGAGTTTTTGCGACATATCGAACGTACGCGGTTGCTTGTACATGTAGTCGACGGCAGCGGGAGCGAGGGCAGAGATCCCGTCGAGGACTATAAGTCCATAAATAACGAACTTGGCTGTTATGATCCCGCATTGCTTGAAAAGCCGCAGATAATCGTTGTGAATAAAGCCGATCTTATGACGGATTTTACCGTCGTGGATAAACTTTCGGAGCTTTCCGGAAATAACGTTATACTTATGAGTGCGGCGCATCACAGCGGTGTGGAAGAGCTGATAAAGAAAATGTATGAAAAACTTTCCGAACTTCCGCCCGTCGCTCCTCTCGAATACGAGCCTTTTGTGTTTGACAAGCCCGATAAAGACAGCTTTGACGTTGTGAAGAACGACGACGGAGAGTACGAAGTATTCGGCGGAATGATAGACGAGCTTGCGCGTAATGTCGTACTCGATAATTACGACAGTATGCAGTATTTTCAGAGGCAGATACGCGAACGCGGAATAGACAAAGCCCTGCGCAAGGCAGGGGTGAAAACGGGCGATACGGTCCGTATGTTGGATATAGAATTTGAATACGTTGAATAAATCCACAGTATTGCTCGGAGGTACGTTCGACCCCGTGACGAACGCGCATACCGATCTGATAAAAAAGCTTGCTTCGCGTTTCGGAAACGTAATCGTCGTGCCTTGTAAGGTTTCTCCTTTCAAGACTTCGACGGCGGCTGGCGCGACCGAGCGGCTTAATATGCTCGAATTAGCGCTTGAAGGCATTCCCAACGTTCAGATAAGCACTTTCGAACTGGAACGGGCGGGCACCGATTATACTTATATCACCGTAAGGCATTTTGCGGAGCTGTACGATGATCTGTATTTCTGCATGGGCAGCGAAATGGTGATCGAACTCGAACGTTGGAAAAATCTCGACGACATGATGAAACATTGTAAACTTTATGTCGTGCCGCGTCCGCATTTTGCTTTGACGGAAGACCTGAAAGCAAAGCTCGACGCGCTCAGCGTTTACGAGATTGCCGATTTTACGGGCGAAGAAGGTTCATCGAGCGAAGTCCGCGTTTCGGTTGCAATGGACAGACCGCGGATGTTTTTGTCCGAAAGCGTGGCGGATTACGTTACGGCTCACGGTTTTTACCGAGATTACTGTTATGTCAATGAATTGTATAAACGATTCAATATGAAACAGAAGCGCATAGACCATTCTTTTTCCACTGCGCTTTGCGGTATCAGTCTTGCGAAGCGCGCTTGCGTGGATCCGCATAAAGCCACAACCGCGTTATTGCTGCACGACATAGGCAAATATACTACCAAAGAGCAAGCCGAGGCTATGGGCGTGAAGTTCTGTCCGAGGATTGACGGAATGCCGCTTCCGATAAGGCATGCCGAGATAGGAGCGGAAATACTGCGTCAGCTAATCGGAATAACGGATAACGAAATAATAGAAGCCGTAAGGTGGCACACTACGGGAAGACCGTGTATGACTGCGCTCGAGAAGGTCGTATATCTTGCGGACTATATAGAACCGCTCAGGGATTTTCCCACGGTGGACGTTATACGCAAAGCATGCGAAAAAAGTATTGACGACGGTTTGCTTGCCGCGCTTGAGAATTCGGTAAAATACGTGGACAAAGACGAAATATATCCCATAACTTTACAGGCTTACGAATATTACAAGGAGAAGAAATGAAAACAATGACGAAACAGCAGGCGCACGAGCTTGCGATGAAAATAGCCGCCGTTCTCGATGAGAAAAAAGGCAGAGACATAATTATTATCGATATTTCGGAAAAAAGCGTTCTTGCCGATTATTTCGTTATCGCGAGCGGTAAGTCGACTACCGCGGTAAAATCGCTTTGCGACAATGTGGACGAAAAACTCGCGAAAGAGGGTATAGAGCCCGTACGCCGCGACGGATTTTCCGAAGCGAAATGGATTGCCATGGACTACGGCAGCGTCATACTCCATGTTTTTCACGAAGAAACGCGCGAGTATTACAGACTTGAAAGGCTGTGGATAGACGGCGCGAATTTTGAAAAATACGGGGAATAACTCATGCAGTGGGAAGCTGATCTGATCCACGCGCTTCAAAGCGCGAGAAACGGTTTTTCCGATACGTTCTGGAAACTTGTCACATATCTCGGCGAAGAAATGTTCGTCGTTGCCGTTATGATGTTTGTTTTCTGGTGCGTGGACAAGCGGAAAGGCTTTAAATTCATAAACATTTACTTTATGAGCGTGGCTATAGTTGCGGGGCTGAAAGTCCTTGTCCATCGCGTACGTCCTTTTAACGCATACGGCGATAACGGATA
>CASFAN010000038.1 GCA_949292715.1 uncultured Eubacteriales bacterium
CGCTTTGCTCTTTCCGAAATCGTTCGCTACGCCGCCGCCCCCGCGCATACTGCGGAATATCATTACCATGAATATCACCATAAAGGCGATCATCACGATGGGATAAGCGTAATCGAGTATCGAGCCTGCGTAAGGATTGCTTGTTATCACGCCTATCGTCGTGCCGTTTTTGGCGAAATCTTCGTAAGTCTGATCTCCGACATAAACGTCTACTTTATAGTATCTCGTGAATTCGTCCCAAGCGATCTCCGCTTCGTCCGAAGTCATTCCGCTGTTCTTTACGGCTTCCGCAAGGCGATTCGCTTCGTTTACGCAGTCGTCATAGCGGTAAATATATTCCGCCATGTCCGTCTGCACGGAATCGATGACCACTTCCATTTTCTCGTTTTTATCGCCCGAACGGAAAGAAACGGTAGCGAGATTGACGTTCATCGAACCGCTTTTCACGTTGTGCGCATAGAGATAATCGTTGAAAAATTCCGTTGAACTTATCACCCTTGCGCGGCTTGTCGCGTAAACAATGATAAGTATCGCGGCAATCGCTGCGATTATCGCCAAAAATATAACAAAACCTTTTGTTCCGTTTTTCAATTGACAAGTCTCCGTTAAGCATATCGGACTCCGCTACGGTCCGAGTATACTATGTTATTATAACGCAACCGACGAAAAATTACAAGTATTTTCACGCGGTAAAATCGTTCTAAATAAGAATAGGACGCGAATTTTGTGCAATTTTCGCCCCGCTTCCGTAATCCGCTCCGATCAGATACAGCGCGTAAGGCGGCGCTATATCGGGAACGAGCCTTCTGTCGCCTTCCGCAAGCGCCTTTTCGATACGTTCTTTGCCGCCGCCCTTACCGACTTTAAGCAACGCGCCCGCCATTATGCGCACCATATTATAAAGAAAACCGTTTCCCGTCACCGAAAACACGACGGAAATCCCCTCGCGTTTCACCGACGCGTCGAAAACCGTACGCACCGAAGTTTTCGCGGAAGAACCGCTGCTCATAAACGCCGCAAAGTCATGCGTTCCGACAAACAGTTTTGCCGCGTCGTCCATTGCCGCGTCGTCGAGCGAAGTTCCGCCGTAACATTCCCGCGTACGCCTGAGCGGACTTTCCGTATCCGACACATAGAAACGGTACATGTACGTCTTGCGTTTCGCGCTTTTTCTCGCGTCGAACGTATCGGGCGCCGTTTCGCATTCGGTTACGCGCACGTCATCGGGCAGCCAGTGATTAAGCGCGGCTTTCATCCGTTCGCACGGCAACGCGTTGTCGCAATCGAAGTGCGCGACCTGCCCGAGCGCGTGAACGCCCTCGTCAGTTCTGCCGCTCGCAGTTACTTTTACGTACGAACCGGCAATATGCATTACGGCGTTTTCCACGGTTTCCTGTACGGTCAGCGGTTCTTTCGGCTGTTTCTGCCAGCCGTGATAACGCGCTCCGTCATATTCGAGAGTAATTTTATACCGCATTTTCCGTCCTCCGCCGCGCAAAAAAATTCCGCGTGTAAAAGCAATTCCAAACGTATCCGCTATAATATGTCAGAAATTCATTAAATACGCCTTAAAGCGACGCGCACGGCGCATTAAAAGCACATTAGAATATCAGACGGGTTCGATCATATCCATCCTGAAAAATTCCGTCCAGCCCCAGTTCCACCAGTTATAAGTGCATACGAGCACAAAGAACAGCAAAGCGGCAAAGAAAAGCATTGCGAATACATCACCGGCGGAAAAACGCAGAACTTTCATACGCGTTTTCCCTTTTCCGCCGTTATAACAGCGCGATTCCATTGCGTCCGCAAGATCGCCCGCGCGCTTGAACGCCGATACGAACAAAGGTATGAGTACGGGTATCAAAGCGCCCGCGCGCTTGAATATGTTGCCGTGATCGAAGCATGCGCCGCGCGCTTTCTGCGCGTTCATCATTCGCTGAGCTTCTTCGAAAAGCGTGGGTATCATGCGCAAAGCGATAGACATTATCATTCCGAAAGCGTGTACGGGCACCCTTATCAGCTTAAGAGGCGTAAGCAGCCATTCCACCGCGTCTGCCATATCGACGGGCGTCGTCGTAAGCGTTACCAGCGTAGGACCGAGTATGAGCAGAATTATACGGCACATTATCCTTCCGCCCGAAAGCAAGCCGCTTCCGCAAATATAAAACGGTCCGAAATTAACGAAAAACCCGAAAGTTTCCAGCTCTTTTTCTTTCCCGGCTCCGTCGTTGAGCAAAACCGTGAATATGAAAGTCACAATCGCAAGCACTATGATTGCTTTAAGACTGCGGAGCACTTTAAGCGGGGGCACGCGCGACATCA
Source organism: uncultured Eubacteriales bacterium (assembly GCA_949292715.1). GTDB lineage: Bacteria > Bacillota > Clostridia > Christensenellales > Pumilibacteraceae > Protoclostridium. The sequence continues at coordinate 2,323 of CASFAN010000038.1, forward strand.
GGGTCACAGCAAGCAACACGAGCGCAAGCACCGCGTAAAGCATAAACGAAGGCACGAAAACCACGGTGACTATATAAACGATCATAATTAACAGTTTCGCACGCGGATCCGCTCTGTGCACCGGGGAATCTACGGGATAAATCTGTCCGAATACTACGTCTTTCATTTCGCCTCCCCGCAGAATATTTTTATCAGCGCGTCGGTAAGTTCGCGCTCGGTCAGACAGGAAGGATCGACGGGCAGACCGCCTTCCGAAAGATAATACGCAAGCTCGGTCACGGAAGGCATTTCCATGCCCATGCCTTTTATCAGTTCGCGGCGCGTAAACAGCTCGCGCGGCGAAAATACGCCGAGGATCTTGCCTTCGCCCATAACCGCGACTTTATTGCAGCATTCTGCGACCTCGTCCATATTATGAGAAACCATTATTATCGTAGGGCACGCTTCTTTCTGCAAACGTCTGAAAAGTCCGAGAAGATCTTTTTTCCCTTCGGGATCGAGTCCCGCAGTCGGCTCGTCGAGAATGAGTACTTCGGGACGCATAGCAATCACGCCCGCGATCGCAATGCGGCGTTTCTGACCGCCCGACAGCTCGAAGGGCGAACGCTCGGCTATCTCTTCGTAATCCAGACCGACGCGGCTGACGGCAGTACGTACGCGCTCGTTTATTTCCGCCTCTCCGAGTCCGAGATTTTTGGGGCCGAATCCCACGTCCTGCGCCACCGTATCGGCGAACAGCTGATATTCGGGATACTGAAATACCATGCCGACTTTCTCGCGCAACGTTTTCACATCGGGCTTTTTCGCGCAAAGGTCTATTCCGCAAACCTTGAGCACGGAATCCTTGTTGAACTTCCGCTGAACGCGAGTAAGCGCGTTTATATGCGAAACCAGCGTGCTTTTTCCGCTTCCCGTGTGACCGATAACACCGAAAAAGTCGCCCTCTTCCACGCCCAGCGATATATTGTCAAGCGCGCGTTTCTCGAACGGCGATTTCGGATTATATATGTAGGAAAGGTTTTTTATCTCAACCTGCATAATGCCTCCCTGAGTTCGCCGTCGGTAATTATATTACCTCCGAGATCAAGCCCGTGTTTTTTAAGTTCATGCGCTATCCTCGCGCCGAGAGGAGCGTCCAGTCCGTAATTACGCAGTTTTTCCACGTCGGAAAGCGCGCTGTGCGCGTCGGAATCTATAACTATACGCCCTTTGTCGAGCGCTATAACTCTGTCGGCAGTCGCCGCCTCGTCGGGGAAATGCGTAATCATTATCACGGTCATTCCCTCTTTTTCGCGTATGCGGCGAACCGTATCCATTACTTCCTTTTTTCCGCGCGGATCGAGCATCGAAGTAGATTCGTCCAACACCATAACGCGCGGACGGAGAGCAAGCACGCCCGCTATCGCAATGCGTTGTTTCTGTCCGCCGGACAATCTGAAAGGAGTGCCTTTGCGATACTCGAGCATACCGACGCAATCGAGCGCCCATTCCACGCGCTCTTTTATCTCCGCGCTCGGCAATCCGAGATTTTCGGGTCCGAACGCAACGTCGTCCTCTATAATGCTCGCAACCATCTGGTTGTCGGGATTCTGAAAAACCACTCCCACGCTGCGGCGTATGTCGAAAAGGTCTTTGCCTTTGGCTTTAAGCGTATTTTTGCCGTCCACTATTACTTCGCCTGCGTCGGGCAGATAAAGCCCGTTAAGCAGGCGCGCCAGCGTGCTTTTTCCGCTGCCGTTAGAACCGACAAGCGCGATAAATTCGCCCTCTCGGGCGTCGAAACTGACGCCGCGAAGAGCGACTACCTCGTCCTCGAGACCGCTGTTATAAACGTATTCTGCGTTTTTTACGGAAATAATACTCATTCGCAATTAATCTCTCTGCGCCGCAGAGGCGCAACAATTATCTGACGCCGAAAAACAGTTTAAGCCACCACTCGCCCGCGCTTCCTTCTTCGGGAGCGGCAACGAGCACTCCGCTTATCTTGTCGCTCGTAACTATGCCCACGCTCGCGAAACGCGAATCTGTGGAATTGTTCCGATTGTCGCCGAGCGCGAAATATTCGCCGTCGCCGAGCGTTATAGGCGGGTCGCCCGGATATATAATAGATTCAATATAAGGATTGCCGCTCCAATCGTTCATCGGTCCGTTGATATAGTCCTCGGTCTGACGTTCTCCGTTGACGACGAGAGTTACGCTTCCGTCGCCGTTCCTTTCGAACGCAACCGTATCGCCGCTTATCGCCACGGCGCGTTTTATAAGCAGTCTTTCTTCGCCGTCGATACGATTACGAAAAACGATAATGTCACCGCGCGCGGGCGAGTTGCTTTTCGACAGCATGACGTACTGACCGTCCGTAAGCGTAGGCATCATACTTTCGCCCGATACCAGACACATAGAAAACGACGATGTGACGATAACGAGCGCGAGCAAGAGCACAAGCGCGACGGCACATACCGCCGTAAACGCCGCGGAGTAATTTTTCTGCTTTTCCGAAAGCAGTCTGTTTTTATATTCGGTTAGCATTTAATCGTACTTTTCTCCACTCCGCTTCCGTATGCGGGATTATGCGTTATACCCACAGCATGCCCGAAATTATCACGGGATAATCTCCGCTTATGCGCAAGCACACGACGTCCGCCCAGTTTTCGCATACCCCGAAAGGCGATTTGAATTCCTCCGATCCGAGAGTAAGTTTGCGCCAACCGTCCTCCGGCAAAAGATCGACGGAACAAGAATATTCGGAATAATCCCCCTTTTCGCCGTCGTCGGCGGTAACCGTGAGCGTAACCGTCTGCGCTTTTGCGGAATATATCATCATCTGCAACAGATATCCGTCCTTTCCTCGGAAAGCGGGATCGCCGAGCTTAAAAGTGGCAAGACTCGATCCGCAGACTCCGGATATGCCGAAAGGTCCTTCGGCGGAAGAAAGCGGCGTTTCCTGCACTCCCGAAGCAGGGTCTGTCCAGTCGTCCACGCCTTCGTCTCCTTCATAGATCAGCCTTGTCGCTTCCGCGCCCGATTGCTCAACGCCGAGAGAAGCGGGCAATTTTTCATATATCGGCGAACTTACGCTCATTCCGTCGGGAAGAGCGGTGTTTACGAAAGCGTATACTTTTTCTTTTATATTATAGACGTCGACGCGCGCTATATACTCGTTTTCGCCCACACTGACGGGCTCTGCTTTCCGCCAGTTACGAAGTTCGGCGCGCGGCATATTCTGAGATACGAACAGATCGGGCAAGCAGGGCTGATGAACTTTCACGTTAAAATACAGCTTTCCTTCCGATCCCGTCGCCGTAAGCTCGGGAGTATCGGGAATATTGCCCTTCCCCGTAAGATATTTTTTAAGCCATAATTTTATATTGTCGCGTTGTTTCGCTCCTATCGAATGTACGGCGCGTTCGCTGACGGACAGTCTCGATCCGCTCTCCGAAGGGATAAGGGAAAACACTTCGCTCATTTCATCCGCGCTCCCGTCTTCTTCGTTGGAAGCTATCATCATAAGAAGCGGTATTTCTATCATCGGCGCGTATGCGGCGTCGTCGAGAGCCACTCTGTATTTAAGCTCGCGGTCGTCGGAAGTCGGCTTCATTTCGCGGCGGGCTGAAAACAGCGTGATCGCGCATTTCGGTCTGTCGTCGACGGCGGCGGTCATTATCGCCGCGGAAGAAGCCACGCCCTCTCCTATGACGGCTACGCGCTCGCTGTCCGCATTACCGAGCGAGCATGCATAGGTTATCGAACGCATGGCTATTTCCGCCCACACCGTCCAGCAGTTAAAACGAGCGTCGTCCGGATATGACGTCAGACATTCGGGCGAAAAATTTGCGGAAGAAAGCGATTTCGGATATAGAGTATACCTGTAAGTATCGTCGCGCACCCCAGCATAATCGGGCATAACCGCTATATAGCCCCAATCCGCGATACGCCTGCACATTTCCTCTGCGGATTCCGCAGAACGACTTACGTCGGGCATATAAACAACCACGGGAATACTGCCGCTTTTTTCCGGAATAAAGGATCTCACGCTTACGCGCACTACTCCGTCCGTTACGGTAGACCCGTTGAAATACGCGTCCGATACGGTCACGCCTTCGCACACGCGTTTTGAAACGGTGCTTACATTAAGTGGAAGCACCGAGGCGTCGTAACCTTTCCATATAAGTTGCGGAGTAACAATTTCCATAATATTACATATTGTAATACTAAACGTTCGCCGTGTCAACTTTTTGGAGCGTTTCCGCTGTCGGACGCCCTCAAACGACTGTTTTTCGAAAGCCGTACGGTCCGTTTACAAACACTTTTGTTTTTTTTGAAAAAAACGCTTGACATTACACGCCGATTATAATATAATTCATCTGCTGACAAAAACGAAGCACCCATAATCCTCGGTAGCTCAGTCGGTAGAGCACGCGGCTGTTAACCGCGCTGTCGTAGGTTCAAGTCCTATCCGAGGAGCCAAAAATACGATACACCTTGTGTGTGTCGTATTTTTTATGCGCTGAGGATAGGACTTGAAGCTTATGAAGGCGCGAGAGACAAGAAAACACATCGTGTTTTCCCCGAGCGGGCAAGCAATCTGTGATTGCGTAGCCGGCGGATTTTCCGCCAAGGAAAAGACGCGTCCTATCCGAGGAGCCAAACCCCCATACGCAAAATATGGGGGTTTTACTTTTCCGAGGATAGGAATTGAAGCTTATGAAGGCGTGGAGCGTTAAGAAAACAGCACTGAATGTGCCGTTTTTAGCGTAACGGGGAGCAATCATAATACACCTTAAAAATTAATTACAGTTGTTCGGTTTCAGAATAATTTATTTTACATAAACAAAATATATCGTATTCGGGAGATATTTACAAAGTCTCTGTCTTGTGCTATAATAATCGAATAATCCGACCGAACTACCCCCCCCCTTCCAAAAAACGGAAATTCTCGTACTTCAGAATCGACAATAAATTCAAAATAAACGTAAAGAGGAAAATGATGAAAATAGAAATGACAGGCTACAATGACGGAAAAGCCATTGCAATATATTTCACAATAAAATTAGTGCCGTTTATATTCGGTTCTTTTATTTTCGCACTTATAATGTCGATGCCGGCATTGATTTTTAAAATATATTTTTTGTTAATTCCGTTTACTCTGCCCGTATTGCTTTTGCTTTGTCTGGCGTTAAATTGGATAATAAACTTAAATTATAAAAGGTTTCCAAACGAACTAAGCGTAAAGCACGTTTTTTGTCTGGGAAACGGCAAACTTTTTAAAGACGGGAATGAAGTCAAAGCAACAGACCGTATTAAAATTTACAAGTTCAAAAAATTCTTGCTTTTAGAACTGAAAAAGTCTTATTACCGAATCGGCAACAATGATTATATATCAGGCAACAGAGAAGAATTCTTATCGCAGGTGAAATTCGTTAAAAGACATTTTGTGATATTTATGCTGCCCCAGCTATCCGAGGAACAAATAGTTGAACTTCTTTTAAACGAAATTGACCAAAAAGAGTCGGAAAGAGTTTTTTTGTCTCCCGATAAAAGGAAAATCATATATATCTGCCGTAAAGATAACGGTATATATTCTGTCGGAAGTGAAAAAATGGAAATTGCAGACGAATACGAGCGTACATACACTAAACAGTATGGATGGTGGGCTCCGGACGAGACTGGTATAATTTCGTTTTACGGAACCGTTGACGAGGCAATTAACGACATAAAATCCGAATTGGTCGGATACACTGAAATTCCCACGAGCAAAAAGTAATCTTTTTCCGAAAAAGTTTACGATACGGATTTTATATTTCATTTATCTTTCAAAATATATTAAAAAAGCGGAAAATCAGATTCCGCTTTTTTAATATCGCTTATCGTCGCCGCTAGAATTTTATTGTTTTTCGATTTTATTGATCCTGTCCAATAAAAGAATAATAAACAATATAACCGTTCCGAAAACAGGAAATTCGATCGTTCCCCAAACCGTAGTAAATTTAGAAAATTGCAAAAATTGTTCTTCCGATAAAACATTCGCAAACAAAGGGGTCAGCCTTATGATTATTCCCGTTAAAATAATC
>CASFAN010000039.1 GCA_949292715.1 uncultured Eubacteriales bacterium
TTTACGCAAGGTCCGCTGAGTCCGCCCGTTACGTTTCCGAGCAGAGGTCTGCGGCTTTTCAGATCCACCGCCATGCCCGTTATCGTGTTTATCAGCGATATAGCGTCCGCGCCGCCGTTTTCCGCGGCTTTCGCGTTGTCCGATATGTTCGCGACGTTCGGACTGAGTTTGACGATAAGCGGTTTTCTGCATTTGCCGCGTACGGCGCGCGTAACCTCCTCCACGCCCGAAGGAAGCACGCCGAATGCCATACCGCCGCTTTTGACGTTGGGGCAGCTTATATTCAGCTCGATCATGTCAACGTCGGTTTCACTCAGCCGCTCGACGATACGTTCATAGTCGCTTACGGTCGAACCCGCTACGTTCGCCACGACGACAGCGCCTTTGCTTTTCATGAAAGGCAGCTCGTTTTCGATGAAATATTCAACGCCCGGATTCTGCAATCCCACGCAATTGAGTATACCGCTCGGAGTTTCCGCAATACGCACCCCGTCGTTACCTTCTCTCGGCGCAAGCGTAAGACCTTTGCCCACAATGCCGCCGAGCTTGCCTATATCGTAAAATTCATCGTACTCGCGCCCGAAGCCGAACGTTCCCGACGCGGTCATTATCGGATTTTTTAGCGTTAATCCGCAAAGTTTTACAGCCGTATTCATTCAAACACCTCCGTCGAAAGAAATACGGGACCGTCTTTGCACACGCGCTTGTTATGTCCCGCTGCTTTGCAGGTACAAGTCAGACATGCGCCCACGCCGCACCCCATTCGCTGTTCGAGCGACAAATACGTCGTTATGCCGCGGCTTTCGCCGATACGTTTCACCGCGCGCATAAGCGGTTCGGGACCGCAACAGAAAATGACCTGCGGACGGAATTCGTCAAGCTCGCTTTCAAGCGCCTGCGACGGAAAACCGTGAAAACCGTAACTGCCGTCGTCCGTGCATACGGTAAGTTTTCCCGCTTCCGAAAAAAGCCCTTCGAGCATGATTTGCGATTTCGTCGCAAAGCCGTTATATATTCTGACTTCTTTATCCGCGTTTTCTTTCGCGGGCAGAAGCAGAGGCGCGACGCCGAAACCGCCGCCGACGATAGCAAGTCTTTCGCAGTCGATCTTCGGAAAACCGTTTCCGAGCGGAAGCATAACTTCGACTTTATCTCCGCGCGTCAGCCGCGTAAGCGCGTCCGTTCCCTTGCCCTTCACCTGATAAAGGAAACGGCAGGAATTTTCTTCCGCAGCGACGATACCGAACGGACGGCGAAGTATGCGATCCGCGGGCGGCACGGTCAGCATTGCGAACTGTCCGCCCCTGACTTTCGGCATACCTTCCGTTTCGAGAGTAAGCGCATACGCGCCTTCGTATAATTTTTCGTTGACAAGTACCTTAGCCGTATAATCTTTCATTATCTTCTCGCAAGCGCGGCTGTAAGATCCTCGCGCATGTCGACCGTAGCCGCATAAGCCGCTTCGGCAAAGTTCATTCCCTTGTATTTTTCCTGGCGGTAAGCGCAGAGTATGCCGCGGCTGGAATTTACTATACCGCCGCCGTTCTTCTCATCGAAACCTGCTACCGCGCCGTCCGCGCCGCCGCCTTGAGCGCCGTAACCCGGGATAAGGAAGAAGGTATGAGGCATGAGCTTTCTGAGCCGTTTAGCCTGTTCGGGATACGTCGCGCCCACTACCGCGCCCACGCGCGAATAGCCGCTTGCGCCGATGTTGTCCGCGCCCCATTTTTCGACGAGCATAGCCATCTGCTCGTACACGGTAAGTCCGTTTTCGAGTTTCATGTCCTGCAATTCGCCGCCCGACGGATTGGACGTTTTGACGAGCGCGAAAATGCCCTTGTCTGCCGTCAGAAAAGGCGCAATGCCGTCCGTGCCGAGGTAGCCGTTTACGGTAAGGAAATCGCAATCGAAATCTCCACCGCCGAAAAACGCGTTCGCGTACTGTTTCGCGGTCGCGCCTATGTCGTTGCGCTTTGCGTCCGCAATGACGATCATTCCCGCTTCACGCGCGGCTTTACAGGTATCGGCAAACGCCTTCATGCCGTTTATTCCCATGGCTTCGTAATATGCGATCTGCACTTTTACGGCGGGTGCGACGTCTTTTATTTTTTCGATTATTGCGTAATTGAATTCGGTCACGGCTTTTGCCATATCCGAGCTGTTGCCTTTTACTTTTTCGTAATCGGGCAAGTACTCGGCGGAAGTGTCGAGTCCGACAACGCTCGGATTGCCCGTATATTTTATTTTTTCAATAAGTTTATCTGTTATCATCTGCGTTGACTCCGTTTCAGTATTTTATCTCTCCGCTTACTATCGTATGAACGACTTTTCCTTTAAGCATCCAACCGTCGTATAAACAGTTTTTGCCTTTGCTTGCAAGGTTTGCGGCGTTTACCGTCCATGACTGTTCGGGATCGAAAATCACTATGTCCGCTTTTGCGCCCGCTTTGATCCACACCGTAGGCAAACCGAGCAGTTTGGAAGGATTGTGACTCATAAGTCTGACGATGTCCGTCATTTCAGCGTCGCCCGATTCGATAAGGTTGGTATACGCAAGCGAAAGCGCGGTTTCGAACCCCACCGTGCCGAAAGGCGCAAGATCGAATTCCCTGTTCTTTTCGCCTGCGGAATGCGGCGCGTGATCCGTCGCTATTACGTCTATCGTTCCGTCCTTTATGCCGTCGATGACCGCTTCGACGTCCGACTGCTCGCGCAGAGGCGGATTGATTTTCGCATTGGTATTATAAGAAAGTATTTCTTCGTCCGTCGCGCAGAAGTAATGCGGGCACGTCTCGCAAGTGACTTTTACGTTACGCGATTTTGCCTCGCGGATAAGTTCCACTCCGCCCGCCGTCGAAACGTGCGCGATATGCACGCGCGCTCCCAGCGTTTCGGCAAGCACGATGTCGCGCGCTATGCCTATCTCCTCCGCCGCGCGGCTTATGCCTTTAAGTCCGGCTATCGTCGCGTTTGCGCCTTCGTTCACAACGCCGTCGCCGCTGACGGACTTATCTTCCGTATGGTCGATTATAAGCAGATTGAAAGTCTTTGCATATTCGAGCGCATTGCGCATAACTCCGCTGTCTGATACGGGTCTGCCGTCGTCGCTGAACGCGACCGCCCCCGCGTCTTTCATTCTGCAAAGCTCCGCAAGCTCCTCGCCTTTCATTCCTTTCGTTATACATGCTATCGGATAAACGTGAGCGTATCCCGCCTCCGCGCCGCGCATCGTTACATAACGTACGAGCGCGGGATTATCGATAACGGGATTCGTATTGGGCATGCAGGCAATGGAAGTAAATCCGCCCCTGACCGCACTAAGACTTCCCGATTCTATCGTCTCTTTGTGCTCGAAACCCGGTTCGCGCAAATGGCAGTGCATATCGACAAGACCGGGCATAACGTATTTCCCGCTCGCGTCGATTACTTTGTCCGCGGTGATACCCGAGCAGTCGCCCGTTTTCACGATCTTTCCGCCGTCAATAAATACGTCGCCGTGAGTCACGGTCGTATCGGTAAGTATTCCGTTTCTGATAAGTATGCTGCTCATTGCAAACCTCCGACAAGCATGTCCATAACCGCCATTCTGACGGCAACGCCGTTAGTCACCTGCTCGCATATCGCGCTGTTACCGCTGTCCGCGACTTCGGATGTTATTTCCACGCCGCGATTTATCGGACCGGGGTGCATTACGAGCGCGTTCTCGCATATACCGTAAAGTCTGTCCGCGTTTATGCCGAACTCGTCGCTGTATTCTCCGAGCGAAGGGAAAAGTCCCGCTTTCTGGCGTTCGAGCTGTATGCGCAGACCCATAACGACGTTTGCGCCGATAAGCGCTTCCTCGAGATCGGTGTTGACTTCGCAACCGAGTTCTTCGATTCCGCTCGGAAGCAAGGTATACGGCGCGACGACTATCGTTTCCGCGCCCATTTTGCCGAGAGCCCAGATATTGCTGCGCGCGACGCGGCTGTGTTTTACGTCGCCCACGATAACGACTTTCAGACCTTTAAGCGTACCGAATTTTTCTTTCATCGTGTAAAGGTCGAGCAGACTTTGCGTAGGATGTTCGTTCATTCCGTCGCCAGCATTGACTACCGACGCTTTTACGTTAGCCGCAAGCAGGTTCGGCGTACCCGCCATGGAATGACGGATAACGACGAGATCGGTACCGAGCGCGTCCAGCGTTCTGCCCGTATCTATAAGCGTTTCGCCTTTCTGTACGCTCGACGTCGATACGGATATAGACATCGTACGCGCGCCGAGAAGCCGCGCGGCGGTCTCGAACGAATTGCGCGTGCGGGTGCTGTTCTCGTAAAAAAGAGTGGCGACGCATTTGCCGCGAAGGTTTTCAAGCTGTTTGCCGCCGACAAACGCCGCTTTCATGCCGTCCGTATGATCGAGAATATCGCATATTTCTTCGGCGGTCATGTCTTTAAGTCCCAGAAGATCTTTTTTCCTAAGCATTTATTACCGTCCTTGGCGCTCCGAAAAACGCAGGAATTTTTCAAAATATTCGGGCAGAGGCGCAGTAAAAGTCATTTCCTCGCCCGTCGTCGGGTGAATGAATGTAAGCGAATACGCATGCAAAAACTGCCCTTTGCTTCCGTTTACGCTACCTTTGCCGTACTGCTCGTCACCCGTTATCGGATGTCCGAGATATTTCGCGTGTACCCTTATCTGATGAGTTCTGCCAGTCAGAATTCTGAACCTGACGAGATCGTGACCGCCGAGCCGCTTTTCGACTTCATACTCGGTCACGGCGCGACGTCCGTCGGGAACGACAGCCATCAGCTTGCGATCGCGCGGGTTTCTGCCTATGGGCGCGTCTACCCTGCCTTTGTCTTCTTTCAGATGTCCGTCGACTATACCGTAATAAATCTTCGTAACACTGCGGTCTGCTATCTGCCTTGAAAGCGAAAGATGCGCTTTATCGTTTTTCGCTATCACCATAACGCCGCTCGTGTTTTTGTCCAGCCTGTGGACTATACCCGGGCGAAGCGCGCCGTTTATCGCGGAAAGATTTTTAAGCCGATATAAAAGCGCGTTTACAAGCGTGTTGTCGTAGTTACCCGGCGCGGGATGCACCGTAAGTCCCTGCTGTTTGTTTATTACGGCAATATCGGAGTCCTCGTAAATTATATCGACGGGTATGTCGCTGCGAGGCTCAACCGTAGTTACGGGCTCGGGCGGGCTCAAATCTATCACGTCGCCGCTTTTCAGTATCGTTCCGCATTTGACTTTATTGCCGTTAAGAAGCGCATAGCCGCCGTCGATCAGCTGTTTTATATACGACCGCGTGTAATCCGTTTCGTTTGCGAGATACACGTCAAAGCGGATCTTTTCATCGGGTTCGGCGAACAGCTTCATGCGTCCGCTCCGCCGTCTTTGCCGTTTTCGGATCCGTCCGAAGGATCGTCGCCGTTCTCACCCGCCTGTCTTTTTGCGGATTTTTCTTTACGCTGGCGCATTTCCGTTTTGACAAAGTATATTATTATGCTTACGATCAGCATTATCACGCCCGTGACGAGCGCGATGTCCGCAATATTGAACACGGGGAATCTGTAACCGAAAATATAGAAAGATATGAAATCGCGAACGTATCCGAGCCATACGCGGTCTATAAAATTACCCGTAGCTCCGCTCGCCAGAAGCGCGAAGCTGAATACAAGGTACAGATTCTTGCGCTTATCGGGGACGTAAAGGACAAACAGTACCGCAAGCACGAAAAACACAGTAAGCACTTTTATGATATTCATCAGTACGGGGTTGTCATCGCCCAGAGACCATGCTCCGCCCGTATTCTGAACATACGTGAAGTAAAAGAAATTCGGTATGATCTGTACTTTTTCATAAAGTCCGATACGCGTGGAAGTTATATATTTCGTAACGAGATCGAACACGAGCACGGCGGCTATGACTGCCGCTGCCACAATCGATTGAATTACGTACGTTTTTTTGTCGGGTTTATTTTTTACGAAGTTCATGAGGAACCGTGACTCCTACGCCCTCGGGTGAAAGCAGAAATATATTTCCGGATATCCTGAGCACGCTGCCGTTGAGCGCGTACATTGCGCCTGCGGTAAAGTCCAGAACACGCTGTGCCGTAGCGGCGTCCGTGCTGTCAAGATTGATAATCGCGGGTTCTTTGCGTTTGAGATAATCGATCAGCGTCTGTACGTCGCTGCATTTCTTCGGTTCGTAGACCAGTACGTTCTGATATTCACGCGGCATTATTTTCTGCGCCGTCGTGGGAGGAAGCATGGAATCGTCCTCTTCGTAAGGCTCCGAATGAGTATCCTCGTAATACGGATAGTCGTTCACGTTATGTCTGTCCATATTTTTTCTCCTTATTTCTTCGCCGTGTATATTCTTTCGCCGAAAAGCAGACTGCCGGGTCGTATCATATTCGCGCCGTGAGCGACAGCGATTTCGTAATCGCCGCTCATTCCGACGGATAAATATTCCGCAGTCGGACATACCGCGCGCACTTTATCGTAAAGCTCTTTCATCTTATCGTAAAGCATTGCGTCCGCATTTATCGGAAGCACGCTCATAAGTCCTTTTATGCGGATATGCGGCATTGCGGAAACCTTTTCCAGAAGCGGGAAAAGTCCGTCTTCGTCGCAGCCGCTTTTACTCTCTTCCCCGCCCGCGTTTACTTCGATAAGCACGTCCATGATCTTGTTTATAGCGGCGCAACGTTTTTCGATCTCCGCGGCAAGCTCCGTTCTGTCCACGGACTGGATCATACATACTTTATCGACTATATATTTTACTTTATTCGTCTGCAACGCACCTATAAAATGGATCTCGTCCATTTTCAGACCGTCATATTTGGAAAGCAGTTCCTGTACCCTGTTTTCGCCCATTGCGGTTATTCCATGCGCGGCAAGCGCGTTAATTTCTTCCGCGCTCCGCGTTTTGGTAGCCGCGACGATTTTCACGGGGTGATCCGCGTTTTTCACGAATCCGAGTAATTTTTTTACGTTTTCCTCGATCAGCATATACGCCTCCGTTATCGCTTGCGAATATTATACACTATATTATCCGTCTTTGCAAGAGTTTAGCCGAATTCATACAAAAAATATCCCGAAACGGCTTTCGGGATATTTTATTTACATATTCTACATTATAAACATCGCTATTATAAACACAGCGGCGGGTATGAGCATGCATACATATCTTATCCACCATATCCGAACGAGTGCTTCGGAATGTTTGTTTATCGTTTCTTCCTGCTGCCTATCCGCCTTAAAATACTCATTCCCTATGGAAATAAAACGATTGTAATAATAATGCAATATAAATATTCCGAACGCGAAATCGAAAGAAAGACCTAAGGACAGAAACACCACGCCTATCGGAATTAAAGATGAACTCAAAATCCCCCTAAACAAAGGCAACATTATCCCACCGCACAGTCCCAAAACCGCGGCAACTATCATAACAGCGAACGATATTTTTATTTTTTTATATACGGAATAATAATCCGCACGTATCACGTCCAAAGGACGCGCGGGAGCCTCCTCTGCGGCTTCTTCCTTTTCTTCTTTATCGAGATCGGCTTTTATTCCGCCGCAATACGGACACTTGTACTGACCGTCGACGTATTCCATATCCGCGCCGCAATTATCGCACTTTATGTTTTTCACCGTACACCTCCCCTTTAATTACAAGCTAATTATACACTAAATGCAGATTTACGTCAAGAAAACTGCCGCGACAACAACGTTATCGCGGCGGCTTATCTTTTATTGTTTACTTTTTCATTATATATTCGTCAATGGCTTTTGCGGCGATTTTGCCCGCGCCCATTGCGCTTATAACGGTAGACGCACCGGTTACGGCGTCACCGCCCGCATAAATGCCTTCGCGTGAAGTCAAGCCGTCCTCGTTCACGATTATTCCTCCGTGGCTGTTGACTTCGAGTCCTCTCACCGTCGCT
>CASFAN010000040.1 GCA_949292715.1 uncultured Eubacteriales bacterium
TTTTCATCCGAAAATCTCTCCGCAATCGCTGCTTATGTTCTTTGTATATGCTCGTTCTTTTTTTATAAGGATAAACACTTTATAAAATACGCACGAGTAATTGCAGAGTACGGCAAGCAGTAGATGCGAACGGATTTTGCGTGTGGCAGACATTTTCTTCGGAGCGAGCGAAGCGATAGCGGGCGCCATAAGGTGACCCTATGGCGCCCCGAAAAAATGGCTGAACACGGAAAAGACGTCGCAGATACGGGTTATATGTTGCGCAACCCAGCGAAAGAAAAACCGCGAAAGTGTTTTTCTTTCGCGGCAGGGTAGCGTTAGCGGTGCGCAATAAAGATCAGTCTTTCAGTTCGGCGATGACGTGTTTGACGTCGCGCAGCCATTCGGCATAACGCGCTGCCTGTGCGTGTCGTATTTTGTCGAGGCGGAATTTGACGATAACGAATATCGCCATTACTGCCACTATCGTGCATACGAATACGATGAAGGGCAGTTCGAATCCGTCGGTCAGCAGAACTATGACCGATGCCACTACGAGCAAAAGTACGGCTACGGCAAAGAAAAGAGGAATCAGTCTGAGCATAAGAGAAATGCGTTTTTCTTCCGCATAGGCTGAAATAAATTCATTGTAAAGCTCTTTTTGCTTTTCCTTGCTGAGCTCGAAATAATCTATATATGAGAAATTGTTTTCGTTATCGTTCTGCATAACTTTCACACCTTGCAGTTTTCGAGAGTCAGTTCGTCGAAATCGACGTATTCGACGAAGTCTGAGGCTTTGAACCTCGATATATTGAATTGAGTAAAATTCGACGCGTGCGAAGAAAGCACGACGGGCGTGGGAAGATCAAGTTCGTGGCACACGGTGCGCACGTAATCGTCGAATCTGTCCTCGTCGTACTTGCCGTCGAACAGCACGATTTCGTTTTTCGCTATCTTTTTGTTTTTGTGGGTTTTCGCCCATATCTTTATCATATAAACAGTATAGCGCAAACAAAAGCAAAAGGCAAGCGGCAAACGATTGACTTTGAAAGGAAATTTATATATAATGTACGATGAATAACTACTGAAATGAGGCAAAAGCAATGAACCTTACACGGAAAATAATAAAAGCGCATCTCGTAAGCGGAGAGATGAAGGCGGGCGAGGAGATCGCCGTCAAAATCGATCAGACGCTTACTCAGGACTCTACGGGAACGATGGCGTATCTGCAATTCGAGGCTATCGGAACCGACAAAGTGAAGACCGAACGCAGCGTGGCGTATATCGACCACAATATGTTGCAGTCCAGTCAGCTTAACGCGGACGATCACGCATACATTCAGTCCGTCGCGCTTTCTCACGGAATATACGTAAGCAAACCGGGCAACGGGATCTGCCATCAGGTTCACCTCGAACGATTCGGCAAGCCGGGTAAAACCCTTCTCGGTTCGGATTCTCACACTCCGACGGGAGGCGGCATAGGTATGCTTGCAATGGGCGCGGGCGGTCTTGACGTCGCGCTTGCAATGGGCGGCGCGCCTTTCTATCTGATAATGCCCAAGGTAGTGAACGTCGAACTTAAAGGCAGACTGAGAGCGGGCGTTACCGCAAAAGACGTCATACTCAAAGTTCTCGAAGTGCTTACCACTTCGGGCGGAGTGGGTAAAGTAATGGAATACACGGGCGAGGGCGTTAAGTATCTTACCGTTCCCGAACGCGCTACCATAACCAATATGGGTGCGGAGCTCGGCGCGACTACTTCGATATTCCCGTCGGACGAAAAAACCGAAGCGTTCCTCAAAGCGCAGGGCAGAGGCGAGGATTACGTGCCTCTTTGCGCAGACGAAGACGCGGAATACGACGAACATATCGTCATCGACCTTTCCGCGCTTACTCCGCTTGCGGCATGCCCTCATTCTCCGGGCAACGTAAAACCCGTAAGCGAGCTTGCGGGCAAGAAAGTGGATCAGATCTGCGTAGGTTCCTGTACAAACTCATCGTATCTCGATCTTATGAAAGTCGCGGCTATTCTCAAAGGCAAACGTATTCATCCCGACGTTTCGTTCACGGTATCTCCCGGATCGCGTCAGGTGCTTACGATGCTTGCCGAGAACGGCGCGCTTGCGGACATACTCAGCGCAGGCGCAAGAGTGCTCGAATGCGCGTGCGGTCCCTGCATAGGCAACGGACAGAGCCCCAAGCAGGACGCCGTTTCTCTGAGAACTTTCAACCGCAACTTCTACAATCGCAGCGGTACGCCGAGCGCGAACGTTTACCTCGTTTCCCCCGAAACGGCGGCGGTCAGCGCGATCACGGGCGTTATAACGAGTCCCGAGGGTGTTGAGCTTCCCGAGATTCCGATGCCCGAGAAATTCCTTATAAACGACAATCTTATTCTTCGTCCCGAGGAATTCAAGGACATAAAGATAGTACGCGGCGATAATATCAAGCCGTTCCCGAAAGGAAAGAAACTTGCCGAAAACGTCAGCGGCGAAGTGCTTATAAAGTTGGGCGACGACATAACGACCGACCACATAATGCCGAGCAACGCCGCGCTTCTCGCGTACCGTTCCAACGTACCTTATCTTTCGGATTACTGTCTGTCCAACTGCGACAAGGAATTCCCCGTCCGCGCAAAGGCGAAGAACGGCGGATTTATCGTTGCGGGATCCAACTACGGACAGGGTTCGAGCCGCGAGCATGCCGCGCTCGTACCGCTTTATCTCGGAATCAAAGCCGTTGTGGCGAAGAGTTTTGCGCGTATACACAAAGACAATCTGATGAATAACGGCATACTTCCGCTTGTGTTTGCGGATCCCGCCGATTACGATAAGCTGGAACAGGGCGATTCGCTCACGATATACAATGCGCCCGACAGCGTAAAGAGCCGCAAGTTCGTGCTTGTTGTCGAAAACAAGAATTTGCAGATTCCTCTTCGCCTCGAATGCGGGGAGCGTCAGCAGAAAATGCTGCTTTGCGGCGGTTCGCTTAATTCCATAGGCGAATGACCGCGCGCCGCGTTTCGGACGCGGCATATACGTTCCGTTTACGGAACAGGGAGGCTGAAATGAACAAACTCCGCGAGGACATACTCAATCTGCTCGGCGAGGATTCCCGCCTTACGAGCGCTCGCATCGCAAAAATGCTGCAGACGGACGAAAAGACCGTTGCGGCGGAGATAAAGGCGATGGAAGACAGCGGCGTAATTATAAAGTACACCGTCATAGCCGACGACGAGCTTGCGGGCAAGGACGTAGTCGAGGCGCTCATCGAAGTTAAGGTGTCGCCTATGTATAAACACGGTTTCGATTCGATAGCCGAGGATATTTATCAGTTCGACGAAGTGAAAACGCTTTATCTGATGAGCGGCGCTTACGATCTTGCCGTGATAATCGAAGGAAAGAGCCTCAAGGATGTTGCAAGGTTCGTCAGCGAAAAACTGTCCGTGATGGACAAAGTGCTTTCCACGGCTACGCATTTCATACTGAAAAAGTACAAGGTCGGCGGAGTCTGCACCAAATCCTGCGGCGTGAAGAGACAGGCGGTACACGCTTAAAGCAGGAGCGTTTATGAGACTTAACAAAACCATTCTGCAAATAAAACCGTCGGGCATACGCGAGTTTTTCGATATCGTGTCGACGATGCCCGACGCGCTTTCCCTCGGAGTGGGCGAACCCGATTTCGTTACGCCCTGGTATATCCGCGACGCGGCGATAAAGAGCGTTCAGAAGGGATATACCGCGTATACGTCAAACCGCGGACTGAAACAGCTTTGCGAGGAAATATCGTTATATCTTGACAAGCGTTTCGGTGTGTCTTACGATCCGAGCCATGAAATAATCGTAACCATGGGCGCGAGCGAAGCGATAGATCTTGCGTTGCGCGTGCTTGTGGAGCCGGGCGACGGCGTGCTCGTTCCTTCGCCGAGTTACGTTTCTTATATGCCAATAACCACGCTTTGCGGCGGACGGCCCATACCCGTCGAATGCCCGGAAAGCGAGGAATTCAGGCTTACGCCCGCCGCGCTCGAAAAAGCCGCGGAGCAGGGCGCGAAAGTGCTTATCATGCCGTATCCCAACAATCCGACCGGAGCGGTAATGAGCAGAGAAGACATAGCCGCACTGCTTCCCGTCGTCGAGAAATACGACCTTGCGGTAATAAGCGACGAGATATATGCGGAACTTACTTACGAAGGTAAGCACGTGTCGGTTGCTTCCGTAGACGGTTTCCGCGACCGTACGGTAACGATAAACGGTTTTTCAAAAGCGTTTTCCATGACGGGGTGGCGTCTGGGTTATACGGCGGCGCCTCAGGACGTGACGGCGGCTATGCTGAAAGTGCATCAATACACCGCGCTTTGCGCGCCTACGCCCTCCCAGTATGCGGGTGTGGCGGCGCTCAAAGAGGGCAGATACGACGGTTACAAAGCCGTCGAGGAGATGAAGGAAGAGTATAACCGCAGACGCAGATTTATCGTCGGAGAATTGAATTCCATGGGGCTTAAATGTCATTTGCCCGGCGGTGCGTTCTATGTTTTCGCCAACGTGTCGGGTACGGGCATGGACGGTCAGCAGTTTGCGCGCAGACTGCTTGCGTCCGAAAAAGTCGCGGTAGTTCCCGGCGACGCGTTCGGAGACGCGGGAAAGTACAATATACGTCTTTCTTACGCCACTTCGCTTCGTACGCTTATGGAAGCGAGCGAGCGCATAAACAGGTTCATAAAGCGCGAAGCGCAGGCAAATAAATAAGAATAACACCGGATAAGAATATATACGGATCAATCAAGGAGTGAAAATAATGGCAGAGAAAATTTTGCTTACCGCCGAATCCAAGGCGGAACTCGAAAAGCGTCTCGAAGAGCTTAAAGGCAAGGGAAGAGCGGAAATTGCCGCAAAGCTGGAAGAAGCGCGTTCTTTCGGCGACCTTTCGGAAAATGCCGAGTACGATCTTGCCCGTGACGAACAGGCAAAGATGGAGCGCGAGATCAGCGATCTCGAAAACAGACTGCATAACGCCGAGGTCATAACCAGCGAAAACATGAGCACCGAAACGATCGGCGTCGGCAATACGGTAACCTTCAAGCTTAACGGCAAAGACGAGAAATATCAGATTGTGGGTTCTCAGGACAGCGATCCCGAGAATAACAAAATCTCCAACGAATCGCCTATCGGAAAAGCGCTCATCGGTCACAGAGCGGGCGATAAGTTCGACGTCAGAATAAAGACGGGTAAAAGCGAAAGCATAAAGAAAATAGAAATAATCGGTATCGAGGCGTAAGCGCGATCCCGTACAAAGACCGCAGACAAACACGGTCTTTCGCAATATTCACGGATACGATATGTCGGAAAATAACGAAAACATCGTCGCTCCCGAAGAGGACGCGTTCGAGGTCAAGAAGATAAGAATAGAAAAGCTCAAGAGCTTGCAGGAAGCGGGCAAAAACCCTTACGCCACGGTGAAATATGACCGCGACTGTCTTTGCGCTACGGTAAAAGACGAGTTCGAACGTCTGGAAAACACCGAAGTCAGGATCGCGGGCAGAATGATGAGCCGCCGCGATATGGGCAAAGCCAATTTCATCGACGTTATGGACGGCAGCGGCAGACTGCAAGTATACGTCCGCATAAACGACGTCGGAGAGGATACGTTCGCGGATTTCAAGAAATGGGATATAGGCGATTTCGTCGGTATCGAAGGTATGGTGTTCCGCACCCGCCGCGGAGAGATAAGCCTGCATGCGCATAAGATAGAGCTGCTCGGTAAAAGTTTGCTTCCGCTGCCCGAAAAATTTCACGGGCTTGTGGACAAGGAACTGCGTTACCGTCAGCGTTACGTCGACCTTATAATGAACCCCGAAGTCAAGGATGCGTTCTATAAGCGTAGCCGTATAATAAGCGAGGTTCGCAAATATCTTGACGGCAGAGGATATCTCGAAGTGGATACTCCCGTGCTTCATACGGTGGAAATAGGCGCGTCGGCACGCCCGTTCGTGACGCATCACAACGCGCTGGACATCGATATGTATCTGCGCATAGAAACCGAGCTTTATCTCAAACGCTGTATCGTCGGCGGCTTCGACAAAGTATACGAAGTGGGAAGAATTTTTCGTAACGAAGGCATGGATTCCACGCATAATCCGGAATTCACCACGGTGGAAATGTACGAAGCGTATACCGATTATAAAGGCATGATGGAACTTATCGAAGACCTTTACCGTACCGTAGCGCGTAACGTATGCGGAAGCGCGGTGGTACCTTATCAGGGCGAAACCATCGATATGGAAACGCCGTGGGCGAAGATGACCATGGTCGAAGCTGTCAAAAAGTACAGCGGTGCGGACTATTACGCGTGGGAAAACGACGAACAGGCGAGAGCGGAAGCCGCAAAGCTCGGCGTGACGCTCGAAAACAAATCCGCGACAAAAGGTCAGGTACTTGCGGAATTGTTCGACGCGTTCGTAGAGGAACATCTCGTTCAGCCTACGTTTATTTACGATTATCCCGTGGAAATATCGCCGCTTGCAAAGCGTAAAGCCGACGATCCCGCGTTTACCGAGCGTTTCGAGTATTTCATTACAGGACACGAAATGGGCAACGCGTTCAGCGAACTGAACGACCCCATAGATCAGCGCAGACGTTTCGAGAAACAGGTTGCGGAGCGCAGAGCGCAGGGCGCGAACGCCGAAGTAGACGACGACTTTATAAACGCGCTCGAATACGGCATGCCTCCGACGGGCGGACTCGGTTTCGGTATGGACAGGCTTGTTATGTTGCTTACCGACAGCGCGTCAATTCGCGACGTATTGCTTTTCCCGACGATGAAACCGATAAAACAATAAAAGTTAAAACACAAGGACTGTTGCTTTTAGTCAAGCAACAGTCCTTTTTTACGATACGCAAAAATGTCGGCATAAATTAAAAAACATTGCAATTCTTATTTAAAACATTGCGATTTTAATATAATTACATTGCAAATCCGATACTTTTTTATAAATGACCTTGAAAAGTGACCCCCATAAAGGCGATAATATAAAAAAGTGTATACTTGATTTAGGCGGCAGCAGAAAAAAAGTAAAAGGAGATATGGAACCATGAAAAAGCATTTGTCTTTTTTATCGTTCGTTGCTCTTATTGTTTTTACCTGCCTTGTCTTTACAGCGTTTGCCGGTTGTGGCGACAAAAGCACTTCGAACGAGAACACCGGAGGAAACAAAAAACCAAGCGATAACGATTTTACCGTTACCGAACTGCGGATAATAACGCCTCCCGATATTACGGAATATTATGTCGGCGAGGTGTTTGATCCGGAGGGAATGGTGCTTGAAGCGGTATGGAGCGACGGGGAACTGGAGCCGCTTGTTCCGTCCGAGTGCGAAATTTCACACGAAGGAGCGCTTGACGCCGACGATAAAGAAATAGTTTTTACTTATGAAGGTAAAAGCGTGATGCTTAAAATTACCGTCGGTATAGGCGAGCCGTCTTTGATAAAAGCGACGTATCCCGAAGGCTCTCTTGACCGAGTATATCTGTATACGCCCGTGGACCTCAGCGGAGTCGTTGTTAACGTCGTATTTACCGACGGTAACGAACGTAAAGTGAACGATTATACTTTGAGTATAAACGGCAATCCCGTGAAAAATATAGCTCAAACTGTTTTTGATCGGTCGGGTGAAAATACCGTTTCGGTAACTTACAAAGAAATGTCCGACGAAATCAAAGTCAATGTTATTGACGGTTATCGGGTGGAAGCAGAAAAAATCTTTAACCCGTCGGAAGTTACCGGAGAGATGAAAAATTACGTTGAGCGCATTGCGGGCGGTGCTGATCCGAGGCGTGCCGATCCAGGAGATACGGCTGAAGCGTCAGGCGGGCAGGGCGAGTATCTGTCACGCGTACGCAAAGGTCAGGTATTCCGTTTTCATATATGGTCGGACGTAAAAAGTAAAGCGAGTATAACGTTGACGGCGGCAGGCGCTTATATGCTGAGAGACGTCGGTTGGTATCCGCTTGAAATGGGGGAAATGCAATTCAATAAGGTATTTTCCGTCAAGGTAGGAATAACGGCATCCGATCTTAAAGCGCTTCCCGTTGCCGATTCAGTAAAACTCCCCGGATGCGTGGCGGAAAATCAGACAACGGGAGACTGGTCGCTGTGGTGCAAGTGGGTGGAAATAAGTTTCGGTGAAATGCAGCTTGCTCAGGGCGATAATATAATAGAATTTACAGTTATTTCCGATTATAAAAATAACTACGGTGAATCTTGTGCCGCGAATATCGACTGTATGGACGTTGTGTTCATACGCGACGACGCATAAGGAGGTCGGTATGTTGTTCGGCAAGAAAGAGATAATTCTTACCGTAGTTGCGGCGTTATGCATGGTCATACTTATAGGCGCGAATATCGCGTACTCGTACGGTAGTGCGTTTCTTATGCGGATATTCGGGGAGAATACGACAGACTTTTCATCTGTGGAAAATTCGCAGCGTCTGGGTGACGAAATGGTTCAGGAGCTGTGTGAGGAAGGTTTTGTGCTGATGAAGAACGAAAACAACGCGCTCCCGCTTGCGGAAAACGAAAGAAAGATCAATTTCTTCGGTTACGGTTCGAGCGACGCCGGCTTTATTCTGCAAGGCGCGGGGAGCGGTACCACTTCGATCAACGCAGAAGCCAGCAAACACAAAAAAGTTACTTTGCTTTCCGCTTTCGAGCGCGAAGGATTTGAATATAACAAAGACCTTAACGCGGTTTATACTTCATACAGCACCAAAGACATGGATGCGGACAATGCTGAACTGACTCTGAACGAAATGCCGGCGTCTTATCTGACGGACAGCGTTATAGCGCAGGCAAAGGGATTTTCGGATATAGCGGTCATTACGATCAGCCGTTTCGGACGCGAAGAACGCGATGCCGCGGAAGATTATCAGAAACTTAATGCCAACGAAATTGCTACGGTAGAAAAAGTGTGCGCAAATTTCGGCAAAGTCATAGTGATAATAAATACAGGCAACCGTATCGAGTGCGGTTTTCTCGACGACGACAGAATAGACGCGGCATTTTTTGTAGGCATGCCCGGTCAGTCTGGCGCGCTTGCATTGCCAAAACTCATGAAAGGAAGTAAGACGGACGAAGATGGGAACGAAATAAAACTATCTCCGTCGGGAAGACTGAGCGATACATATAACTATAATCATATGGCATACGATCCGGTCGCGGCAAACAGGCTTCCTGATAAGGTCCCTGACGGTCAGGTGACTTATGCGGAGGGGATATACGTCGGATACAAGTGGTACGAAACTGCGGATCACGAAGGGTTCTTCGACGATGTTATCACCGAATACGGCAAGGGTTACGACGGCGTCGTGCAGTATCCGTTCGGTTACGGACTCGATTATTGCGACTTTGAGTGGGAAATTCAGACCGCCGGCATAAGTCCCGCGCCGAATTCGGATATAACGGATACGAGCACCGAGATCATGGTCAGCGTGAAGGTTACCAACGTAGGCGATTTCCCGGGAAAGGAAGTCGTGCAACTTTATTATACGCCTCCTTACGGAGACGAAACTTATGAAGGTTCCGAAATAGAGAAAGCGTATGTAAATCTGCTCGATTTCGGAAAGACACGCGTTCTTGCAAAAGGCGAAAGTCAGACGCTTACGTTTACTTTTACTCCCTATGAAATGGCGTCTTACGATTGCTACGACAAAAACCACAACAAGTATAAGTATTACGAAATAGACGGCGGCAAGTATCAGATCAAATTTATGAAAAACGCGCATACGCTTGCCGATTGTGCCAACTCCGTAATAACTTTCAATGTTCCCGATACTTTGTATATCAAGCGCGATCCTGTGACGCAAAAATTCGTCAAAAACCAATTCACCGGCGAAAACGCGTATATGGATATGCCTATCGATGGAAGTACCGCGGGCGGTACGCCGATGATCTATCTGTCGCGTGCGGATTTCAAAGCGACGTTTCCTTCTTCGAGAACGCCTAACCGTACCGATACTGCCGCAATAAGCAAAGTCAACAAAGCGCTGTATGACGGGCAGGATGTGACTGAAATGCCCCTTCAGGGAGTAAGGGGCGACAATCCTTTACGGCTTGTCACCAAGGAGAACGGGGACGCGGCGTCTTTGGAAGATCTGAACGGGAAAACGGGAACTAAACTCGTTTATAACGAACAGCTCGTCAGGGAACTCGGTAAGGATTATGAACACGGTTCGTGGGATACTCTGCTTAATCAGATCACCGTGGAAGAGTTATGTAACCTTGTAGAAAGCGCGGGTTATAAAAGTATAGCGCTTGAAAGCGTAGGTAAGCCATTGTTTGCGGATGCCGACGGTCCTGCGGGATTCCATTCGGTGACGGGTTTCAGCGACTCTGATGCGGACAATTGGACGTCTTACCCGAACGAAGGCGTGACCGGCTGTACGTTCAATCAGCAACTGGCGTACAATATGGGTTGCAGCGTGGGCGTCGAAGCAAACGAAACGAATATACGCGGTTGGTACGCGCCCGGGCTTAACTTCCACCGTGCGACCAACAGCGGGCGTTATTTCGAGTATTACGGCGAGGACGCCATACTTATCGGAAAGATCGGAGCCGAGGTTATAAGAGGAGCGAAGAACAGCGGCTTGATATGTTATATGAAGCATTATGCCGTAAGCGAGGAGGGCGATAATCCCGAGAACATAAGGACGTGGCTTTCCGAACAAGCTCTTCGTGAGCTGTATCTCAAACCTTTTGAAATTTGCGTCAAAGACGGTAATGCTAATGCCGTGATGAACGCGTTCAACTGCATAGGCGCCGTATGGGCGGGAGCGTGCTATCCGCTTAACGTGACTATTCTTCGCAACGAATGGGGATTCCGCGGCGTGGCACTCACCGACTGGTCTTACGGCAGACCTTACATGAATACCGAGCAGGCGCTTCGCGGCGGAAACGACGTTATGCTCGATCCGCAGGGCGGATATTCCCGCGTCAGCCGTACGGATCCCACGTCCGTGAATTTGTCGCGCAATGCTGTGAAAAACTTACTGTTTGCATTCTGCGATACATACAACACGGCTAAGGAGTATCAGGAAAACGGCGGAGACGATAAATATAAGGTCAATCTCGACGAAGTCGGGGTTAAAGAAGAAGCGTTCTCTCCCATTCCGATATTGATGATAGTTGGGGTTAACGTACTGTGCGCCGCCGGCATGGGAGTATGCGCATTGTTCATAGTAAAAGGCATACTGAAAAAACGTAAAGCCCGTGCGGGTTAAACTAAAACGAACAACGAAATACCGCGTTGCTTTCAGCGCACGCGGTTTTTCGTTTTGTAAAATAAGGCATTCTATTCCGCATACTTGACGTAATGTCCGCTATGTTCTATAATAATACAGATGAAAATGCAACAGATATTATCGCCGCTTCGCAGAGCGGTGGAAGAATATTCGATGATAAAGGACGGCGATCGCGTTGCCGTCGGACTTTCGGGAGGTAAGGACTCGGGCGCGTTGCTTGCCGCGCTTGCGGCTTTCCGCAGATTTTCTCCTGCAAGGTTCGATCTCTGCGGAGTTACCGTCGACGCGGGCGCAGGCGCGGATTATACCGCGCTCGATGAGTTCTGCAAGCGGCTGGGCGTCGAGTATTTTATAGAAAAAACGGATATTTACGAAGTGGTGTTCAACGTGCGCAAGGAAAAAAATCCTTGCTCGCTGTGCGCGAAAATGCGGCGCGGCGCGCTTGCAAGCGTACTTAACCGCGAAGGGTACAACAAACTCGCGCTCGGGCATCACGCGGACGACGTGGCGCAGACATTGCTTATGAGCATGATATACGAAGGACGGCTGAATACTTTCAAGCCGATCAGCGATATGACGAGGACGGGAGTGACGGTAATACGTCCGTTTGTATACGTGAACGAAAAAGAAATCGTCGCGCTTTGCTCCGAGGAAAAAATCCCCGTGGCGAAAAATCCGTGTCCCGCGGACGGCGGCACGAAGAGAAGGTATGTCGGGGATCTGCTCAGACGGCTTGACGGCGAGACGGGTTATCTTGCGGGAGAAAACATAAAACGCGCCATATTCAATCCCGAACGCAATTCGCTCTGGGACGAGTGCGAGAGAATGGAAGTAAAGCGCGGAAAAAAGGAAGAACGCGGCGAATAACGCAGTAAAGCGGTTGCGAAAATGGAGGGAAACATGCCTTTATATCCGATAACGCAGGACATAACTTCGATGGAATGCGACGCGATAGTGAATGCGGCAAACGGCACTCTGCTCGGCGGCGGAGGAGTGGACGGCTGTATACACCTTGCGGCGGGACCTCGGCTCAAAGAAGAGTGTGCAAAGCTCGGAGGATGCGCTACGGGCGAAGCGAAAATAACGGGCGCTTACAATCTGCGTTGCAGGTATGTCATACACACGGTAGGACCCGTGTGGCATGGCGGAAACGACGGAGAGGAAGAACTGCTTACGTCCTGCTATACGAATTCTCTGCGGATTGCGGAGGAAAACGGTTGTCGCAGTATCGCGTTTCCGCTCATCTCCGCGGGCGCGTACGGTTATCCGAAGGAAGCCGCGTTGAAAGTGGCGGTACGCGCCGTTTGTGCTTATCTTTCGCACAGCGATATTACGGTGTATCTTGTAATTTACGGCCGTTCCGAAGGTGCGGAAGGCTTGTCGGACAAGGCGAAAGAGTATATACGGGAATTTTGCGGCACGGATGAAAAAGACATGTAAATGCGTAAGCGTAGACTGAAAGTAATTTATCGGTAATATATAACGGCGGAAAGCTAATTTTAATGTTTTCCGTCCGTTTTATATATATGCAGGAAATATTGTGACGTTATTGTGAACGAATGTGTCCAATACGGTTTTTTTGCGTGAACTGCCGTTCGGTAATTTTATAATCCGTTGACACCCGAATATGCTGATGTTATACTTACACTGTCTAACGCGAACGGGAATTACTTTTTCGTGCGCGACGCGAACGGGGAAGGATGAAATAAAGACGGCGGATCCGAACGGTCGGAGAACGCCGCATACAGGGAAAGGAAAATACAGTGGCAGGAAATAACAAAAAATTTGCGGTTGAAGCTTCAACCGAACAAACGGCGGGAAACGTACGCGCGGAACTGAACGCGAATAAGATATCCGTTCCGTCCGTTGTTTTCAGCGATGCGGGATCGGGCAAATCGGTAATAGGTCAGGACGCAAGAACGACTACTTCTTCGCCCGCAATATTTTATGCTCCGAAAAAGAAGCATGCGTTGCGCCGCGGAATATATGCGTTTATTAAACGTACGTTTGACATCGTTTCGTCTTTTACCGTGCTTTTGCTTTTCTCGTGGCTTTATCTTATACTTGCGGTTGCGGTTAAACTCAGCGACGGCGGCAGCGTGTTTTATTTCCACGAAAGAGTAGGAAAGAACGGCAAAAAGATACGTATTCCCAAATTCCGTACCATGAAAAAGAATGCGGATAAGCTGGAAGATATGCTTACTCCCGAGCAGCTCGAGCAGTATAAGCGCGAGTATAAGATCGACAACGATCCGAGAGTTACCAAAATAGGAAAATTTTTGCGTAAAACGAGTCTTGACGAATTGCCTCAGATATGGTCTATATTTATAGGCAAACTTTCCGTGGTAGGTCCCAGACCGCTTATGCGCGACGAGATAGAGGAAAAATACGGCGCCGACGCGGACAAACTGCTTTCGGTTAAGCCCGGACTTATAGGGTATTGGGCGTCGCACGGCAGGAGCAACTGCACTTACGAAAGCGGCGAACGTCAGAAAATGGAACTTTATTATGTCGATAACCGTTCGGTATGGATGGATATCAAAATAATTTTCCGTACCATGATAGGCGTTATAAAACGCGACGGTGCGATGTAATACTCGGAAAAACGGAGTATATCGCAATGATAATAACGAAAACACCTTTCAGAATGAGCTTTTTCGGAGGCGGAACAGACATCCCCGCGTATTTCAACGAATACGGGGGAGCTGTTTTGTCTGCGACATTCGATAAATACTGCTATGTAAACGTGAGGCATTTGCCGCGTTTTTTTGATTATACGACCGAAGTTTGTTATTCTAAGATAGAACGCGTTACGAGTGTCGACGCAATCGAGCATCCCGCAGTCAGGGAAGCAATGAAGATGCTGGATATGCACGAGCTGCGCATAACTTACGAAGCGGATCTGCCTGCGCGTACCGGACTGGGTACGAGCAGTTCTTTTGCCGTCGGGCTTCTTAATGCTTTTCACTGTCTTAAAGGCAAATACGCGGACAAACGCAGACTTGCCGACGAGGCGATATGTCTCGAAAGAACGCTTTGCAACGAGGCGGGAGGATGGCAGGATCAGATAGCCGCGTCGTTCGGCGGATTGAATAAAATAACTTTCGAAAGCGGCGGATACGACGTATATCCGGTGATTGTTTCTCCCGAACGCAAAGCAAAACTGAATGACAATCTGCTTTTGTTCTTTACGGGTTTCACGAGATTTTCCGCGGAACTTCAAAAAGACGTGCAGTCGTCCGTAAAAAACAATATTGACGTGCTGAAAGAAATGACTTCGCTTGTAGACGTGGCGGAAAGCGTGCTTGTTGACAAAGGCGCCGATCTCGACGATTTCGGAAGGCTGATGGACGAAAGCTGGAAACTTAAAAAAAGCACTTCGGGCAGGATTTCCACTGCGGCGATAGATTCGGTGTATGAAAAAGGCAAGGCGGCGGGCGCTCTCGGCGGCAAGTTGCTCGGTGCGGGCGGCGGAGGATTTCTGTTGTTTTACGTGCCGTCGGACAGGCACGAGGCGGTGCGCGCCGCGCTCGGCGATCTGCTTTACGTTCCGTTTGAGTTCGAGAACGGCGGTACGCGCGTAGTGCATTATTCTCCCGAAACTTACGATGTGTTCGGCAGTCAGGAGAAATAATCGTGAAAACAGTGATAATGGCAGGCGGGAAAGGTACCCGCATAGCAAGCGTAAACGCGCTCGTTCCCAAACCTATGATCGAAGTCGCGGGGAAACCCGTGCTGCTTTGGCAGATCGAGTGTCTTAAACGTCAGGGACTGAACGATTTTATTTTCGTTACGGGGCACCTCGGGGACGTTGTGGAAAACTATTTCGGCGACGGAAGCGCGTTCGGGATTAAAATAGAGTATTACAGGGAAAAAGAGCCTCTCGGCACGGCAGGCGCGCTTTATTTTCTTCAAGACCGATTAAGCGAAGATTTTTTATTGCTTAACGGCGACATAATCTTTGACGCGGATATAAGCCGGCTGGCTGCGGCTCATAAGGAAAACAAAAAAAAAGGCGCGTATGCAACGATTTTCACTCATCCGAACGATCATCCGTTTGACAGCGGACTTATTTCGGCAGACGGAAACGGGAAAGTTACCGAGTGGCTGCATAAAGAGGACGCTCGCGGATGGCATGTCAACAGAGTAAACGCCGGAATACATATGCTTTCACCCGAGTTGCCGCGTATGATAAAAGCGGGAAGTAAGACCGATCTAGACCGCGACCTGCTCAGACCGCTCGTAAGCGAGGGTAGGCTTTACGCTTACGATTCGCCGGAGTACGTGAAAGATATGGGCACGCCCGAGCGGTACGCGGAAGTTTCGGCGGATATACTTTCAGGCAAAGTGCGCGCCCGCAATCTTTCGGAGAAACAACTTGCCGTGTTTCTTGACCGCGACGGTACGATAAATAAATATGCGGGTTTCGTGCGCCGTCCCGAGGAGTTGGAACTTTGCGACGGAGCGGCGGAAGCCGTGAAAGCTATTAACGCGAGCGGAAGACTCGCTATTGTCGTTACAAATCAACCGGTCATAGCGCGCGGCGAAGTCACTCGCGAGGGGCTTAACGAGATACACGCGAAAATGGAAACGTTGCTCGGCGAGAAAGGGGCGTATATCGACAGGCTGTATTACTGTCCTCATCATCCTCATTCCGGTTACGAAGGGGAGATAAAGGAATTGAAAATAGATTGCGAGTGCCGTAAACCGAAACCCGGAATGCTTTTCAAGGCGGCATCCGAACTGAATATAGATTTATCTCGAAGCTGGATGATCGGGGACGGAGAAAACGACAGGGAGTGTGCAAAACGCGCGGGATGCCGTTTTGCGGGAATAGGCATCGACGGCGACGTGACGGGAAAGGATCTTTCTGAATGCGTCGGCATGATACTCGGAAAAGCAAATGATAAATAACGAACGGATAAATGCGCTCATATCGCGCCATAATGAACTCGAAGCGTGCCGTAATTCTGTTGCGGAAGTTTATCGCGCGCTCGAAAAATGTTTCGCAAACGGCGGTAAGCTGCTCGTCGC
Source organism: uncultured Eubacteriales bacterium (assembly GCA_949292715.1). GTDB lineage: Bacteria > Bacillota > Clostridia > Christensenellales > Pumilibacteraceae > Protoclostridium. The sequence goes on from CASFAN010000040.1 coordinate 16,308, forward strand.
AGGCAACGGCGGGAGCGGTGCCGACGCCGATCATATAGTAGGCGAACTTATGAAAGGTTTTGCACGCACGCGCGTTCTCGGCATGGAGGACGCCCTTTCTCTCACGCGCGCGCACGCGCGAGGAGCAGATATCGCGGAACATCTGCAAGGCGGTTTACCCGCGATCTCTCTCGGCGCTCAGTCCGCGCTCGTCAGCGCGTTTATAAACGATGTCGGCGGCGGAGAGGATTACGTTTACGCTCAGCAGGTATGGGCGTACGGCGTTCGCGGCGATGTATTCATGGGAATTTCGACTTCGGGGAATTCGTTGAATATAATCAACGCGGCAATAACCGCAAAAGCGCGCGGAATGACCGTGCTTGCTTTGACGGGAATGAACGGCGGAGAATTGGCTAAAGTCTGCGACGTCGCGATAAAAGTGCCTGAGAAAGAAACTTATCTCGTGCAGGAACTGCATTTACCCGTATACCATTGTCTGTGCCTTATGCTTGAAGACCGCTTTTTCGGAGGTGCAAAGTGAAAATTTTGCATATAAGCAATTATTTTTATCCTCATATCGGCGGAATAGAGCAGACTGCACGCGATATAATAGATTCAATCGGCAACAGCGCAGAACAGAAACTTATTTGTTTCAATCACGATAAAGGAAACGTAACCGAAACGACGGGTAATGTAGAAATAATCCGTGCGGGTTGTTTTGCAAAGGTGTCCTCACAGTCGTTATCCTTATCTTTCGGGAAAAAACTGAAAAAGCTTGTAAAAGAATTTAAGCCCGAGATAATTGTTTTTCATTATCCGAATCCTTTTCAAGCGCATTATCTTCTTAAAGTAATAAGAAAATGTAATTGCAGACTGATTATCTGGTGGCATCTCGATATAACCAAACAGAAAATACTCGGTAAATTTTTCTCGGGACAGTCTCAAAAACTTCTTGAAATGGCTGACCGCATAGTGGCGACCAGCCCCAATTATGTAGAAGGCAGTAAGTTTTTAACTGCGTTTTCAAACAAAGTTACCGTAATTCCGAGCTGTATAGACGAATTGCGTTTATCATTCGGAGAAAATGAAATAAAACGCGCGGAACAGATAAAATCGCAATACTCAGATAAAATACTGTGCTTCGCATTCGGAAGGCATGTTCCTTATAAGGGATACGATAAACTTGTTGAGGCGGCGACGTTTTTCGATGATAACGTGAAATTGTTTATCGGCGGAAGCGGTCCGCTTACGGAAGCACTGAAAAAACAGGCGTTAGGAAACGAAAGAGTGGAATTTACGGGAAGACTTGACGAAAGCGAACTAAAAGCATATCTTATTGCTTGTGACATTTTTTGCTTTCCTTCGGTAACTAAAAACGAGGCTTTCGGGCTTGCGCTTGCCGAAGCTATGTATTTCGGGAAGCCTGCCGTCACTTTTACTATTAACGGATCCGGGGTCAATTACGTTTCACTCGACGGCATTACGGGTATAGAAGTTCCGAATTCGGACGCGCTTAAATATGCGGAGGCGGTAAACAAGCTTGCGGAAGACGAAGAACTCAGAAAAGCATACGGAGAAAAAGCGAAATACCGTGCAGAAGAGTGTTTCCTGAAAAAAACTTTTTCCGAAAAAGTCACGAAGCTTATATCGGAAGTCGGCGGAGAAGAAAATGAAAATAGCGATTGATTGCAGATACCTCGGATTATCCGGACTTGGAAGATTTACGGAAGGGATTCTGTCTAATCTCCCTGAAAATAACAGTTATTTATTCTGGGGAAACGAAGATAAGATAAAAAAATTTCGTACGGGAGAAATAATTAACGATGCGTGTAACCCGTTTACACTGAAAGGATTGTTCGCGGATAAACGTATAATAAAAAAAATAAACGAATGCGATGCATTTTTTACTCCTAATTTCATTTTACCTTATGGTTTGAGAGTTAAAATATTTTCCGTGATACACGATGTGGTATTTATGGATCTGCCTAAAGAAACTACAAACGGAGCATTCGACAGAGCCATAAAAAAATATTTTTTGAAGCGTTGTCTGAAAAAAAGTAACAATGTCTTTACTGTATCTGAATTCTCGCAAAAGCGAATAGCCGCATTTTTCGGAAAATTTGCGGATAAAGTGACTGTCGCTTATAACGGAGTCCCTGCGGCTACCGATGATTACGCAAATACGCACACGCTTCCTGCCGACAAGGAAAACTATATCGTTTATTGCGGAAATATAAAAAAGCATAAAGGATTACACACGCTTCTTCGCGCTTATTCTGCTTTAAGCGACGATGAAAACGTGCCTTCGCTGTATATAGTGGGGTCTGCTGAAAATCACAGAACTTCCGACGAGGAAATAATGCGGTTTTTTAATGCTCCCGGTGTTCATTTTACGGGAAGATTGGACGACGATTCTTTATATGACGTTATTTCCCATGCAAAATTTTTAATACAGCCCAGCCTTTACGAAGGCTTCGGTATGCCGCCGCTCGAAGCGCTCAGGCTTCGCACCAAACCTATAATCAGCGATATAGAAGTTTTCAGGGAAATATACGGCGATTCAGACGTTTGTTTTTTTGAATGCGGCAACGCAGAGGAATTGGCAAAAAAAATTCGTATTTGTTCTCCGGAATGCGATGGGGTGGTTCCCGAAAAATTCGATACTGCAAAACAGACTGAAATAATATTCGAAAGGATAAGATAAGTTTATGAATGCGATGATAATTTTAAATTACAATGATTCCGATAACTGCATATCGCTTGTTTCGGCAGTAAAAAATTTCGGATGTATAGATCGCATTATTGTCGTGGACAATTGTTCTACGGACGGATCTTATGAAAAATTATTGCCTTATGCAGACGAGAAGACCGATATTGTGCAAACCGATAAAAACGGAGGATATTCTTACGGAAATAATTACGGAGTCCGTATAGCCGTTGATCGTTATTATGCGGATAAACTGGTTCTGTCAAATACGGATGTGATAGTTGACGAGGAAACGCTTTCGGCTTCTTTGAACGCCATAGGCAAAGATAATATCGCTTATTGTGCGCCGCTGATGCAATACAGCTATAAAAGCGAGCCGGAACCTATGAGCAAAAGAAGTAAGAATTGGTTTTCGATGTTAATGAATAAAACCATAACAGGAACTTTGATCAGAAAGGCACGAAAACCCAAAGCACATCCCGAAGGACTTCATAAAATAGAAATAATGTGCGGCGCATTATTTTGTATAACTGCGAAATCTTTCAGCGAAGTAGGGATGTTCGATGAACATATGTTTTTGTATTTTGAAGAAGAAACTTTATTTTATAAATTAAATAAAAAAGGTTATGAAACGATTGCAGACGGTGATCACAAATATATACACGCTCACGGCGCATCGATAAATAAATCGATTAAAGGCAAATATAGAAAATTTGTGGAAGGCGCAAAGTCAGAAAAATATTTCTGGTTTAATATCGTAAAGATAAACGCTTTTTCAAAGCTGATTTATAATATTCTGGCATCGATAATACGTTTCGAACGTTTCGTCGGATATACTTTGACGGGAAGATAAGGAGGGGATGATTTATGAAAGGTATCATTCTTGCGGGAGGGAGTGGAACGAGGCTTTACCCGCTTACTCTCGTAACAAGTAAACAGCTTTTGCCCGTATACGACAAGCCTATGATATTTTATCCTTTGTCCACTCTCATGCTTGCGGGGATCAAGGATATACTTATCATTTCCACGCCTCACGATTTGCCCGGATTTCGCAAACTTCTCGGTGACGGGCACCGTTTCGGCGTAAACTTGTCGTATGCCGAACAGCCTTCGCCCGACGGACTTGCGCAGGCGCTTATAATCGGCGAGGAGTTTATAGGCGGCGAACCTTGCGCGCTTGCTCTCGGCGATAATATATTTTACGGCGCGGGACTTGGCAGGCTTCTTGACGAAGCCGCCGAAAACGCCCGGAACGGTCATGCAACGGTATTCGGCTATTATGTGGATAATCCTTGCGACTTCGGGGTCGTCGAGTTTGACGATTACGGAAAAGTACTCAGCGTCGAGGAAAAACCCGTCGTGCCGAAATCGCATTATTGCGTTACCGGATTATATTTCTATGACGGGCGAGCGTCGGAATTTGCACGGCGCGTAAAACCGAGTGCGCGAGGGGAGCTGGAAATAACCGATCTTAACAATATGTATCTGGAAAAAGGCGACCTTCGGGTAAAACTTCTCGGACGCGGATTTACATGGCTCGATACCGGAACGGTGGACAGCCTGCGCAGCGCTTCCAACTTTATCCGCGATATGTCTTATTTTCAGAAAACCGTTGTGTCTGCGCCCGAAGAAATCGCGTATGTGAAAGGTTGGATCACGAAAGAAAAACTTTTGGAAAATGCCGCGCTTTACGGCAAATCGCCGTACGGCGCGCACTTGAAAAAGGTTTCCGAAGGCAGATTTATCGGAGGGAAACTCGTTTACTGATATGGGTAAATTTAATTTTATTAAAACGTCAATAGACGGTGTATACATAATCGAACCTACCGTGTTCGGCGACGCGCGCGGATATTTTTGCGAAACTTACAGCGCGCGTGAGTTTGCCGAAAACGGACTCGATTACGTTTTCGTACAGGACAACCAGTCGAGCAGCGTCAAAGGCGTGCTTCGCGGACTTCATTTTCAGAAAAAGCATCCGCAGGCAAAACTCGTGAGAGTGATAGCGGGAGAGGTGCTTGACGTTGCTGTGGATCTGCGCAAGGGCAGTCCGACATACGGTAAGTGGGTGAGTGCCGTTCTGAGCGGAGAAAATAAACGTCAGCTTATGATTCCGCGCGGTTTTGCTCACGGCTTTTACGTGCTCAGTGAACATGCCGAATTTTGCTACAAGTGCGATGAATTTTACCATCCCGAAGACGAGGGCGGCATTATATGGAATGACGCGGATATAAATGTTGATTGGATGCTGGACGGCGAACCGCGGCTCAGCGAAAAGGACAAAAAACATCCTTTGCTGAGAGAGAGCGGCATGGAGTTCGATTTATGAAAAAAACGGTACTTATTACAGGCGGAGCAGGGTTTATCGGCGGTAATTTCGTTTATTATATGCTTGACGCGCATCCCGATTACGATTTGGTATGCGTGGACAGCCTTACTTATGCGGGTAATCTTTCGACGCTCGAAAAAGCAATGAAAAATCCGCGTTTCGCTTTTGAAAAAGCGGATATACGCGACCGTGAAGCAATGGAAAGCATATTTGCAAAATATCTTCCCGACGTTGTAGTCAATTTTGCGGCGGAAAGTCATGTCGACCGTTCGATAAAAGATCCCGGAATATTCCTTACGACAAACATACTCGGCACTCAGGTGCTTATGGACGCTTGTCTTGCTCACGGCGTAAAACGCTTTCATCAGGTATCCACGGACGAAGTTTACGGAGATCTGCCGCTTGACAGACCGGATATGTTCTTTACCGAGAAAACTCCGCTCAAAGCGTCAAGTCCTTACTCCGCTTCCAAAGCGAGCGCGGATCTGCTCGTAATGGCATACCACCGCACTTTCGGGCTTAACGTTACCATATCGCGTTGCTCGAACAATTACGGACCGTATCAGTTCCCCGAAAAGCTCATTCCGCTCATGTTTATAAACGCGCGTGAAGGCAAGGTGTTGCCCGTTTACGGCAAAGGCGAAAACGTGCGCGACTGGCTGTATGTAGGGGATCATTGTGCGGCGATAGACCTTATACTCGAAAAGGGAAAAGACGGAGAGGTGTATAACGTCGGCGGACATAACGAAATGCGCAATATCGACATAGTAAAATTGGTCTGCAAGTATACGGGCGCGAGCGATACGCTTATAAAATACGTTACGGACAGAAAGGGACATGATCTCAGATATGCGATAGATCCGAAAAAGATAGGCGACGAGCTCGGCTGGACTCCCAAAACGAAATTTGCCGACGGTCTGAAAAAAACGCTTGACTGGTACGGTGCAAACGAAAGCTGGTGGAAAGAGATAGTCAGCGGGGAATATAGGAATTACTATGCGAAAATGTATGGAGATAAAGTGTGACAGGTAATTACGAAAAATTTTCCGTGGAAGTGATAATACCCGTTAAAAACGGTGAGAAGTATATACGCGACAGTATAAATTCCGTACTTGCCCAGACGCACAAAAATATCAGGGTTACCGTTGTCGACGACGGATCTACGGACGAAACTGCGAAAATTTGCGATGAGTATGCGGAGAAATATGAGAATTTCAGGGTATTTCATACCGAAAACCGCGGGGTAAGCGCTGCGCGAAATTACGGTATCGAGCATGCTGAAGGAGATTATATAGCTTTTCTCGACGCCGACGATTATGCCGTAAGTTATTGTTACGAAACGTTGCTTCGCAATGCGTTGGAAAATGACTGTGAAATTTCGGCTTGCGGATATTTGAGGACCGCGGACAGAAACTTCATAGAGAAAGTAAGCGATTCGAAAAAGGTCATTGTAATCAACGATGTCGATCGGGCATTGGAAAATATGGTAAACGATACCGATTCAATAGAAGGATTTGTCTGGAATAAAATTTACAGAACCAATTCAATAAAAGATTTACGTTTCGGCTATTATAAGTTTTGTGAAGATTGTATTTTTTCATGGGATGCCGTTTGCTCGGTAAAAAAGATTTGCTTTACGCCTGAAAAACTGATATATTATTTCACAAGCTATAAGATCTATAAGCCTACCGAAGATGGAGTCAGCGCATATAGAGAAATGCTCGGGCGTGCGGAAAATCGTAAATTAAGCGAAAAAACGTTATATACTTTGCGAGACGGTTATGTGCATCACATAGTTTTTATGGCAAGGAATATTGCGTTGTATAAAGGTAAAGACGCTGTTTTTACGAAAGAGCGTGTTCGTACTCTTATTTCGGAAAGCGGATACAAGAAATTGAAGATGACGTTTTCAAAAAGAATAAGAATATTCTTTTTGAGACATTGGTGGTTCGCTTACAGATTATTGGAAAAATTTATTTTCTTAAGGACAAAGAGTAAAATACAATGAAAATACTTGT
>CASFAN010000041.1 GCA_949292715.1 uncultured Eubacteriales bacterium
AGGGGATATATGTATTGCCTCTATCTCGTCATATGAGAAGCCGTCCGGCGCAAAACTGCGCCCGACGGTTTCGTCATTGAAAACTTTGAAGTTTCCCATCTCAGCCAAGTTTTGCGCGGATACCGCACTGATTATCGGACATCTTACCGCAACCCGACATACCCGCAACCGACTGATTGACAACTTTCGTTATTTTCAGCATATCGCTTTCCTCCTTTGTATATTTAAGTAATGCTTATGCAAGAATTATATCAGGTCTTTTGACCTATGTCAAGTCTTTTGACCTGAATTACTATATAATGAGTTAGCTATGAGTTATATTGATGTAATAAAACAGGTGCTTGTCGAACATAATTTAAGCCAGCAGCAATTTGCGGATATTCTCGGCGTAAATCAGACTACCGTAAGTCAATGGCTGCTCGGCAACAAAAAACCGGGATATGACAGCATTTTATTGCTTTACGAAAAATTCGGTATCGAACCGAACGAATTGTTCGGAATAAAAGAATGAATTACGCTTATTTTTATGTATTCCCGAGAATCTTTTATTACAACGGCGCACCGTTGACATTATCTTGCCGCGAAAAAACACTTTCGCGGTTTTTCTTTCGCGGCAAGGCGTCACCAGCGGTGCGCCGACATATGCGAAACGCAAATTCGAGGTTGTTTGCAGGGATAATCCGTCTGATACGACGAATAAAATCGAAAGACTCGCCATCGTAATCGCGTTCGTCCGTATTTATACCGAAAACTTCTTTATTGCATTGCGGCACTATATATTTCGCAAGCTTATCGAAACATCCGCAGCACAAATTAAGATTGTATACGAGCCCCGCATAAGAGGAGCCTTCGTATACCGTGCCTTTGAACGAAAAATTATTTTTTTTCATCCGTAAGGTCGAACGACTTACCGCACATCGAACAGATTTTTCCCATAATTCTCTCCGTAATCGATTAAATATTCCCACCGACGGAAACGTATTATATTACTTTTTAACTTAAAAAATCAACTGGAATACAGGCATTCGACAACATTTTTTATAATACTGACATATTATGTCACCTCGGCATATCCGCTCCGGCATGCAGCGCGACAAAAACGCGTAAGCCGAAAAAGCATTGACCGCGGCGATTTTTTTTGATAATATAATAATACGTTGATTCAAAGGCGGAACGCATGCAGTACAGAATAGTGAACGGCGCGGTGTCTTATGACGGACAAACCGTGCTGGACAACATAAATTTCGAAATAAAAGACGGAGAGAAAATTGCGGTAGTCGGGCGTAACGGCTGCGGAAAAACTACCCTGCTCCGCGCAATTACGGGCGAAGTCGGACTCGAAGAAGGCACGGGCGACGAGCCTTTCGGAGTATACCGCATAGGAACGCCTGCGATCGGTCAGCTTAAACAGATAACTTTTTCCGATGAAAACGCCACGATGGAAAGCGAACTGCTCTCTGCGTTTTCCCCGTTGCTCGCAATGGAGAAAAAACTCAACGCGCTGCTTGACAAAATAGAACGCGCGGAAACGGTAGAGGCGCTCGAAGAATACAAGATTTTACGCGAAAGATACGAGCTTGCGGGCGGTCTGACATATAAAAAAGAATATCTGACGATGGCGCATAAATTCGGATTTGCGGACGAACTGCAAAAGCGGATTTGTGAATTTTCGGGCGGACAGCGCACAAAAATAGCGTTTATGAAACTGCTGCTTACCCGTCCCGACATTCTACTGCTCGACGAGCCGACAAACCATCTGGACGTGGAAACGGTTGAATGGTTGGAAGGATACCTGAAAAGTTACCGCTCGGCAATAGTCGTCGTATCGCACGACCGAATGTTTCTCGACCGCATTGCGGAAAAAGTATGCGAAATCGAATACGGCGAAACGCATACGTACAAGGGCAACTATACGGCGTTCGAAAAGCTGAAAGCCGCCGCGGTGGAAAAGCAGAAGAAAGACCGCGAACTGCAACAGGCGGAAATAGCAAGGATAACGCGGTTTATCGAACGCTTCCGCTATAAAGCCACGAAGGCAAAAGCGGTACAATCCCGAATAAAGCAGCTCGAACGAATGAAAATAATAAACGATCCGCACGCTTACGACGTTCACACCTTCCGCACGGAATTGCAGCCGCTCAGGCGCAGCGCGGACGAAACGCTGAGAATAAACGGACTTACGTTCGGTTACGACCGCCCGCTCGGCACCTTATCGATGACGCTTCGCCGCGGACAAAAGCTCGGCATTATAGGGCGAAACGGCTGCGGAAAATCCACTCTGCTCAAAACGCTTACGGGCGCTGTCGCTCCGCTTGCGGGCAGTTACTGTTTCGGCGCGAATACCGACATAGGTTATTTCGATCAGCAGACCGCGCAGTCTGCGGTAACGCTTCCCCTGCTCGACGCGTTTTCGAGCGAATTTCCGAGACTTTCGCAGACCGAGGCTCGAAACGCGCTTGCCGCGTTCGGCTTTATCGGAGAAGACGTGTTCAAGCGCGTAGCCGACCTTTCGGGCGGAGAAAAAGTCGCTTTCGCGCTGTGCAAAATGATACGCCGCCGTCCCAACGTATTACTGCTCGACGAGCCTACAAACCATGTAGACATAATCGGCAGAAAGACGCTCGAAGACCTGCTATCCGCTTACGAAGGCACGATCGTATTCGTATCTCACGACAGATATTTCACCGACCGCATAGCCGACAGACTGCTCGTGTTTGAAAACGACGCACCCCGACTTTACGATTGCGGCTACTCGGAGTACGAACGCATGATGCGCGAACGCGAAACGGACGAATTCTTACGCAAAGTTCAGAGCGGAAACGACGAAAAAGGAACCGAGCCTAAAACCCCCGCTCCCACGCCCGACCGCCGTACACGCTCCCCGCTGAAAGAGCAGACGAAACGGCTTCGGCGCATAGAAAAGCTGGAAACGCTGATCGACGAGCTTGACGGTAAACTTGCCGCGCTTAACGCCGAACTTGCCAGCCCCGAGGTTTACAGCGACTATATACGCATAAACGAGTTACAGGCGCAGATCGACGAACTGAAAAACACGCAGAACGCATACCTCGACGAATGGACGAAACTTTCGGAAGAATAAATTTATTTTTTATGTAATGTTTTAAGGGAAAACCTTTCTTTTGACAAAGAAAGGTTTTCCCTTATACCCTTTCCAAAGAAACTTAAAATCATTTAGGCATAAAAAACATCAGGCTTTGTTTTATACAAAAAACCGCAAACGCCCGAAGGCGTTTGCGGAAATAGGAGATTGGTTAAGGGATTGGTTCCCTATTGTATTGTTGTTTTATTCCGGAAGAGTCAATCCGTATATTCTTACAATGCTGTTATGTGCGGGTACGAAAGCTACACGCTGTCCGTAGCTGCCCGAGCTTGCTATTTTAAGAGACACTGTTCCGTCGCTGACGGTTGCTCCCGCTTTGGATTCGGTCTGAGCGGTGAAAACAAGTTCGGTATCGTCTATGCTGACTTTGAACGAGAGTTTTTCGCCGTCTACACGATTTACCGTTATTTTCACGTTATATCTGGTCTCACCGTCAAGACTGAGCGAAACGGGCGCCTGCGCGATCACTTCGGAAGTTTCGTTACCGTAATAAGAGTTTCTCACGGAAATTTTATCTTCCTCAAAAGTCAGATATACGCCTGCCGAACCGCTTTGTCCGTATGCCGAAGGAAGATTTGCCGTTCCGAAAAGTATCATATCGAAAGCGCCTTTAGACGACATATCGAACGTCCATGAGTAGTCTTTGTTATACACGTCCTGCCCTTCAAGCGAAGAAGCTTTATCTCCGAGATGAACGGTCTTGCTGCTTCCTGTAACGTAGAACAGATCAAAACGTGCGGCGTCGGTAAATTTAAGCGCGCTGTTCATTTCTACGGGTTTAGCGCCCGCTTCACCTGCGGCAAACGTTGTCCAATCGGAAGGCTCGAAGAAATCTTTTCCGTTTACGATCACTTCGGGAAGAGGCTCCGCATCGGGATCGGGCACTTCGTCGTCAGGCTCCTCGGGTTCTTCCGTAATCACTTTTACATGTTCGGGGAAAGAATACGTGCCGTCGGTATTGACGGTATACGTTTCGCCGTTAAACGGGAACGAGAACGACTTTCCGTCTTCGCTTACCGTATAACCGTTACCGTCCGCAAGCGCGGGCAACGTAAACGTATTGGATTTTCCGTGCTCCTCGCAAGCCAGATTTATCGTGCCTGCGGCGTCCGTAGTCGGAAGATCGATTGTTATCACGGTATCGTCCTCCCACCATTTTTCCGTAAATCCCGTAATGTTAGCCGAAGTTTTTATGTTTATATAATCGAGATTACACACACCGGCAAGCACACGCATAACAATAAGATTACTGCCTTCTTTAATAGTTATGGGCACTTCGACGTGCTGAATGCATGTATAATTGTTTCCGCCCTTGACCTGATCCGCATTGCCCGCAGGCACTACGACATCTGTTTCGAGAGTTTCGTCGTTTATCGATATATCGTACATCGCGGACAGTTCTCTGTCTACCCATGTGGTCGAATAAGCGGACGCTACTGCCACTTCCATTGTACACTTGTAAGCTTTGTCAGACTCGAACTCGAATATATACTTATTCGTATTCTGCGTTATGTTTCTTATTATCGCGCTTCCGCTGAACGAAAGGTCGAAGAAATACGACTGAGCCATGCATATTCCGCCCATGGAAGCATTGCTGCTCGTGCTTACGCCGTTGAACTGAGCCGCTTCGGCTTCGAATATGTGATCGACAAGCTCGCCCTCGTCGACGGGAGTATTATCGGGCTGTTCCGGCTCATCGTCGGGGTATTCGGTAGTCGGAAGCATGGGTTTGCTTGTATCTATGGGTTTGTTTTCCTCTTTTTTGCAGCCGAAAGACAATACAAGTACGGCAATCAGCATAACAACCGTCAGAAGCATTCCCAAGGATCTGAAAATTTTTGCCATTTGCTTTCTCATTTCTTTACCTCCTCGGATACGTTATTCCCCGTCTTGTTTCTGCGCTTGAATATTATAGTCAATACAAGCATCGCCGCAGACGCCGCGGTAAGTACCGCAAACAACGCAATTATAAGATACAGAACGATTTCCCACCAAGGGGTTATCATCTCGACAATAGAATTACGGGTCATTCCGTTGAACGTATGCGTGCTTACCACATTGTATATGATGATCTTCGCCGATTCACGGAGCAGTACCGCAAATTCAGGATCGTTCTCCCAGCCGCTGAAATAAGTTTCGGGCTTACCGTTACCGTCAAACGAGTTGGTTCCGGCAAAGATGGCGTCGGGTTTAGCCATATGTTCGCTCTGTACCCAGTCGGTTATGTTTATACCGTCCCAACCCCATTCGGTGCGGAGTATGTCCGTCTGAAGCTCCTTGCACATTCCCGACCAACGCGTTCCCACGCGGGTAAACGAGTTCATGGTTCCGCTCGCTTTTCCGTCCGTAAATATAATTTCAAACGCTTTAAGATATATTTCACGAGCCGCCTGTTCATTGCTCCATATTCCGCAATAGTGTCTGTAAGTCTCCGTATCGTTGAACGCGAAATGTTTTACGTAAGCGATGTTTCCCTTTTCTTCTATACCCAGACACTGAGCAGCGCCGATAAGTCCGGAAAGCACCGAATCCTCGCTGTAATATTCCCAGTTACGTCCGCCGAAAGGACTGCGGTGTATGTTGCCGCCCGGACCGTAAATACCGTTGTATCCGAGGTAAAGCATATCTTCACCGATGTGTTGCCCTACTTCTTTTACTATCTCCGTATTGAACGTGCTTGCAAGCACGGGCGCGCTCGGATAGCAGGTGTAATACCAGTCGTCCACGTCTTCGTTGGGTATCTGCCAGTTGGACTCGCTGCGTTTTGTTATGCCTACGGGTCCGTTTTCCTGACGGCTTGCGGGCAGCGCTATGCTTTCTGCGCCGTAAAGCTGATGATACGCGTTTGCGCAAATAAGCGCCTGTTCGTACCAGGTCATCTGATCGAGCAGCTGATCCCATTTTTCAGCCCATTCCTCGCTCCAGTCTTCGTCATATTCGTTAAGCGGCGCGTCAATGAAATCGAACGCTACGAGGTCGCCGTTTTCCACATCGGGTTTGCCCGTCTTCGAACCGCTTGCGAACTTACCGTATGTCGGCATGTTATCGGGATCGTTTTTCGCCGTAACGTGACTTACCGCGAGATCCTCTCCCATCTTATCCGTCATTTCAAGCTGAACGCGCACGGGATATGTCCCGTTCCAATCCTTACGCGACAGATAAGTAACGCTGTTGTTACCTTTTCCCGAATATTTGTTTATGTTCATTTCGTCCAGCTTGTTGCTTACTTTTTCACCCGTCTGAGACGAAACGGAATAAGTCTGATTGTCTTCCGAAAGCGTGAGTTTGCTTACGAAATCGCTACCCATGGTAACGGTTCTTCCGTTTACCATAAGCGACTGTGCCGCCGCGCTTTCTCCCTGCGCTTCAAGCACGTTGTTTGCCGCAACGTGAGAGTCGGTAGCAACGGTAAGGTAGTAATCCCCCGCTTCTACAACGTATCTTCCGAAAGTACCGTCGCCGTTGTCGTAAGTATCGTCATAGGTTTTGAAATACTCTTTGGGAACGGATACGGTAACCGTTTCCGAGCCTACGTTCGTGGCAAGCTTATCGGTTTTTGCAAATCCTACAAGTTCTACTCCCGCAACTTCGATACCGTTTTCCTTATCGTGCTCGGTATAAGGCTTGGACAGATAGACCTGCACGACCTCTTTGCTCGCATAGTCGCCCGTATTCGTAACTTTGACCGAAACTTCGTAAGCGTCTTCCGTTTCGCTTACTTTGAAATCCGAATATGAGAATTCGGTATAGCTGTCGCCGTAACCGAACGGGAATGCGACTTCTTCGTCATAATTCCAACCGCTTGTCGAATGCTTCGCGCCGGCTTCGGAGAGCGCTCCGGTACCCGCCGCGTCGGCGATACCGTCCATATAGCGCGTTTCGAAATATTTATAGCCTACATAAATTCCCTCGGAATACACCATATAGTGTCCCTGATAACGTTCGTTGCTCACGCGAACATTGATATTGCTGTAAGTATATTCGTATTTATGCGAATCGTCGCCGTAATAAGTAATATCGTTCTGCGTAGAAGGGTGCGAATAAAGATCGTAAGCAAGCGTATCCGACAGTCTGCCCGAGGGGCTTTCGTTACCGACGAGAATTTCGGCAAGCGCGTTTACGCCCGAAGTGCCGCACTGACCCATATAAATACATGCATCGATATTGTCGACATAAGGCTCGAAATCTTTCATCGATAACGGATTGCCGGTGTTGATAACGAGCACGACTTTTTTGAACGTGCTGTCACTGCAAACATTTGAAAGCATATCTTTTTCTTCCTGCGTAAGAGAAAGATATCCGCCGTCGTCGACGTTGTTTTCCGTGCTGTAATGCAGATCTCCGTTTTCGCCGCCCGTTCTCGATATAAAGATTATCGCCGCGTCGTTGTAATCGGCAAACGAGTTTTTAACGTCTTCGGTATACTTGCTCCAAGGCACTTCGTTTATCTTGCCCGGTCCGCTCTCGCTGTAATTGGTCTTTCCCCTTACATAACCGGAACCCTCGCCTATGTCATAGAAATTCCACAGTTTCTCATTGACTTCGAAATATCTTCCGAATGCCGATTTAAGCGTAGTCGCGGCGTTTTTACCAGTCTGCGTAACGGTATCGATATGTCCCGAACCGGTACCCGATTCCACGATATCCACCGACGAATGGCTGAAACAGCTTACTTTGCTCTCTTTCGCAAGAGGCAGCGTACTGCCGCTTTCAAGATCATTGTTCCACAGCATGACCATTCCTTCCGCAGCGGCTTTTCGGGTCATTATTTTATCTTCGATAAAGAAGCCCTCGCCGTTGGGGTTGGCCCAATCGGACTCGAAGCGCATGCTTTCGGTGGTTCCTACCGTTTTCGTGGGATTGATTCCGAAAATCATGTTGATCGCCGCGGAACCGTATTTGACCGCTACGAACGTTCCGATTATCATTGCGACTAAAAATACCGCAAAGACGCTTGTCAGAACGATCCACAGTCTTTTGTGTCTGAACAGTTTATTTGACATTTTTCCTCCTTTCAACTCTTCCCGAGCTTATTTTCTTAGAAAATAATACGGAAGCAAAATGTTTTCAATGGCTTTGTCGTAAACTCCGCACAAAAAGTCGTAAATTAAATTCCGCACGACTCTCGCCGCACGGAATCATATGCATAAAAACATTGTTTATAACGGACGCGGCAGAACTATATCGAGATTAAACTTGTTTCCCGAGACGGATACGGTAAGTTCTCCTCCGTATTTTTCGGCTATACGCGCCATGCTCCGCATTCCGTAACCGTGATAATTACTGTCTTTATCCGTAACGGGCAGTCCGTTTTTCAGTTCCAACGTTCCTTCAAAATAGTTTTCCACATGAATGGTGAGCAATCCGTTCGCATTGCGCACTATTACGTTTACGCAACGTTTTTCCTCGTCGGGTACGCGTTCCACGCTCTCTATGGCATTGGAAAGCGCATTTCCGAACAAAGAATAAATATCCATTCTGTCCATGAAAGACACCAGCTCTCCGCTGACAAGACAAGTCATCTGTATATTACGGCTTTCGCAAAGCAGTTTTTTTTCGGTAAGTATAACGTCAAGAACGTCGTTCCCCGTCTTTACCGTCGAATCGTATATCATTATCGCGTGCTCTATTTCGGCTATGTTTTCTTCGGAAGCGTCTTTGCGCAGCGCGGATATCTGATGTTTCAGATCGTGACACTTTATGTTAATCAATTCGATGTTTTCTTTGCTCATTTCATACTGCCTGCGCTCGCACCTCAGTATTTCCGACATAGCGTCCACTTCGCGCTGCATGTTTTCCTTTTTGCTGACGTCAAACACGCTGCTCACTATCAGTCCGCAGCAAAGCATTGCGTAAACGCACTCGGCTATAACCGAAAGCGGGTTGCGATCGGGAACGTCCACCGTTACGCGCGACATTCCTATGCAAACGATAACGACGATAAATGCCGTAACGACTTTACGCAGGTTGTCGGCATTGCTGACTATCTCGTTCGTATGATTGCGGATAAGCAGAAAGTACAGCGCCGCATAAGCGGCAACGAATACCGCCACCTCGACTCCGAGAGCCGCAAGCGGACCGTAAGGCTCAGCCGAAAAAAAGACGGGCATAGTCAGCAGATTGGTAATATTGCGCGCGACATGCTGCGCGGCATACCCGCCCGAACAAACGAAGATCACCTGAGGAAGACTGCTTTTGAAGCTGAAATAAACGGTAACGACCGTCATCAGAAATACTGCGCAATAAAAGAAAAAATTAAATACCGATTCTCCGACGCTGCGCCCGGACGTGTCGCCGTAAGTAAACCATCTGTCGGTCAGTAACGAATAACATATCTCCGTCCATACGGTGACCGTAACGCTTGCAGCTCCATAACCGAGAAAAGCCAGCCAGAAACAACCGCGCCTCGGAAGCTGTCTTGCAAACAGAAATTCCGCGGCAAGTATTTCCACGACCATAAGCGGAGGAACGAAAAAAGAAATGACCGCACCGATATTCATACGCTTCCCCCGAGATATTTTGCCACTTCCTGCAAAAACGCTTTTCGCTTGGGCTGACTTATACGCAGCCTGTGCCCTCCTACGACGACGATATCGCCGTCCACCCCGCTCACATAAGCGAGATTGACGAGATAACAGGAATTGCACATTACGAAATGCCTGCCTTCAAGCTTCTCGCGCATCGAAGAAAGCGTGCCGCGTACACGGAATTCGCCCGAAGCCATATGTACGGTTATATCGTGATTGACTACTTCCATATAAAGTATTTCTTCGGCATTTACGCGGCGCATCTTGTCCTTTCCCGCAAAAACCAAAGTTCTGTCATTATCGCTGTGCCCGACTATATGGCAAAGCCTTTCGAGCTTCATGGCAAACGCTTCGTAACGTACGGGTTTCAGCACGAAATCGTGCGCGCCCACTTCGTAACCCTTTATCGCGTACTGCGCCAGATTGGTGACGAACACCAGTATGACTTTTTCGTCGCGCTCGCGAATAAGGTGCGCGGCGTCCATACCGTTCATAAGCGGCATCTGTATGTCAACAAAAATTATGTCGGCGTCCGCTTTGTAAACTTCGAGCATCGATACCGCGTTATCGTATACCGTGACATTGAAAACAATTCCGCGCTCGGAAGAAAATCGCGCTAAGTAAGATCGCAATTTATCCGACGCCTGCTTTTCATCCTCGAGTATAATAACGTTTATCATTTCATTTTCCTCCGATTGCGGTTTTATTCTAATACATAAATCCGCTTTTGTCAAGAC
>CASFAN010000042.1 GCA_949292715.1 uncultured Eubacteriales bacterium
TTGTCGTGGCGCTCGGCGTATGCGCGTTTGCGTTCACCGCGTGCGGCGCAACAGAGTCGGTAAGTTTGGATAAAACTTCGCTCGGTCTTACCGTAGGCGAAAGCGTAACGCTTGTTGCAACCGTAGAACCCGAAGGTTCGCCCGAGACCGTTTGGTCGACCAGCGACGAAAAAGTCGTTACCGTCAGCGACGGTAAAGTGACGGCGATAGGTGCGGGCACCGCGACCGTGACCGTCAAGGCGGGCGACAAGAGCGCTACCTGCGAAGTGACCGTTGCGGATAAAGCGGTAAGCACCGCGGAAGAGCTGCTTGCAGCGGTAGACGGCGCGCAGGAAGGCGAAACCATACTGATGAAGGCGGGTACTTACACGATAAGCAGAACGCTTATGATGGACGTCGACGGCGTAACCCTTGTCGCTAACGGCGACGTTACGATAAAGGCGGCGGAAACCTGGACGACTACGGATGTCGGTCAGCACGGACTGTTCACCGTCGTTGCGGACGATATTACCCTGGACGGATTTACCGTATCGGGCGCGAAAAAGCACGATGACGACGGACACGGCGCGGGTACCGGCAGCGGCATAAACGTCACTTATAAAGTTGTAGACGGCGCGCAGAAAGGCTGCGAAAACGTCGTTATCCGAAACGTAAGCAGTACGGATAATGCGGGCTGCGGAATTATCGTAAGCTCTTCCAAAGTCAAACTCGAAAACGTAAATACGAGCGGTAACGGCTGGGGCGGCGTGAACGTCGCTGCTAAGTACGGCGCGGTCGTTCTCGACGTTGACGAAGATTGCGCGTTCGGCGAAGCGGGTCAGATATATTCGGACAGCGGCGAAGAAAACATCACCGTCAACGTGCCTTCCGACTACAAAAAGGTAACGAGCGAAGACGCTCCCGGCGTTGTAGTGTGGACGAACGCGGAAGAACAGGCATAATGCCGATGTCCGCTATGCGGCTGACAATATAATGTTTTAAATCGAATAAGCGTTCCGTTCTGTGATCGGAACGTTTATTTTTTTGTACTACAAATTATCGGTTTTATAAATTATATCGCCGATTTTAAGACGGCGTAAAAGTATCCGCGCGGGATATTGACAAATCGTGTAAAATGTATTATCATAACGGTAACGTCGGCGAAAAAGAGCTGCGCGTAAATAACGTCTGCGCGAGCGGACGTTCGGAGTGATAAAAGTATGTTTTCTGGGCTTATAAAACAGGCGGACGCGACGGCGGAAACCGCTCCCGAATCGACTGAATGGAGCTGGGATTCGTTCTGGTCGACTATAATCAACTGGCTGAGTACGCACGGTCTGAAACTTCTTATCGGGCTTGTGGTGCTTTTTGTCTGTTTCTGGATAGTGAATATCATCGCCAAGGCAGTGAAAAAAGGCATGATAAAGCACGGGCGCGACAAGACGATAACGAGTGTCGTTTATCAGGTGATAAAAAAAGGCGTCAAGCTCGTGCTGTTCGTCATATTCCTCGGCTATGTGGGTATCGATACCGCGGGTATCGGAGCGATAATAGGCGCGATAGGCGTGGCGATAGGTCTTGCCGCGCAGGGCGCGCTTTCCAACTTTGCGGGCGGTATGATAATACTTGCGTCGCGACCGTTCAGAGTCGGCGATTATATCGAAGCGGACGGAGAGGAAGGTACGGTGGACGACATAAGAATGTTTTATACCTATCTTATAACGCCCAACAATCAGGTAGTGATGATTCCGAACGGCGAAATGACGAGCGGAGCGATAGTCAATTATTCCAAAAACAAAACCCGTCGACTGGAACTTAAATTCGGCATTTCGTACTCCGAAGATTTCGAACGCGCTAAGAGCGTGATACGCGAAATAGTGGAATCTCACGAAAAAGTGCTGCCCGATCCCGCGCCTTTCGTGCGCGTGGGCGAGCATGCCGACAGCGCGATTATACTGTATATGCGCGTGTGGACGAATACAGAGGATTACTGGGACGTAAGGTACGATATTCTCGAAGCGGTGAAACGCCGTTTCGACGAGGAAAACATCGAAATACCTTTCCCGCAGATGGATATTCATCTTCCCGCTGCTCCTACGCGCACGAAGGAAAAAGAAAATTCGAAAAAGCGCGTAGTGCGTACGTTGAAAAAAGAGACGGCGGACGAGCAAACGCAATCGGAAAAACAGGAATAACCACACAGAGCGCGGCACTTTTTGTTTGACTGTAAAACTTTAAATAAAAACGTAAAAAGCAAAAACGGACGGAAACGTCCGTTTTTGCTTTTGAAAAGACAGTCGGCTTTTACGTCTATAAAATTATTTTGTTCTTTTGTTATATTATTTTGCCGTTATGCCGAAATTATGAATTAGGAAGTGGAACGCTTTAATTAGGAAATATCTATTGATTTTTCTTGTAATGATATTATACTTTCGGTATCAAAATTAATGCCGTGTTTTTGAAAACGACATTGATTGCGAAATATATAATTAAAGGAGAAAAAGAATGAAGTCAGTCAAAAAACTTGTATTCGCTACCGTCGCGCTTCTGATGCTTGCGATGATTTTTTTTACCGCATGCGGCAATAAAAACGACGGCAACGGCGGCACGGGCGGCAACGACGGAAATACTACCGTAAAAGCCGAAAGTCTGCAGGTCAGATATGACGGCGGACAGGATCTTTATTTTGTCGGAGATTCCGTTAATTTGAACAGGCTTGTAATAACCGCAACGTTGGATAACGGAACGAAAAAAACTTTCGTGGCCGGTAAAGAATCGGAGTGCAAGGTTGAGCCTTCTGTTTTCAAAGCGGGTGACGATAAAGTAACGATTACTTACGGAGGAGCTTCGGTATCCTTTGATGTAACGGTTGTAAGTAGCGCGCTCAGTGAAGTTACGGTTAATTTCGGAAACGTAGGAACGACGTATGCGCACGGCACTCCCGTGGATCTTAGCGGAATCACTGTTACGGCGAAGTATGGAACCGAGTATTCGTTCGTAGTGGACGATTATAAAATAGTGGATAAAGATAGTGGAACGGAATACGAACCAGATGAGGTAAATCTTTCCGTGGGTGCTCATTCCAATATGTGTGTTCGTTACAAAAATGTCGAATCGTCTGCATTCGAGCTGTATATATTCAACGGATATATTGTTGAAGCTGAAAACATCAAGACGACGGAACAAGTAACGGATGCGGATAAGAACTTTGTAGAGCTTATAAAGAGCACGGGCGAAAATTCCGCAACAACGACCGGACTTTGCCCCGGTCCGATCAGTAAGGCGGAAGAACCCGCTTCCGGAGGCTCATATCTCGGCGAAGTCAAAACCGACGCTGTGTTCGCTTTCCATATCTGGTCGGATGTCGAGCGCGAAGCGGATATAATTCTGCGCGCAGCAAGCGGTTTGCTCGAACAGGATTATAACAATAGTTGGGCTCCGATAGTGATGGGAGATATGCAGTTCAACCGACTGTTTAACGTGACATATTCTAACTCTTCAGTAGAGAATCAGCCGATTGCAATCGGAGACGACGTTATTCTCGAAGGCGGAAGTACCGAAAATCCCAACGGAGACTGGTTGCTTTGGGTGGGCTGGAAAGACGTTGTGTTTGGCAGCGTTACGCTTAAACCTGGCGACAACGTATTTACGTTTACGGTAACGAGCGATTACAAGAACTGCCACAATTCGTCCTGCGCAGCGAACGTGGACAGAATGGAAGTACGCTTCAAGGATTAAGGAGGGCAATATGGAACAGGCAAAACCTAAAAGCAAAGTAAAAGTTAAATATATAGTATTGCCTATTGTGGCATTTCTGCTGCTTTGCATAATGATTGCGGCGAATATCGTATTTACGATGAACGCAAAAATCATACACACTTATTTCAGCGGAAACGATGACGGCAAGAAGTCGTCGGTCGTTACCAGTGCGGATACCATCGTGGAACTCGGAGATTCGCTCGTTCAGGAAATAGGCGCGGACAGTATGGTTCTGCTCCGTAACGAGAATAACGCGCTTCCTCTCGCAAAGGACGCAAAAGTCAATCTTTTCGGCTGCAATTCCACCGATCTCGGCTTTATGCTTACGGGCGGCGGCAGCGGCGGCACGGTTATACCCGCGGAAAGACGCACGTCGCTTCCCAAAGCGCTCGAAGCGGAAGGAATGGAATACAACAAAGAACTTTTGCAGGCATACGCAAACGTTCAGGGCAGTTATGACTCCGACCTTAATGCTTCTGCGGATAACCGACTCATCAATCCCGACGCTTCGTTCTATACGGACGCGCTCATAAATCAGGCAAAAGCCTATTCGGATATTGCAATCGTCACGCTCAGCCGTTTCGCGAGAGAGAATAACGGCGGAGGAGAACTTTATAACGTCGGCGGATATAATAACGGAACGTATCTCGAGCTGAGTGCGAACGAACGGATTATGATGGAAAAGGTAACGCAGAACTTCGGTACCGTAATAGTGCTGTTCAATACCACCAACATTATGGAATGCGGTTTTCTCGAGGATTACGACATAGACGCGGCGCTTTTCGTAGGTCTTCCCGGACAGTCGGGTGCGAGAGCTATTCCCAAACTGCTTCGCGGTGACATATCTCCTTCGGGCAGAACGGCGGACACTTATGCTTATGATCATCAGTCAAATGATCCGACGTTTGCGAATGCTATATACAACGGAAGCAACATACATTATGCCGAGGGTATTTATTTCGGATATAAGTGGTACGAAACGGCGGATGTAGAGGGCTATTTTGATGAAGTTAGCAACAAATACGGAGAAGGTTACGAGGGCGTTGTGCAGTATCCGTTCGGTTACGGACTGTCCTATACGGCTTTCGATTGGGAAGTAGTATCCGTTCCCTCATCCACGACAATAACCGACTTTGACGATACCGAATACAAAATACAGGTGAAAGTCACCAATACTGGAAGTGTGCCGGGTAAAGAGGTAGTTCAGCTTTATTTCACTCCGCCTTACTATGAGGGCGGAATAGAAAAGGCTCATGTCAACCTGCTTGATTTTGAGAAAACTGATACTCTTTACCCTGCCGATTACGAAGTGCCCGAAGGCGAGGATGCGGAAGATTACCCCAATTCACAGATCGTTACGCTTTCGTTTAAGGGTTATGACATGACTTCTTATGACGCTTACGACGCCAACGATAACGATTGGACGGGTAACGAACTCGACGTCGGAGATTATCAGGTAAAACTGATGAACAACGCTCACGAGTCGGCTACCTGTGAAAAAAATACCGTAACGTTCAATGTTCCCGGGAATGCGGGAGAAGAGATAATCTATTTCTTCGATCCTTCCGTTGAGAACGGCGACGTCATTGTCAACCGTTTTACGGGTGAAGATGCTTATGCCGGGGTTTCTATTGACGGAAGCAATGTTTATAACAATATCGGATATATGTCCAGAGCAAACGACTTCGCTAATTTCCCCACGGCTCAAACGGGCGGTCCGAATAACGGTTCTGCCGTTAACAATGCGGCAAATTACAGAAATCCGGCTTATGACGATAATGCAAAACCTACTCAGGGCTCAAATGCGACAAACTATAAAATTATGACAAAAGAAGACGGTTCCGCGCCCTCTCAGAACGATCTTACGGGCGCGAGCGGCGCCGCGCTCATCTATAACGACGAACTTTGCCACGAGCTTGCGGATTACGACAATCCCAAGTGGGACGCTCTTCTCAATCAGCTGACGGAAGATGAGATAAAACGTCTTATCGGTGACGGCGGATTCAAAACGTCGTATGCGGTAAGCGTAGGCAAACCCAATGTCGTGGATCGCGACGGTCCCGCAGGCTTTAACAAGGGCGTGACCAACCCCGACGTAGAAGCGGACTGGACGGCATATCCCGTTGAGGCTCTTACGGGTTGCTGCTGGAATACCGATCTTATGTTCAGAATGGGACGTGCGCAGGGCATGGAAGCGGCGAATTCCGATGAAACGATAAAGGGTTGGTACGCTCCCGGCGTCAACCTGCACCGCTCGCACTATAATACGCGTAACTTCGAGTATTACAGCGAAGACGGAGTGCTTTCAGGCAAACTTGCGGCTAATCTCGTATACGGCGCAAAGACGAACAATCTTTATTGCTATATCAAACACTTTGCCGCGAGCGAAGCGGGGCAGAATCCCAACGATAAAAACACCTGGTTGACCGAGCAGGCGCTCCGCGAATGTTATCTCAAACCTTTTGAGATTGCAGTCAAAGAAGGCAAAGGCAATGCGATAATGAGTTGCTTTAACCGTATCGGCGCGGTATGGGCAGGTTCTAACTATGCGCTTTCCACTGAAGTGTTGCGTGGTGAGTGGGGCTTCCGCGGATCCATGATAACAGACTGGTATCAGGGCGGATATATGGATTATACTCGCGGTATACTTGCGGGTAATGACTTGTGGCTTAAAGGTAACAGCAGCGGTCCCGCGTCGCTCAACTTTAACGATCCCGGCGTGGCTTATGCCGCGCGTCAGTCGGCAAAGAACATACTTTATACGTTTATCGACACTTATGTCACGGCAAAAGATTATGTGCCGGGTGAAGACGACGATTTCCAGACGGACGTCGGCGGCATAACCGCAACTGCGGATCCTCATTCACCGCTGTTCTCCTTCCTCTGGACGTTGATAAACGTCGTGCTTGCACTCGGAATAGTTGCATGTCTGTTCTTCGCGTTCGGGCTTGACCTTATAAAATCCGCGTTGAAAAAACGCAAACAATAAATATATGATTTAAAAAACTCTGCGGAGCTGTTGCATTCGGACGTGCAACAGCCCCGTTTTTTGTTTTTTCGGAAAAATCTTCCGGTAACAGTGACGTTACGGTGTATAAAATGTGAAAAAAGATACAAAATCCCGTGTGAAGAGTAATCGCTTGACATTAAATTGCTATATGTTGTATTTTATTGCGGTACAAGTAATCTATTTTGTTCGGTAATATTAAATTTTCGGAGGTTATAAATGAAAAAATTAAGCGCATTGCTTATAGTTCTTGTGCTTGCACTCGGCGCAATCGGGTTTGCCGCGTGCGGTGAAACGACGTATACCGTTAAGTTTGACGTAGACGGTACTCAGACGGAAGTAACGGTTACCGACGGCAAATTCGAAATGCCCGCGGATCCCGCAAAAAACGGTTATGTATTTGACGGTTGGTATACCGATAAAGACAAGTGGGCAAACGAGTTCAATGCTTACACCGAAGTCGAAAGTGATATGACCGTTTACGCGAAGTTCGTCAAGATCGACGTTACCGTAAAAGGCGACAAGTCTGCGGAAGAAAACGGAGCGGCTCTCAAGAGCGCCGTGGAATCCGCAAAAGACGGCGCGGTTATTTACGTGGAAGAAGGAACGTACAAGACCGAAGCGATTACGGTCGACGGCAACGTATCCGTATACGGCGCGGGTGCCGATAAAACGGTTATCGAGGAAAGCGCCGACGCTCTCGTTTTCATTGAAGTGAATAAAAACGTGGATTTCACTCTCAGCGGAGTAAGCGTAAAGGGAAAGGCGGGCTCTTCGAGCAACAATCTTTCCGGCGTACGTTTCGGCGTTGACGGCGACGACGACAATGATGGCAATCTTGTCGTGAAAAACAGCAAATTCAGCGGGTTCACGAAGAACTCCGTAGATGTGAACGGCGGTAATGCCGTTGTGAAAAACAACGTTATCGAATGCGCTTCCGTCGAAGGCAATACGTCCAACGGCGTAGTAATCGATTACAGCGCAACCGCGGCGGTTAACGGCAACTCTATAACGGGCGTTAAGTCCACGGCGGAAGAATGGTCTGCTACCGGAGTGCTTGTGCTTCGTAACGGTAAGATAACCGAAATCAAAGGCAACACGCTGAAAAACTGTGAGTCCGGTATCTGCATCAGCACTTACTATGACGAAGCGGACGACAAGACCGCTCTTATGGAAGGCGCGGAAGCCGCAAACGCTTTCGACAATTGCGAAACGAACGTTAAAAACGAAAAGAAAGAAAACAACTGATTAGGCAGTAAATTTAACTGAAAATTACGTTACGCACGGGCTGCCCGCATTTCTAATGCGGGCAGCCTTGTCTTTTTTGTATTAAAGCAATGGCGAATTTATATCGGGCGGAAGCGACGGTTACTGAGCCTAAAACCTATTGACATTTAACGGTTTATGATGTTATAATAAACGCGATGAAAGCAGGCGATAACAAAAAGGAACTGGACAGGCATCCTAACGTTATGGGGCAGGTGCCTCCTCACAGCGACGAAGCGGAAAAGGCTTTGCTTTGCTGTATGATGATAGACGAAAACGTGCCGATAGA
>CASFAN010000043.1 GCA_949292715.1 uncultured Eubacteriales bacterium
CCTTCATGTACGTATCCGCATACCTGACAAACCCATTTTTTCATTTTTTTATTCTCCTTTTCGTGATTTCGTTTATCCGATCATCTCTTAATGATAATCATTATTAATTATATTATATCATCATAAAAAAATTTGTCAAGCGTTTTTAACGGATTTTCCGTAAAAACAATATAATAAAAAGAAGGGAGTATCGGCAGAGCCGAACTCCGCAAGACCAAAGAGGAGGAATAAAATGTACTACGATCCGTGCTGCGGATTTATCCGCGGCGAATATTACGAAAAACCGTGCGCGCCTAAGAAATGCATAAGAAATTGCGGATGCAGACCGGCATGTCCCGAGCAATGCCCGCCCGTGTGTCCGCCGCCTTGTCCCCGCCCCGAGCCGCGTTCGTCATGCGGACAGTGCTGCGAATGCAGATGCGGTTGCTGCTGCAATCCGTGCACGCTGCTCGCCGCGATGATTATTTGCGGCTGCTGCCGATAAGCGAAAGCAGTCTGCGGGCAACGCCTTCCGCTCCGTCGTAAACCTTACACGGGAAGTACGGAGCAAGGTGCGCGTAATGCGAACAGCCGGTAACGATTACCGAAAACTCGCCTTCCGCCCTGCACTCTCCGTAAACCCTTTCGGCAAGCATACGCAATTTTTCGGGATCGCCGTACGCCTTTTCCACTTCCGCCGCCAAAGTTTTTTCCGGCTTCACTGTAACGCGCGGAGGATAAAAGCGATGTTTTGCCGTAACGGGAGTAGCAAGCAACAGTACCCGCCCTTCGTTTTCCGCGAGGGCGGGTTTTACTGCGGGTTCGAGACCGAGAATAGTTTTACCCGGAAACGCCGCGCGCATTTTATCCGCGCATACGCTCGTCGCGGTGTTGCATGCCATTACAGCCGCGTCGCACCCCGCTGAAAACAGCAAATGCAGATTACGGCGCGAAAACGCTTCTATTTCCCCGTCGCTTCTGTCCCCGTAAGGCGCGTTCGCCGAATCGTCGAGATAAAGAAAATCACAGGCAGGCAAAACCTTTTTACAAGCCGCCATTACGCTGAGTCCGCCCACTCCGCTGTCAAAAAGTCCGATAAGCATATAATAGTTTATATGCCCGTTTTTTCTTTTATGACGACGCTTCTGCCCGTGCGGCAATAGTATTCACGGCTTCGGCTATGACCTCAGCCGCGTCCGTAACATATACGTCCACGTCCTTAGGCGTGACGATAAGCGATTCAAACCCCTCCTCATCGCCGCCCGCGTCGCGGATTATAGTAGAAGCGTACACGACAAGCGGCACACCGATTCCTATCACGGGAACGCCGAGATTTTGTTTACTGAGGCGTTTTTTATGGTTAGACACTCCGCTCCCAGGAGTTATGCCCGCGTCGCAGAGTTGAAAAACGCGACCCACGCGCACAGTTGCCGCCGCGGCGAGGCTGTCCACCGCTATGACGAGGTCGGGGCGAACCTGCTCGGTTACGCCTTTCACTATATCGTAACTTTCTATGCCGGTAGTTCCAGAAACTCCGGGCGCAATGCACATCAAACCTTTTCCGACGTTCAGTCTTTCGCATGTTTCGGCGCCGAGCGCGTCGGCTGTCATTGCGGGATTACCGAGTCCGACTACAAGCACGCGGGAAAAATCCGCAGCGAGTCTGCCGACTTCGGAAGCAAGCGCACGGGAAAGCCTGGCGCGTTCGGCAGCTCCGCCCGTAAGCAGTACGTCCGTTTCTACGGTAACGTATCTGCCTTCGTTTTTACCGTATTTTGCGGCTCCGACAGCGTCGAGACTTATCTCGCTTATTTTACATATACCGTCGAATCGCGGCTTTTTTACTCCGAAAATTTCGCTTGCAAGGTCGGTACGAGGAAAATTTTTCATAATATTGATATTTTGCGCCGAAAAAATGTAATTATTTGCTTGCCTTACTCGTTTTTTTATGATAAAATAAAACGGTTCAAGTGGAAAGACACTGTCTTTTATACATTTCAGGAAAATATCAATCAGGAGAAATATATCGTGCCTAACATCAAATCAGCAGAAAAAAGAGTACTCGTAACAGAAAAGAAAACTCTTGAAAATAAGATGCTGCGTTCCAAGATGAGAAACGCAGTCAGAAAGTTCAACGACGCGATCGATACCCTTAAACTCGAAGACGCGGAAAAAATGCTTCCCGAGCTTATGAGCGTTATCGATGACGCCGCGGCAAAAGGCATTATTCACAAGAACTGCGCCGCAAACAAGAAGTCGCGCCTTTCCGCTCGTCTTTCGGGCGTTAAGAGCGGCAAGATCGTTATCGACATCAAGAAAGATAACAAGACTATCGCTGCGGAAAAAGCGCAGGCAGCCCGCGCCAAGGCAGAAGCGGAACGTGCGGAAGCTATGAAGAAGATGCAGGAAAAAGCAGCCGCTAAGGAAGCGGAAAAGAAAACGAAGGCAGACGCCGCAGCAGCCGCTAAGAAAGAAAAGAAAACCACAAAGAAATCCAAGAAAGAAGAATCCGCCGCAGAATAATCGCGTACGGTAAGCACGATCAGGAACAGGACGCCGCTCGACGAGCGGCGTTTTCGTTTTGTTCGTTTCCCCTGCCTTATTTGTTTATAAAAATATTCGAGTCAGCAGCGAAAATACTCGGTTGACCTTTCCGCACCGATATATTATAATAAAAACAGATTTAACGAACAAGGAGGAATAATTATGGGTCCCGATCCAAACGCCGTGCACCCTATAGACAGGCTGCCGCGCATATGCTTTATAAAGAACACCGTAACGCGTCCGAATATAATCGTCGGAGATTACACGTATTACGACGATCCCGACGACTCGGAACATTTCGAAGATCATGTCACTCATCATTACGACTTTATAGGCGACAAGCTCATAATAGGAAAATTCTGCGCCATAGCGACGGGTATTAAGTTTATAATGAACGGAGCAAACCACCAAATGAACGGACTGACGACTTACCCGTTTGCAATTCTCGGAAATGGCTGGGAAAAATGCGTTCCGGATCTTTCCGATCTTCCGCTCAAAGGCGACACGATCGTGGGAAACGACGTATGGATAGGACAGAACGTAACGATATTGCCCGGCGTGCACATCGGCGACGGAGCCGTAATAGGAGCGAACTCGGTAGTTGCTTCCGATATTCCGCCGTATACAACGGCAGTCGGAAATCCGTGTAAAGTAATAAAGAAACGGTTCAACGACGAAACGATAAAACGTTTACTCGAGCTTAAATGGTGGGACTGGGACTCGGATAAAATTTTTGCGAATATGGAAATACTATGCGGAAAAGAAAAACTGCCGCAAGATTTTTTCGAAAACAATATGTAAAGATTCCAAGCGTCATATGAAATAAAAAGCGGAAAGACCGAAAAGATCTCGCCGCTTTTTATTTATATACGATTTTATACTAAGTACGAAAGAACGTCTTATACTTCCGCTTTTTCTTTGTTCGCTTTTCTGACGCGTTTTACGACGAAGAATATCCATACTCCGAGTCCCGCCGCAAACACGACTTCGACGGCGACTATTATCCATACCCAGCCGTAACTGAGAGATACGGCGTTTACGGTTATGTCCACGGGTTCTCCGCCGGCATCCAGTCTTGCCTGTTCGGTATCCACATAGGTGAACAGCACATTCTTAGTTGCCTGACGAGCATAGTAATAATACGTATCGCTCGATTTGTCCGCGTGATTGAGTCCCGTTCTGTGCAGCCAGATATCGTTACCCGCTTTAAGTCCGAGGTTAACGGGCATATAGTCGCCTACCCAGTCGGTTACGACGCTGCCTTCGAATCCCCATTCCTGACGGAGTATGTCGGTAAGCAGAGCCTTGCTGCCGCCCGCCCATGTAGCGCCTATACGGTTCATACTCGTCATGACCGCATTGCCGTCGCCCACTTTCAGAGCTATTTCAAAAGCTTTAAGATAATTTTCGCGAAGGTTCTGCTCTGTAAGCCATACGAACAGTCCCTCACGGTGAGTTTCGTTTTCGTTCACGGCGAAATGTTTGAGATACGAATACATACCCATATCTTTCGCGCCCTTGATGGTATATCCCGCAAACATTCCCGAAATAAGCGGATCCTCGCTGTAATACTCGTAATTTCTGCCGCCGAAAGGACTGCGATGCATATTTGCCGAAGGCGCATACCAACCCCATACGCCTGCGTTTCTGCCCTCATCGCCGACGAGCTTACCCATTTTGTAAGCAAGATCCACGTTCCAGGTCTGCGCTATGAGAGTTTCGTTAGGGTATGCGACGAACGAAGAATTCTTATCTCCCGCTTCTCTCGTATTAAGACCCGTAGGTCCGTCGAGATCCACCACGGAAGGCTTTTTGACGCTCTTTACTTCCGCGGTCTTGAACGCAGCCGTCGTGATAAGCTCAGTCATTTCGGCATATGTTACCTGATTGAGCAGGTCATCCCATTTTTCATCGTCGTAATCCACTCCGAGCATATCCTGTACGGTAAGGTCTCCGTCTTTGCCCTGAGGATATTTTTTCACTCCGCTTTCTTCGCTTCCTCCGTTATCTTTGCTTATTGCAAGCTCGACGGAAGTTGCGGCTCTCGCGGCTTTTCTTTCAGACGGGAAAGTTGCGTCGAAATCGCTTCGCGAAAGATACACGGGTTTTACCGTTTCTTCCGATCCGTCTATTGGAACGTTGCCGTCGTAAACGTCGTCACCCGTAAAACGGTTCTTTATCTCGCCATCGGGGTTCGTACGGTCGTTATCGTATTCGTACGTTTCGTTTATTGTATAAACCGTTTCGGCACCCGCGCAAGCAGCAAGCGTGTGCGCGTCGGTCATAAGCATTACAGAATACTCGCCGGCGTCAAGCTCGTAACCCGTGTGCGTACCTGCGTTCTTTCCGTACGCGTCGTACGACGCCATATCCTGAACATAAAGCTCAAGAGTAACGGTATCCGTACCCTGCGGTTGGATCATTTTCGTTTTTGCAAACGCGCCGAGCACGACGTGAGATTTCTCTATGCCGTTTTCTACGTAAGGCGCGCTGTAATAAAGCTCGACCACGTCTTTACCCGCAATGTTACCGTTATTCTTGACTTCGACCTGTATTTCGATTTTGCCGTCTTTGGGAAGAACTCCGCCGGCAGAAGGCGTAACGCTCTTTACCGTCCATTCGAAATCGGAATACGAAAGACCGTAACCGAAAGGAAACTGTACGTTTTCTTCATACCATTCCTCTCCGCTTCCCGCAAGATCCTTCTCTTTTTCCGCATACGCGGTTTCGTAATATTTATAACCGATATATATATCGTCGGTATAATCCACATACCACGAATAAGAATTCCAGTCGCCGCCTCCGCCGTTGGTATAGCTGAGCACGCCTTCGTCCGTGGAAGTGACAAACGAAGGAGATTTCGTAAAGTCATAAGCGTATGTGTCCACGGTTCTTCCCGAGGGATTGACTTCGCCTTTAAGCGCGCTTATTACCGAGCGTACGCCCGTAAGTCCCGTCGTACCGACAAGCATGCAAGCGTCCACGCCGAACTGAGGATCGTCAAGGAACCCGAGTTCCATGGCGTTGCAGGTATTAAGCAGTACGATCACTTTATCGCAGGCTTCGTTTGCCGCGCGAAGCATTTCTTCTTCCTCGGTGGATATTTCGAGATAATGCCTGTCGGTAACTTTAATTTCTTCGTCGCTTTCGTTTACCTGAGGCTGTTTCGTCTGATATGCGCGGAGATCCTTACCTTCGCCGCCCACTCTGCCGAGCACTACTATCGCAACGTCGGAAAACTCTTTGGCGTTATTTATGACTTCGGAAGTATAATAATTTGCGCCGGGCTCGTGCAGTCTGAATTTTTTTGTGCCCGGAATGGAAATGTCTCCGCGCTTTTCGTCCCACGTTTTACCGTAATCGGTAGCCGACTGTGCGAAGAAGTCCGTATACATGTCGCGAAGTTCGGTGTTGTATTCGATCTTGGCTTCGTCGAGAGCTTCGTAAAATTTCATTTTTGTCAGCGACGTATTGCTGAAACCGGAACCGTATCCGCCTGCAATCCAGTCTATTGAAGCCCAGCCGAACACGTTGACTTTCTTTATTTCGTCCGCGGTCAGAGGAAGGGTCGCCTTTCCGCTTTCAGAGTTTTTGTCGTTTTTCAGAAGTACTATGCCTTCGTCGACAATTTCCTCGCCGAGCGCACGTCCTTCTTCGATTATTTCTTCGCTTCGCTCGTTAACGTTGAAGCCGTAGCCATGCATAAAAATACTGATGACCTCCGACCACGCCGAAGCGACTACGATAAGCGCAATCATTACTCCCACAAGTACGAACATGAAAGGAACGTTGAGCGCAAGATAAACTTTGTTGGAAAGTTTCTTTTTCATTATTACACCCCGCATTTATAGTTTCCGAGCGACGGAAAATATTCCTTACGCTCGCAGGGCAATTATACTATGCGCGTATGCCGCCGTCAATACACATTTTCCAAATTGCATTATTTTTACCTAAACTGTTATTTTTTTGCATTATTACGCTTTTTCACGTTATAAACCGGCGCCCTATCGCTCAGCGTTTTTCGCAAGAAAAAGCGCTGACTGTTTTAAAAAAAGGGAGATGACCGAAAAGGTGCTTATCGGTCATCTCCTATTCCCTTTATTCCCATGGCATTGTTATACCATCGGTGACTGAGTATACGCGGGTTCAGCCCATGAACTCGCGGTAGAGCGCGTCGAGCGAACGGCTGTAATCCTCGTTTTCGACGGCGACTATAATGTTCATCTCGCTCGATCCCTGATCTATCATTCTTATGTTTACGTCTGCTTTGTAAAGGCTTCCGCACACGCGCGAAGCGGTACCCTTGGTATTGCTCATTCCGTGTCCGACGACTGCTATCAAGGAAAGCCCTTTGTGAACTTCTATCGTGCCCGGATTGCAACGCTCGCGAATCTGCATAACCGCGTTTTCGAGAGTGTCGTCGCTTACTCCCGCCGTGTCGAGAATAAGAGTCACGGTATCGATACCCGTCGGCAGATGTTCGAGACGAAGTCGGTTTTCGTAAAGTATGTCCATTATCGTTTTGACGAAACCTATTTCCGAGTTCATCATTTCTTTCTGAATGAAGATGCCCACGAAGTCTTTTTTGCCGGCTATACCCGTTATTACGTTATTTTCGCGCGTGAATTTTCCGTTTTCGAGATCTTCATAGCAGACTATCATCGTGCCTTTTGCGGAAGGATTGAAAGTATTTCTTATATTGATGGGTATGCCCGATTTGTTTACGGGGAAAACGGCTTCGGGATGAAGCACGCTTGCGCCCATATACGCAAGCTCGCGCAGTTCGCGGTACGTAAGCATTTCTATTATCTTGGGGTTTTTGACCACTCTCGGATCGCAGACCATGAATCCGTCCACGTCCGTCC
This sequence comes from uncultured Eubacteriales bacterium, assembly GCA_949292715.1. Taxonomy (GTDB): domain Bacteria; phylum Bacillota; class Clostridia; order Christensenellales; family Pumilibacteraceae; genus Protoclostridium. The sequence continues at coordinate 7,389 of CASFAN010000043.1, forward strand.
AGTTTTCGTATACGTATGCGCCGACAGCCTCAGCGACTATTGCTCCCGATATGTCGGAACCGCCGCGCGAAAAAGCTTTGACGTTGCCGCGGACGTCCAATCCGTAAAATCCCGGCACTACCGCTTTGTATGCGCTACGAAGTCTGTCTGCGGCAAGCGAACGGGTAAGTTCGTCGTCAAGCCTGCCGTCCGTTCCGAAACGGACTATTTCCGCGGCATCAACGAACTCGTACCCTATAAGGGCGGCAAGTACTTTCGCGGAAAGATATTCTCCGCGGCTTACGATATAATCGTACGAAGCGTTCTCTTCGGTCGCTTTTTCGAAGATCTCCGCATAGTCCGCCGAAAGATCGGCATTTATGCCCAGATCGGCGATAATGTCGTCGAAACGCTTTACTATTGCGTCAAACGTGCGCTTCCTGCCCTCTGCGGTCTGATCTTTATAAAGCGATATAAGCATATCCGTTACTTTCGTATCGGACGGCTCGCGCTTTCCCGGCGCGGAAACGACTACGTAACGGGCGTCCGCGTCGCCGAGCACTATGTCGCGTACTTTTCTGATACTCTCGGCGTTTGCCATTGACGTACCGCCGAATTTGAGTGCCTTAACCATATATTTTTATTCCTCTCGGTAAAATTTATTTCTTTCTCATACGTCGGATATTTTCCGACATTCCATATAAAACCGCTTTTCGTCCGCCTCGCCCATCGAAAACGATTTTCTCGGAAGCACGCCGTTTTCCGCGACATAAGCGAACAAACCGCTCTTATCGAGCGAAGGCATCAGCACGCCGCAAGCTTTGTTTTCGGCACACAGTCTGAGCAGTTCTCCTTCGCCGTGTATGTAATCTATTTTTGCTTCGCTATGCTCCGACAAATATTTGTCAAGCGCCGCCTGCACGCTTTTATACGCCTTCGCGGCGTCCGCGGGTGCGGGTATGTACTTTATTCCTTCGGCGGTGCACAAACCTACTTTACCTTCGCCCGTAAGCGCGTCCGTAAGCGCGTCCGTAACGTCGCCGCCGTAGATTATCCTGTGTATAGGGTGAAATGCAACGCCTTCCGAACGAAGGTTTTCCACCTCGACGAGCGCGTAGCGCGCATTTTCCGCACGGCTGTCGCCCGCTTTTTTATATTCTTCGTACAACGCTTTTGCCGCCGCAAGCGAATGATTTCCGTCGCCGACGAGCACAAAGGGTCTTCCGCTTTCTTCCGCTTCCGCACCGAGTGCCGCAAGCGCGGCGGACACTCCGCTTACGTCGCGCACAAGTCTGCCTTCCAGTCTGCCCGCCTTGCCGAGATCCGCGTCATACAACGGTTCTCCCTGCCCGATAAGCGGTTCGATAACCGTATTTTTCGGATCGTCGATAAGACATATTACATGCGAAACGTCGAGCGCGGACGCTTTTCTCACCGCAAGTCGCGGAGGTATACGATCCAGCACCGTACCTTCGGTGGCGCGTATTGCGCTACCCGAAGACATGTAATCGTAGTATTCGAGATCCGCAAGACAGACCAGCCCGTAACGCACCGAGTCCGCAACCGTACGTTTTACGAGCACGGCGCCGTCATACTCTCTGAGCAGTCCGCCGAGATACTCTCTCGACTTGCGGGCGATGTTCTCCGTGATTTTCGCCGAATCGGACAAAAACGCCTCGGGGCATATGAGTCCGAGCGTGCTCGGCGCCCCGCCTATTCTGACGCGCTCGTTATCCCAATATTCCGGAGAGGAGGTATACTGATCGCAGGCTATCACCGGCCAGGTGCGGAAAACTTCTTTATCAGCAGGAAGAAGAAATTTTCCGAAAGTAAGAGCGTTATTCATTACCGTCCCCTCTTTTCTTCATTCTCCATTTTTTCTTTGCGGTTCTGTTTGCTTTGAGTCCGTAAGTCTGTTCGATAATGTCGGTAAGCATTTCCGCGTCGTAATAGCGTTCCAGTCTGCCGTCGCAGGCAACGCTGATAACGCCCGTTTCTTCGCTGACGACTATTGTCAGTACGTTATACTGCTCGCTGAGTCCGAGCGCGGCACGGTGGCGCGTACCGAGTTCTTTGGGCAGCGACTGGTTCTGCGAAAGCGGAAGGAAACAACCCGCCGCGAGTATCTTGTCGCCGTGAATAAACACCGCTCCGTCGTGAAGATCGGCGCCCGTATTGAACACGCATTCGAGCAAAGGCTGAGAAACTTTCGCGCCGAGTTCCGTACCCGTTTCGAGTATGTGCTGAGGAACGGACTGAGTCGTTATTACGATGAGCGCGCCTACGTTGTCCTTTGACATGCTGAGCACGGCTTTGACTATTTCCGATACCGTTTCCCTGAGCTCCTCTTCGGTACAATCGTATTTGACGTTAAAAGTGTCCGTACTCCCCGTTTTGCTGGCAAGCTTCCACATTGTACGTCTGAGCTCCTGCGGAAACATTATAAGCACGGCAATGAATATGAAAAGTACGCCGTAAGAAAACATGCTTCCCATAACGGGGAAATCGAACAGCGAACTGGTAAGCACGATACCGACGAAAGCGATAATCACGAAAAATTTGATTATCGGCAACGCGTTGTTCTTCTTTAAAAAGTAAATGATGAAATAGACAAGGCACACGAGAAGGAAGATGTCGCATATGCTGACGATCACCTTGCCCGCGGATGAAAACTCTTCTTTCAGATTTCCGATAAAAGACGAAAAAAACTCGGACGCGTTGTCGATGCCCTTGCCCCCCGCAACGCCGAGCCCCACGGTTATAAGCCAGATAAACGCTCCTATAGCGAGCGCAAGCAGCTTGTATCCGATATCCTTTACAAAAACCGCGTAGACAAATCTGCCGAACGCGTTACCGTTTTTCTCGATATCTTTTTTAATCGGTTGTTTCATCTTATACATTATATTACTTTTTTTGTTTTTTTTCAATAGTTTTTATACCGCTGCTTACGGTTTTTTCTATAATTTTCTCCGTTTTACGGTACGGTAACCCCTCGTTGCGCTTTTATGGCAAAAATAAAGGAGCGATTCGCGCTCCTTTATTTATCGTCCTTATGGTCATCGTCGTGTTTTTCGTTACCGCCGTCGAACGCGTCGGAAAAAGGATCGTCGTCGCGAGGCGAATGAATATCGAAAAAGATATCCCCGTCATGCGGTTGCTCATAGTCCATTCCGAAAACGGCTATCTTTATATTCCGTTTCATCTCCGGCTCCGCATACTTTTTTCTCAGTTTCTTAACCACGATAATCGTAACCGCGAACAGCGCCGCTCCGAGTACCGCGCCCGCGATGTATGCGGCTAAGCTGCTCGTCCAGAAACCGTACGAAACGCTACGTCCGTCGCCGCAAGCTTCCGCAAAACCTTCAGACATCACCGACCGTACAAGCAAGTCGGCGGCAACACTCATCTGATTAGAATAATCGGGATATAATTTTTCGAGCTCTGCAAGCGTATCGGACGAAGTTCCTCTTATGCTTTCCTTACCGTAACCGTCCTGTCTGTAAAGAAGGAAAGTATTATCGGAACCCGAAGTAACGGTGCAGATATTTTCGCTGTCGAAATAAACGGAAGATTCGTTAAGCAGTTCAAAAGGCGTATAAGGCAAAGAATCGACGGTTTTTACTGGCAGATCGACCTGCGTTGCGGGAGGCTCGCTTACGTAATTATCATAGCCTACCGTTTTCGCAATGCCCATTATAAACTTGCCGTGCGGCGTCGGCTTTTCGTCAAAATAAAGATAAAGATTATCTCCGCCTATATTATCCAAAGTAACGGCAAGCCGTATATTGCTTCTGCCCGTTTCCCCGAGACTGCGGTAGTAATCGCGCGCGCCGTAATAGTCGTAACAGCCCATTCCATAAAAAACAAAATCGATATCGACGGTCAGCTCGTCGGTTTTACCCGCGAAGTATTCGCACAAACGCAGCATAACGGCTACCGAAGTTCCGTCGGACATTGCGCCCTCGGCTTTCGTCCCCGCAAAATAATTATAACCGCTGTATTTGCCGCCCATGGGCGAAGACGAATAAGTATTGTCGTAATGCGTACCTATTATTACTTTGTTGTCGTCGGGATTGTTTCCTTCTTTCGCGGCAACCTCGAAAACAACGTTTGCGCTCTTGAATTCGTCTTCATAACACTGCTGCGTGAAAGACCTTATGTCGCCTTTCGTACCCGTCAACGTCTCCAGACGCGACGCGATATATTCCGCTGCCGCATATTCCCCGTCGCCGTCGTCGGGAGATTCCGATTCCGAAAGGCTCGTCCTGTCCTTACAGGCACCAAGAAACGCAGACAGCTCGTTTTTCATACATTCATCTGAAAGCCAATCCTTCGTCTCGTACTCATCATTCTCCGGTAAATTAAAGTTCGAAAAATCGGTTGCCGAGCACCCCGCCGCCACCGTCGCGAATACCGCGAATACGAGGATAAGCAATAAAACGGCGGTTAACTTTTTTAATTTTCCCGTCATGCCCACCCTCCTATCAAAGCGATGAGTTTTACTAAATAATAAAACATGAATATCAGTCCGAACACCGATCCGTACGCGTAAACCGCGCGGAAACGATCGAACTTACGCAATCTGTAATAACATTCGAACAGTATATATCCCGCGACTGCCGCCGCCATAATAAGAAAGCAAAATATAGTTTCTCCGTATAACGAGATATAAGGAGCGGCAAAATATATCATTGAAAACGCGCCGTAAACAAGGTAGCCGAGCCCGTAAAACGAACGGAGCGCATACCCCTGATCGCGCACGGACGGAGTATAAGGCGCGTTCATTATCCTGAACGTAAGGCGCGTCGCGAGAAAATATATCAGAAGAGGAAATATGCCTGCGGTAACAAACGCCGTTACGTCGTTACAGAGGAAATTCATAAGCCCCGTGCGCATCGACATCGAAGTAGCTATCTGAGCAAGCGCTCCGCGCGTACCGTACCAGTTTCCGAAACACAGGCACACATAGAAAAGCGCCGCCTGCAAAGGTACGGGCAGTTTCCTTTCGAGTATTATTCGGGCAAAAACGTTCGCACGCTTCTTTTCTCCCGATCCGTAATCTATTTTATCAACAGTTTTGTCCATTTAACGTCAGATTGTGTTTATTACAGCGCTTACGAGAACCTGAGGCGCGGCCTCTCTGTCTATACTTCCGTTCTTGAGTTCTTCGTCAAGGCTGCCCAAAGTAAGCAATATTTTTTTCAGTCTGTTCGCGCCGAAACGAGTTGCCTCGCGCTTTACCGCAAACATGGCTTTTTCTTTTATATCGAATTCACGGGCAAGCAAATCCGCGTCCTTGGTAATTAGCGAGTAAAACAGCTTACGGAAATGCTTATACAAAAGCGAAAACAAAACCTCGGGAGCTATCGCCCCATCGTCGAAACTGCGCAATATTCTGTAAGCTTCGCTCGCGTTACCGGCGGCAACGGCGTTCGATAGCTGCCACACCGCGTACTCTTCGCTCGGAGAAACGAGGCTGCGTACGTCCTCCGCCGTTATTCGCCCGCCCCACCTGTACGAAGCAAGTTTAGCAAACTCCGCGGAAACAGCCGACATATAATTCCTGCAATACGTGCACAGCAGACGCGCGGCTTCTTCTTCGACCGATACGTCGTACTTCCGCGCTTCCGACGCCAGCCATGAAAAAATATAACGTTCTTCCATCGGCGAACAGTCCACGCACTCCGCTTTTTCGGCAAGAAGGCTCAGTCCGTCGTCGCGCTTTTTCGAGCGCGCTCCCGCGTTTGCGATACTGCGTACGATAAGCGTACACGAAGGATCGGGATGTTCCAGATACTTCGACAGCTCTTTCGCTTCGTTAAGAGTATTTACCTTTACGGCACGGCGGTCGCTCATTACGGGGAAAGCGCACAGTATGTCCGCAAGTTCTCCCGACGAAGGACAGTCGACGTTTATCACGTTGAATTCGGGATAAGGAATGCCCGCGCACAGCATATCCACTGCGCGCGTTTTCAGAAATTCATCGTCGCCCGTCAGCAGATATATCGGAGAATACTGTCCCGACGCAAGCGATTTTTTCAGTTCCGCAAACTTCATACGCGTAAATTGTAACACAGTAAAAATGCTTTTGCAAGTATTTACACTTTTATATTATTCCGATATCGTTAAATAAAAATGAATATGCGGGCGTCACAGAATATTATGCCAGAAAGGCTGTATATCCGAAGCCAGTCTTCGGGCGTAATACGCCGCGCTGTCGACGACCGAACGCGCGTCCGTATTCTGCCCGCCGTCGGCATATATTTTCCCCTGTAATATTCTTTCGTAAAGAGTGCTTAACACATTGCTGTTGACGAATATGTGCAGTATCTCCTCTTTGCTTTTCCAGTCGGCAATAGCGTTACCGAGTTCTTCGGATACGTCGGCGTTAACCTCGTCTTCTTCGCTTTCGGAAAGCATTACCCCCGTCCTTTCCAGCGTTTCCGCCAACCGCGTAAAATATCCCGTTTCCCATTCGCGTTCCGCAATGCCCGCGGCTATCACCGCAACGAGAAGCACGGATATCACTATCAGTTTTTTCATCCCGCGCCTCCCGTAAATCTGATTTTACATGTATAACAAGGCTTTTTATTCGGACTAACGTATACGGTGCCGTCGCGCCGAAGATCCATATACAGCACTTCTTTTACGGATTTCAATCCTCCGGTATAAAGCGCTTTGTTTATATGCGCCTGCGTAATGCCGTATTCTTTCAGATTCTTTTCGTCCTTTTTTCCGTCGCGCACGAGCGGCAAAGGCAGATCGTCAGGCTTCGGCTTGGTCGGATCGGACGTTTTCGGTATTACCGAAAATTTACCGTTAGGCTCCACAACCGCATATCTGACCGCGCTCAGATCGGGATAGCCGCAGCTGCGGCAACTCATAACGACGTCGTCGACGTTCATATTCATTTTTGCCAGGTTTTCTCTTACGATGCCGTTACCGTCTATTACAAGCACGCTCCGCCCGTCGGCAATCCGCCTGAAAGCATTGCTTTTGCGCCCGATAAACGTAATCGCAATGTCAAGGAACGCCAGAGTCACTACGGGCACGATACCGTAATAAAGAGGTATAGCCGCGTCGTTCATAGGCAGGCACGCTACTTCGGCAAGTATAAGAGTTATGACAAACTCAAACGGCTGCATTTCGCCTATCTGTCGTTTGCCCATAAGCCTTATAACGAAAAACACCAGCATCGTTATGACAGAAGTTTTTATAAAAACGATAAGCACACGTTTATTGTGTGCTTATCGGTGCTGATTATGTGTTTAAGCGGTTTTTTCGCGTTCAGCAATGCGAATAATTGACGCAATTGATATGAAACAAATCGTCTATGGCGCGATGTATTTTTTCGCACTCTTCGCTGTCGCCCAGTCTGTAAAGCATTTCGCGGCCTTCTCTGCGGGAAACTATGAGGTTCGCGCTTTTGAGCAGTTTCAGATGATGCGCGACTGCCGGACTTGACATTCCCACAAGTCCGCTTATTCCCTGTACGCACTGTTCGCTGTGACAGAGAATCCAGAGAATTTTCAGCCGCGTTCCGTCGCCGAGCTGCGCGAACGCAGCCGCCACTTTTCCGCATATTTCGGAAGAAGGCAATCCTTCTTTCAGTCTTACGTTGTCGTTGCCGTGGCAATGATTATCGCCCATTGTTCGTCTCCCGTCAGCTTCCGCTTACGAAATCGTCGTTATAAATATATCCGGCGACGATATCGAGTCTGCCCTTGAACAGCTGTTTGCCCGCATGCGTTCTGTTCTGTATCGAAATATCTTCCGTCGAGAACGCCATCATATATCCGTCCTCCGCCTCAATAACGACCTTATACGGCTCTTTTACGTACGAAGCGAAAACTATGCTGTCGCCGTTGGACGGACGCGTCTTTCCGAAGTCTATTATCTTCACGCCCTTGCGGTAACGCCCCATGACGTCAATATCCGCGCATATCACGCGTTTTCCGAAACCGCGGTTGGTTATAAGCACGATCTCGCCTTCGTTGGTTACCTGTCTTATAAACACGCATTTGTCGCCGTCGGTAAGCTGTATGCCCTTAACGCCCGCGGCTATTCTGCCCTGAAGCGGAATATCCGACATATCTGCGTTGAGACACATTCCCTTCTGCGTTACGAACATAAGCGAACTGCCGGGCTCATACTGTTCTATACCTATAATTTCGTCGCCGTCGTTGACCTTGCAGACCTGGAACGCCGACTTCACTACGCCGAGTTCCTTCCACTCGCTTTTCTTCACCATACCGCTTCGGGTATAGAAAAGCAGACTGCCGGAAGGAAGCGCGTCTTCGATATTCAGAGCGTAGAGTACGCGTTCGTCTTCGAGCGCGCCGGCAAACACTTTGGAAAGCGGTGCGCCCACGTCGCGCCACTTGCCGTCGGGTATCGAGTCTACGTCCACTTTATAACAGTTGCCCTTGTTGGTAAAGCAGTACAGACGGTGGTCGGTATCCGTTCTGACGATAGACGAGCAGATTTCTTTCTTCGTAGAATTATCCGTAAAGTCTTTGGTCGCCATCGAGAAATTCTTGACCATCATCTTTTTGAGATGACCGAGCGCGTTTATCGCGACAACCACGTCTTCGGTAGGCTTGCCCTGCGATTCGTCGGGAACGACATAAGCGCTGACGTCGTTCAGCACCGCGGTCTTTCTGCCTTCCTTGAACTGCTTCTTTATCTGCTGCATTTCCGTCTTGACGGTTTCCATCTGCAACTTCTTGCTCGCGAGTATCGCCTGCAATTTTGCGACAAGCGCACGCACTTCGCGCAGTTCCTGCTCGAGCTTGAACACTTCGAGATGAGTAAGACGCGCAAGTCTGAGATCGAGTATCGCCTGCGCCTGCACTTCGCTGAGATCGAAACGCTTACGCAAACGTTCGCGCGCGTCGGTAGTGGACGAGCTGTTCTTTATTACTTTGACCACTTCGTCGATATTCTCTACCGCGATGACCAAACCTTCGAGTATATGCTCGCGCTTCTTCGCCGCTTCGAGCTCGAACTTCGTGCGGCGCACTATTATTTCGCGCTGATAATCGACGTAATATGCGATTATATCGAACAGTCCCATCTGCTGAGGTTTGCCGTCAGCAATCGCAACCATATTAATGCCGAAACTCGTAGAAAGATTGGTACCTTTGTAAAGCAGATTGAGTATTGCGTTGACGTCGCCGTCCTTTTTCACTTTTATGACGGCGCGCATACCGTTTCTGTCCGACTCGTCGGTAATGTCCTGAATAAACAGAAGCGGTCCTTTCTTTTCTTCTTTGAGTTTAAGTATGCTTTCGAGAAGAGCGGATTTGTTGACCTGATAAGGCAGTTCGTCGATAACGATAAGTTTCTTGTCGTTGTCGTCGCTCTCTATATGCAGTTTTGCGCGCAGCGTAATCTTGCCTTTTCCCGTTTCGTACGCTTTTACGAGTTCGTCGCCGCCGATAACGTATCCGCCCGTAGGAAAATCGGGACCCTTGATTATCTTCATCATCTCTTTAAGAGACATGGTGGGTTTGTCGATATAAGCGCAGACGCCGTCTATCGTTTCGGCAAGATTGTGAGGAGGTATATTAGTCGCAAGACCGACGGCTATACCGCTCGCGCCGTTGACAAGCAGATTGGGAAATCTGCCGGGAAGCATATCCGGTTCTTTCAGCGTATCGTCGAAATTACAGCTCCACCTTACGGTGTCTTTGTCAAGGTCACGGAGCAGTTCGAGCGAAAGCGCGGTAAGCCGCGCTTCGGTATAACGCATCGCCGCCGCGCCGTCGCCGTCCACGCTGCCGAAGTTTCCCTGACCGTCCACGAGAGGAGCGTTCATATTGAACGGCTGCGCCAGGCGTACGAGCGCTCCGTACACCGAGCTGTCGCCGTGCGGATGATATTTACCGAGACAGTCTCCGACTATTCTCGCGCATTTGCGATAAGGCGTATCGTGACGTATACCCAGTTCGTGCATGGTGTAAAGTATTCGGCGCTGAACGGGTTTGAGTCCGTCCTCCACGCGCGGCAACGCACGGTCGAGTATGACGTATTCGGAGTAAGGCAGCATGGATTCGTGCATGACTTCTTCCATGCTTTTCGTAATAACCCTCTCCTGTGCTATGTTTTCGGTGTTTTCTTCTGCCATCTGTCAGTCCCCTTTGTATCAGCCCTGCGTTCTCGCGGTTTCTTTGACGAATTCGTCCACTTTGTTGAAATTGGCGTGCTCGATTATATAATTACGTCTGAGGTCAACCGAATCGCCCATCCATGTGGTTACGAGAATTTCCGCGTTTGCGGCGTCTTCGAGAGTCACGCGCATAAGCGTTCTGCGTTTGGGATCCATTGTGGTTTCCCAAAGCTGTTCCGCATTCATTTCGCCGAGACCCTTATATCGCTGTATCGTACAACCTCTGCCCATACGCGCCTTACATGCGTCAAGCAGTTCGTCGTTATAAACGTACTCGACGACGTCTTTCTTGGCTACTTTGTAAAGCGGAGGCATTCCTATATACAAATGACCGTCCGTGATCAGCTGCTTCATATAACGGAAGAAGAACGTCATCAGTATCGCGCGTATATGTCCGCCGTCCTGATCGGCATCGCTGAGTATAACGACTTTGTGATAATTGAGATTGTCGAGGTTGAAATCGTCGCCTATTCCCGCGCCGAGAGCGGATATTATCGTTCTTATTTCCTCGTTTTGTAAAACCTGATCTATGCGTTTCTTTTCCGCATTCAGAGGTTTGCCGCGAAGAGGAAGAATTGCCTGAAAGCTGCGGTCGCGAGCCTGTTTGCAAGTTCCGCCCGCGCTGTCACCCTCGACGATATAAAGTTCGTTGCGTTCGGGTTTCTTACCCGTGCACGACGAAAGCTTGCCGACAAGGTTGAAGTTGTCCGCCTGGTTTTTAAGGCGCGCCTGTTCCTTACCCTTTCTCACGGCTTCGCGCTCGCGCATCGCGCTCATACCTTTTTTGAGTATTACGTCGAGAACGTCGGGATGAGCGTCGAGATATTCCGTCAGCTTCTGATAAATCAGATTATCCATTGCCTGACGGACGAAAGGGTTACCGAGTTTGGTCTTTGTCTGACCTTCGAACTGCACGTTCTGCATTTTAATCGCAAGCACTGCGGTAAGTCCCACGCGGTAATCGTCGCCTATGAGATTTTCGTCCTTGTCTTTGAGCACGCCTGTCTTACGCGCGAGATCGTTCAGTGCACGAGTAAGCGCGGTCTTGAATCCCGTTTCGTGCATGCCACCCTCGGGCGTAGGTATGTTGTTGACGAAAGAGAAAATGCTTTCGGTATAAGTATCCGTATACTGCAGAGCCAACTTCATGTATACGTTGTCTTTCTCCCCGTCAAGATATATCGGATCTTCGTGAAGAGGATTTTTGGTTTCGTTTATATAGCGCACGAAATCGGAAATACCGCCCGTATAGCAGTATTCCCTTTTAAGAGGTACTCCGTTCGTTACGACGCGTTCGTCGGTAAGTACTATATGCACGCCGTCGTTGAGGAAAGCAAGCTCCTTGAGCTTCTTGGCAATCGTTTCTATGTTGAAATTTACGGTATCGAATACGTTTTTGTCCGGCATGAAACGGACGTAAGACCCGTGTTTATCCGTTTTTTCTCCCGTTTCGAAAAGCGGAATCTTTACACAGCCGCCGTGCCAGTGGTCGCCGTCCTGACGGCTTTCGAATTCCGCACGGTATACTTTTCCGTTTTTATATACTTCGACGATAAGCCAGGAAGAAAGCGCATTCGTGACAGACGCGCCGACTCCGTGCAGACCTCCCGAAGTTTTGTAATTTTCGTTATTGAATTTACCGCCCGCATGCAGCTTGGTGAAAACGACTTCCACACCGCTTATGCCCATTGTCGGATGCATGTCTACGGGTATGCCTCTGCCGTTATCCAGCACGCTCGCACTTCCGTCCGAATGTACGGTAACTTCTATTCTGTCGCCGAACCCGTTTGCGACCTCGTCCATGGAATTGTCCACTATCTCCCAGAGAATGTGGTGCAGTCCCTTGACGCCCGTCGAACCGATGTACATACCCGGACGCATTCTGACCGCGTCCAGACCTTCGAGCACCTGTATATCCTGAGCTTTGTATTCTTTTGACAAAATAGGACACCTCTTTTCCCTTAGTATATTTTGCGAATGCAGACTTCGGAATGTACCCGTCCGCAAGTTCAACAATATGCAGTATATCACACTTTGAAGTAAATTTCAATAGTTTTTATGCAATTTTTTACCGCGCGTATGCCGAATTTTTATCTGTCGCGCGCTGTATTGCAAAACTTATGTATAATAATACATAGTTATGAATAATTATACGATATTGTCAAAAATTTAGGTTTTCATTAATGCGAAAATCGAGAATATTAAAGAAAGAATGGGAATAATAGTCAGTATGAAAAAAAAGATAATACTTACGGGCGGAGGCACCGCGGGGCACATAATGCCTCTGCTCGCGCTGCTTCCGAAACTGACTGCAAAATACGAAGTGCATTACATCGGGCGCAGCGAAGGAATGGAAAAGGAGCTGACCGCAGGCGAAAACGTGATATATCATTCCGTGGACTGTCCGAGACTTACGCGCGGAAAAATTTTCGTAAATCTTACGCTGCCTTTCAAGCTTATAAGCGCGTATTTCAAAGCGCGGAAAGTCATAAAACAGATAAAGCCTTCGCTTATACTTTCAAAAGGCGGATACGTTTCGTTGCCCGCGGTTCTCGCGCACGGCAAAACGCCCGTGATCCTGCACGAAAGCGATACGTCGCTCGGACTTGCAAACCGCGTTGCTGCAAAATGCGCGACGGCGGTTTGTTCGTCGTTCCCCTTGCCGCCTGTCGGCAGAAAATCGGTACTGCATACGGGAAGTCCTTTGCGCAGTGCCATATATCGCGGAAACAAAGAACGCGCGGCGGAAAAGTGCGGTTTCGACGGCAGCAAAAAAGTATTGCTCGTTACCGGAGGAAGTCTGGGCGCAAAAGCGCTTAACGACGCCGTAGACGAAAATCTCGAAAGGCTGACTGCCGAATTCGATATCGTTCATATCCGCGGGCGCGGAAACACGGCACAGCCGCGCAAAGGTTATTATCCCATTGAATTTACGGCGGACATATTCGACCTGTTCGCGCTTGCCGATCTTGCATTGACGCGCGGCGGAGGAAACTCGCTGTTCGAACTCGGCGCGCTCGGAAAGCCCATGCTTATAGTGCCCCTGCCCAAGGGCGCAAGCCGCGGCGATCAGATAGAGAACGCGGAGTTTTTCAGAAAGCACGGTCTTGCGCTCGTGCTTGCACAAACCGAACTCGGCAAACTTTGCGAAAAACTGTCCGAACTCAAAAATCGCGCCGACGAATTCTCTGCCGCGCTCAAAGGCTATCGCTTCGACGGTACGGAAGAACTTTTATCTCTCATAGACAAACTCGCCTGCGACGAAGAATTACTCGCCGCCGTAAGCAAAAAAACCGCAGAAGAATAAATGAGGTTGCCCGCGTTAAGCGACGCAAGGGATACAAAATTCGATTGTATTTTGTATCCCTTGCGTCGCTTAACGCTGCCATATAGTCTTATAGTATCTTTAATTCGTAACGCAAAGAAGCTGTTGCATTCAGCAATGCAACAGCTTCATTTTAAACATTCTCTTTACTGATTGTTCTTTCTGTTTTTCGCCCACTCTTTCATACGCGATTCGGTGTCGAGTATGCGTTTTCTTATACGGATGTTTTTGGGCGTTACTTCGAGCAACTCGTCGTCGGCAAGGAACTCTATAGCCTGTTCGAGGCTGAGTTTTTTGCAAGGCACGAGGCGAAGCGCGTCGTCGCTTGCGGACGAACGGGTATTGGTAAGCTGTTTACGCTTGCATACGTTGACGGTTATGTCGTCGCCTTTGGGAGATTCGCCGACAACCATACCCTGATACACGGGCACGCCCGCGCCTATGAACAAAGGTCCGCGTTCCTGAGCGTTGAACAAACCGTAGGTGATACTCTCGCCCGTTTCGTGAGCGACGAGCGAACCCGTCGAACGGCGGTTGATCTCACCGCGATACGCGTCGTATTTATCGAATACGGAATTCATTATTCCCTCGCCCTTCGTGTCGGTGAGAAATTCCGACTTATAACCGAACAGTCCGCGCGAAGGTACGGAAAATTCCAGACGCATACGCGAGCCCTTTGGAGTCATGCTGACAAGTTCGCCTTTGCGAAGTCCCATTTTTTCCATTACCACGCCAACACTGTCCTCGGGAACGTCGGCTATAAGGCGGTCGATAGGCTCGCAACGCACGCCGTCTATCTCTTTATAAAGCACTTTGGGCATGGACACCTGGAATTCGTAGCCCTCGCGACGCATATTTTCTATCAGTATTGAAAGGTGCATTTCGCCTCTTCCGCACACGACGAAGGAATCCGCGCTGTCTCCGTCGCTTACTTTAAGCGAAACGTCTTTCACCGCTTCTTTGTAAAGCCTTGCGCGAAGGTGGCGGCTGGTGACGAACTTGCCTTCCTTGCCCGCAAACGGAGAATCGTTTACCATAAACGTCATTTCCACGCTCGGTTCGCTTATTTTCGGGAACTCTATCGGATCGGGGTTTTCCGGATCGCAAAGGGTATCGCCTATCGTAACGCCTTCGACGCCGCTTACGCACACGACGTCGCCGACGGTCGCGCTTTCCACAGCGGTGCGCGCAAGTCCCTCGAATATGTAAATATTCGATACTTTGGCACGGACGGGCGCATGGTCGTCGTGATAGTTGACGAGTATAACCTGTTGGTTCTGTTTAAGGCAGCCCTGCTCTATGCGCCCTATTGCTATGCTGCCGACATAATCGGAATAGTCGAGCGCGGATACGAGCATACGGAGAGGAGCTTTCTCGTCGCCTTCGGGAGGCGGAATGTGAGCTATTATCGTATCGAACAATGCGGAAAGGTCGCTGCCCGGTTTGTCTATTTCCTTGGAAGCTATGCCCATTCGCGCGCTGCAATACACGAACGGACTGTCAAGCTGTTCGTCGCTCGCGTTCAGATCCATAAACAGTTCGAGCACTTCGTCGACGACCTCGGCGGGGCGCGCGTCCGGTCTGTCCATTTTATTGACGACTACCACCACGGGCAGATCGAGCGACAAGGCGTGTTCGAGCACGAAACGCGTCTGCGGCATTGTACCTTCGAACGCGTCCACAAGCAGAACGACACCGTTCACCATTTTGAGTATGCGTTCCACTTCGCCGCCGAAATCCGCGTGTCCCGGGGTATCGACGACGTTTATTTTATAATCGCCGTATCTGACCGAAGTGTTTTTTGCAAGAATGGTTATGCCCCGCTCGCGTTCAAGATCGTTCGAATCCATTACGCGGTCGGCTACCGTCTGATTGGCGCGGAAAGCGCCGCCCTGTTTAAGCATCTGGTCGACAAGCGTGGTTTTTCCGTGGTCGACGTGGGCTATAATCGCTACGTTTCTTATTTTTTCGTTTACCATAGATTTACCTTATTTATATGTATATTATTACAGATTTTCAAGCTGCGAAGTGCGTTCGATAAACACGCTGCCGCCCGCGCTTTCGAGCTGATCGCGCGTTCTGAATCCCCAAAGCACGCTCACGGCGTCTATTCCCGCCGCGCGCGCCATTGCTATGTCGGGTTCGCCGTCGCCTATCATAACGCAGTCGCTTTTCTCGCTCCCGAGTTTTTCCATAGCCGCAATGAGCATATCCGGCGCGGGTTTTTTTCTGAGATCCTCGCGCACGCCGTAATACTCGGTTACGTACGGCGCGAAAAACCGCGAGCAAAGCACCTGCACGGCGTCGTAACCTTTGTTGGAAACTATCGCCATTTTCCTGCCCTTTTCCGCAAGTACGCGCAGTGCGTCCACTACGCCGGGATAAGGTTTTGTATTGTCTTCGAGGTGCTCCGCGTAATATTCGGTAAAATGCGCGAGCGTCTGCGCCGCTTTGTCCTTATGTTCGCCGCAAGCGCGCTCCATCAGAACGACGTAACCGTCGCCGAGAAAAGAACGCACTTCGTCGGAAGTACGCGGGGGCAGTCCCGCTTTGCCGAGCGCGTAATTGACAGACGCGGTGAGGTCGGTCAACGTGTCGAGCAAAGTGCCGTCGAGATCGAAAAGCAGTGTGTTTTTCATGAATATATTTCCTCTTACGAAATTTTTCGTTTTGTTTGCGTTTATTTGCCGAGCAAACGTTTCAGGAACTGTCCCGTATACGAATTTTCACAGCGCGCTATCTGCTCGGGGGTACCGCACGCCACTATCGTGCCGCCTTTGTCGCCGCCCTCGGGGCCCACGTCTATGACCCAGTCCGCCGTCTTTATTACGTCGAGGTTGTGTTCGATTACTATTACCGTATTGCCCGAAGCGACAAGCCGCGAAAGTATCGTAATCAGTTTTGCAACGTCGTCGGTATGCAGTCCGGTAGTCGGTTCGTCAAGCACGTACAGCGTACCCGACGTGGAACGTTTGGCAAGCTCTGTGGCAAGCTTGACGCGCTGCGCCTCGCCGCCCGAAAGCGTGGTTGCGGACTGACCGAGTTTGATGTAACCCAGACCGACGTCGTAAAGCGTTTTAATTTTCGTATAAATCCCCGGTTGGTTTTCAAAAAACTCGCATGCCTGCTCGACCGTCATTTCGAGAACGTCGTAAATGTTCTTTCCCTTATAATGCACCTGCAACGTTTCGCGGTTATAGCGCTTGCCGCCGCAGACTTCGCAAGGCACGTAAACGTCGCTCATAAAGTGCATTTCGATGCGCTTTATGCCGTCGCCCTCGCACGCCTCGCATCTTCCGCTTTTGACGTTAAACGAGAACCTTCCCGCCGTATATCCGCGCTCCTGTGCGTCGGGAGTACGCGCGAACAGCTCGCGTATCTGCGTAAACGCGCCCGTATACGTTGCGGGATTGGATCTCGGAGTTCTGCCTATCGGCGACTGGTCGATGCATATCACTTTATCGAGATTTTCTATGCCCGTGATCTTATCGTACTTGCCTTCCACAAGGCGACTGCCGTTCGTACGGTTGCTTACGGCGGGATAAAGTATCTGATTGACTATCGAACTTTTACCGCTGCCGGATACGCCCGTCACGGCGGTAAAAAGCCCGAGAGGAAATTCGATGTCTATGTTTTTCAGATTGTTCTGTTTCGCGCCGTAGATTTTCAGCATTTTGTCGGTAGCCTGTCGGCGCTCGGCGGGAACCTCTATTTTCTTTCTGCCCGAAAGATAATCGCCCGTTATGGATTTCTCGCAAGCCGCCACTTCGTCGGGCGTACCCGCGACTATCACTTCCCCGCCGTGTACTCCCGCGCCCGGTCCTATGTCCACGACGTAATCGGCGGCGCGCATGGTGTCTTCGTCATGCTCCACGACGATAAGCGTGTTGCCGAGGTCTCTAAGGCTTTTAAGAGTGTTTATCAGTTTTTCGTTATCGCGTTGGTGCAGACCTATGGACGGCTCGTCGAGAATATAAACGACACCCGTCAGTCCGCTGCCTATCTGCGTGGCAAGGCGTATACGCTGAGCCTCGCCGCCAGAAAGCGTGTTTGCTCCGCGCGAAAGCGTGAGATATTCCAGACCGACGTCGGCAAGAAATTTAAGACGCGCGTTTATCTCTTTAAGTATCGGTGCGGCTATCATCGTCTGCGATTTACCGAGAATAAGTTTGCCGAAAAACTCGCGCAACTCGGTAACTGGCATCGCGCAAAGTTCGTATATGTTCTTTCCGCCCACTTTGACCGCGAGTGCTTCGGGGCGCAGACGCTTACCGCCGCAAGCTCCGCACGGCAGATCGCGCAGATACTTTTCTATTTCGCGCCGAGCGGATTCGCTTGCGCTCGTGTGATAACGACGTTCGAGATTGTTGACCACGCCTTCGTAATGCCGCTTATAAGTATAAGTGTAATTATCGCTGGAAATAGTCATTTTTATTTCGCTGTCGTCGCCGTAAAGCAATATTTTCTTTATCTTTTCGGGAAGATTTTTAAAAGGCATGTCGAGCGAAAAGCCGTACTTTTCGCTGAGCGCAGTAAACATCTGCAACGTGGTTTTTGCGGAATCGAAATTCCAGCCGGTAACCGTTATCGCGCCTTCTCTGAGCGAAAGACTGCCGTCGCCGTAAATCAGTTCGGGGTCTATCACCTGTTTGAAACCTAGTCCGCCGCACTCGGGACATGCGCCGAACGGGGAGTTGAACGAAAAAAGTTTCGGCTCTATTTCGGGTATGGATACGCCGCAATCCGCGCAAGCGTATTTGGTATTGTAAAGCGTTTCCGTGCCGCCGTTGTCCACGATAACAATACCGTCGGCAAGTTTGAGCGCGTTTTCAAGCGAATCCGCAAGGCGTTTTTCCACGCCCTCTTTAAGCACGAGCCTGTCCACCACAACGCTTATCGTGTGTTTGACCTGTTTGTCAAGCTCTATATCCTCGCCGAGTTCGCGCATTTCGCCGTCGATTTTGACGCGAACGTATCCCGACTTCGCAAGATTCGCGAGCTCTTTTTTATACTCGCCTTTTTTACCGCGGGCAATGGGCGCAAGTATCATAAGTCGACTGCCCTCGTCCATGGCAAGCACCGAATCTATAATCTGGTCTATGGACTGCTGAGTTACGGGTTTTCCGCACTTATAGCAGTAAACCGAGCCTGCTTTGGCATAAAGCAAGCGCATATAGTCATAAATTTCGGTGACCGTTCCGACTGTAGAACGGGGGTTGTGCGAAGTGGTTTTCTGATCGATGGATATAGCGGGCGCGAGTCCTTCGATTGACTCCACGTCGGGTTTGTTCATTATTCCGAGGAACTGACGCGCGTACGAAGAAAGGCTCTCGACGTATCTGCGCTTACCTTCCGCGTATATCGTATCGAAAGCAAGCGAGCTTTTACCGCTGCCCGACAAGCCCGTAAATACAGTCAGACTGTCGTGAGGAACGTCGAGGTCTATATTTTTCAGATTGTTTTCGCGCGCGCCGCGAATTTTGATATATTTCAACATAATTTTCGCTCCACTGTTTATTGTAACATTATCCGTGCCGTCACGCAAGAATTTTTAACGCATTTAATAAAATTATCCCGACGTGCGCGTATAAAAATTAAATCGAAGCCGATAAGTCACGGCAAAAGCGGACGCCCGTTTCCGTGCGCCCGCTTTTATTGCGGATTGCTTTATTTTTCTATCGTTATTTTCATCCAGTCGACGCTGCCGATCATGTGCAAATCGTCGTCCTCTCTGCCGAGAATGGAATTTATCACGAGATCGACGCTCCACGACGCCGTCTGTTTCAGCTCCCCGTTGAGATAAAGCGACAGAACATTGGTATCCGCGTCATACGCGACTTTCCATGTGTTATCTTCGTACTGATGAGGAAGAAGCGTATTGTCTATCTCACCGAAACGCACCTGATAATCGCCGTCTTTTCCGTTGCGGACATAAATGCCTCTTTCCACCTGATAAGTTATGAACTGATTGTCCGTGCCCGAAATGAGTATGGCGGCGCTGTGTCCGCTCTTATTAAGCGTGTCGCACTTGCCCTTCCACTCGAACGACCAGTCTTTGTCTTTGGAAAGCACTATGTCTTTGCTGAGACTGTAATAGGCCTGCGTTTCCGAGTCATAATTATACGAACCGTTTTCGAAAGTCGGCTCTACGGTACCGCCGTAAGTCGTCGTCACAAGCCCGTTTTCCTCGCTTGCGTCGCTTTCAAAATTCCATACATACTCGGTAACTTCGACGGGCGCGGGTTCTTCCTGCTCTCCGACGGTTATTTCCATCCAGTCGGTGCTTCCGATAAAATGGAGAGAATCTTTCGCTCTGCCGAACATTGTATTTACAACAATGTCGACCGACCAGTCGGCAGTTCCCTGCGAAACGTCGTTCAGGAAAAGCTCTATCTTATTCTGAGCGGCATAATATGCCAGCTCCCAGGTATTCTCCGAATACATGGAGCTCATTACGGTTGCGCCGCCGAACATTGCTTTATGATCTTTATCTGCCGTCTTGTTGCGGACGTATATTCCGTTCTTGCCCTGATAGGTTATGAACTGATCGCCCTCGCCCGAAAGCAGTATCGCCGCGTCGTGAGTCCCCGAAAGCGTACCGAGATCGGCGCAGGTTCCTTTCCACGAGAACGTCCAGTCGGTGTCTGCGGGAAGGGTTATGTTTTCGCTGAGCGTCCAGTAAAGATTCTGATTAGCGTCGGAGTAGTTATAGCTTCCGTTTATCGTGGGTTTGCTCCATTCAGCGCCCTGACGCGTAAGCAGTATCTTTTCGTTTGCTTCCGCCATATCCGTTTCAAAATCCCAGCGATAAACAAGACTTGTTCCCGAAGAAGAGCCTTGTTCCGTAACGGTCAGAGTCATGGTAGCGCTCAGACTTTCGTCGGCAAGCGAAGTCGCCGTTATTACCGTTTCGCCTTCTCCTACCGCCGTAACGAAACCTTTGTCTACCGTTGCGACGGAAGGCACGGAAGAACTCCATTTTACGGCGCTGTTTACAGGCTCGTAATTGTCGCCTTCCGAGAACATTCCCGAGCTGCCTGTGAAATTAAGCGCGAGATATGCCGTCGTGCCGACTTTCAGCTGCTTGCTCGTTTCGGCAAAAGATACTCCCGTCACTTCCGTGGGATCGGCAAGATATGTCACAGGGTCGACGCCTTCAACGCTCTTTTCTCCGTATCCGAGATAATCGGTGAGCGCTTTGCAACTGTCTGCGGCTATTTTCTGCAAACCTTCGGAATTATAATGTACGTTGTCCGAACGCATGTATTCCTTATGCTTGGCAAAGCAATCGATACCGAATTTATTTATCATTATTATATCTTCGTTTTCATAGGCAAGCTCGGTCTTCGCCTGCGCTATGCGAACGATACCGGGATAACTTATGTTGGTATTACGTCCCGTCTGAATAAGCGCGCCGAATTCGAAACCGAGTTCGTTCTTAACGCCGCTATGAAAATTCATGTAAGTGTCTTTATATGTCTGTTTACTCAGCGCTTCCGTATCCGATTCGCCTTGAAACATCACATAAAATTTTCTGCCTATTTCAAAATTTTCGTCCTCTTCGAGATATTCGATACATGCGGAATATTTGTTGACAATATTCGGATATATCGCACCCGTCTGAGCAAAATACGAAATTGCTCTGCCGCCTCGAGCGACGTGTACTGCTACCGTTTTTCTGCCCGTCTGCTCGTAATAATCTTCGCAGAACTTAGGCACTATGCTCGATCCGCTCGATACTTCGACCGCTCCGAAAGTTTCGCCTACAGGGTTTGCAGTCGTTACGAGTTTATCCGAATTGTATTTATACTCAAACGAAATACCTTCGAGCTCGGAAGCATATTTACTCGTTTCTCTGCCGACCATATTTGACTGACCGGTAAAAAGTATAACGTCGACTTCCGCGGGATTCACGGTAATATTATATTTTTTCCCATTTACCGTAAGAACGCTCGTTCCCACGCCTACAGCGGTAAGCACGCCGCCGCTGACTTTATACACTGAGTTTTCCGCGTCCGCTGCGCCTTCGATAACGGTTTTATCCCCGTACTCGAGTTCGATATTTACAGGCTCGGAAGCTGCATATACGATTATTTCAACCGTATCGGTTTTAGTTACCCAGCCTTCCGTATAGCTTACCGTTACAGTTTTGTCGTTTACGGAAAGTGCGCCGTTTGGAGAGTATGTGTAATTCGTAACCACCGAATCCGCCTTACCCTCCGTATAATGAGCGGTAACTTCCATACCCGCGGTCGCGAATTTTTCACCCTCGTCATACTCGGTCTTCGACGGAGCTTTCGTTATCTCTATCGATGACAGCACAGGTTCTTTCGGATTATTGTTTCCGCCCGCGTCGTCGGTTGTTTCGCCGCAGCTGCATGCAAACATAAAAAACGACATGACGACTACAAGCGAACACACAAAAATCATTTTCCGGATTTTTTTCATTTTCCAATCTCCTTTTGCGATAAAAACCGCATATCCATTGTTTTTATTTTACATAACCCCCCCCCCCGCAATGGAATTGTAATTCTTCTACATTTACATTGCAATTTCGTCATTTTATAAAAAATAGCCGCGGCATAAAATCGAATGCTCACTAAGCCGACGGCACTGCACTTAAACACTTGACAGTATTTACGGAAAATTGATATAATTTTCGTATGAAAACACCTATTATTACAAAGGAACAGGCGCTTGAAATAAAAAAGACTTATCCCACGCCTTTCCATATTTACGACGAAAAAGGCATCGAGGAAAACGCGAAAGAACTGCTTTCCG
>CASFAN010000044.1 GCA_949292715.1 uncultured Eubacteriales bacterium
TGTATTTAACCCCTCTATATATAAGGCGTTTCAGAAAGACAAAAAGGACCATTTTTTTTGAAAATTTTTTAAAAAATTTTTAAAAAGCATAAAAAACGCCGTTTTTTGGACGGCGTCGGGGATTTTTTAATGTTATTTTAACATTATTTTAATTTTTCTTTATTTGAGGATTGTTTCCAACAACATAATAAAACTGCTTTCGTTTATGACGGTAGTTTCGTCTTTCGCCGTAGCCTCTACGAAATAATCGTAGTCTCCCAAAGAAAAGCGAGCATATCCTGTAACAGGCGAATAATTTTCATCGATACTGTAATAAACCTTTTTACCGTTTATGTCCGTATTCGTTTTTGATTCATATTTTTCCCAAGAAGAAAACTCATAGTTCTCATAAAGTTTTATTCTATAAGTGAAATAAAAATCACCGCCGAAATTATCCCCTAATGATATTATATTTTTTTCTATTTTATACGAAAGAACCTTCGTTTCATCTTTTTTTAGTATATCTTTCGCAAACGTGCCATAAGAAGCATTTTCAGGCAACGAAGGTAAATAAATATCAGGAGTATTAGCTATTTCAGACCACTCTATTCTTTCGGTTCTTACATCACCAGCTCCAAACTTAGGTCGTAAATTCCAACCAAAAATTGATTTACCTACAAGGCACACAATCGCCGCAGTAAAAAACAACGCAAAAGCGATAAGAACGACGGTATTGCCACGGCGGGCGACGGCTGCCGCCTCCCCTCCTTTGGCAGCGTTGCCGCTCTTTTGCTTTTCGGGCGAAGACTGAGGGTCGGGCAGACTCACTCCGTATTTCGCCGCCCACTCGTCGAACGTCATGCTCGGTTGAATAAGTTTTTCCTGTAACTTCTTCTTGATTTTTTTGTCGCGCATTTTGCCGCACCTCCGTCGAAAGAAGTTTAGTCCTTTATGTAATGTTGATTATATAAGCGTCCTCTACCGTGGTATATCTGCTGAGGCGTAAATACCCCTCTCCCATCGACAAACCGGTGTAACAGTATAAATGTACGTCGGTCTGGACGAGATTGTCGTATGAATCATAATATTCGAGCAATAAATAACCGTAAGCGGTTATCGCGTGTCTGCCCGTAAATACTAAGTTCATTATCGTGTCGTATCCGTCTTCTATTACGATACCGCCGAAGGGAATTACGGAAAATCCGTTCATAAAAAGAGTGACGAGTTTTCCCTGTTCGAGCGCGTCCATACAAGCTTCGAGATCCAGATTATTGTAGTTATACGCGCTGACTATGCTCGGCGACCTGTCCTTTGACCTTATGTATGAGCCGAGACCGTTCACGTATCCCGAAACTGTCGTACCTTGATCATCTGATCCCATTCTTTGAGCAAGATCCTGATGCATTGCGTCTACTGCCGCATCCTGTGCTCCATAAACGAAATCGCCACCAAATATGAAGCCGGTATGGTTGGGAATAAGTTCTTCATAGAACTTATCGAAATGACCCACGACTATTCCGCCAGCAGTCACCGCGCATGCGTTCAACATTCCGCTCGCAAAATAACAAGGTATGCCGTTGGGATTAATAACCGTCGTTTCCACGACATGGTCATAAAAAACATACTCGTTGATACATTCGTAACTTCCTCCGTCGGTTACGACTATATCGCCCGTTCCGTCGGTCATTATTATTTCGCTCGTACCGTAATAGCGCGTTTCGGCTTGCGGAATAGCAGGCGATCCGATCCTGCGCGACGCAAACAGATACATAAAGCCCGAAGAACAGATTATCCCGAGAACGAGATAAACGCACAGCAACGAGCTGACGACCTTTTTCATTTGTTACCTCTTTGTTCAAAGTATACTGCCCCTACTATATAGACGTATCAAAAAGAGAAAAAGGGTCATTTTTTTTGAAAATTTTTAAAAAATTTTTTCAGCGCTTCTATTTCGCGCTTCACGGCTTTGGCGGCAACGCCGAGTATCTTTGCGATTTTCCGTATTTTCAGTCCGCAAACATAGTAAAGATCCGCCGTTTCCCGCCGACTGCCGCAGTCAAGTCCGTCCGTCTGTTTCTCGCCGACGTCGGAACCCGCTTTCAGCCGCGCCAGAGCGTTCTCCGCCGCCTGACGGAACGCGGTATATATGACCACGTCGGGATCTTTCCCGCCGCAGCTCTCCGCATTGCGCAATATTCCGAGGAGCACCGTCGAAGCGACCTGCTCGGAAGTTTCAGGATCGAGCGAATAAAAATTGCCGCTCTTTACAAGGTTGTCATAGTAACAGTCGAATATCCGTCCGAGCCCGCGATTGTTCCCCGCTTTTATCAGGGATAGGCATTTGTCAAACTCTCTGACTGTCATTTATTGTACATTCTCTCATCATCATTAGTCAACCGTTTAGCATTGATTTTTGCCTTATTCAGGCAACAAAGCTTTTATTATCAATATTATATTTGCCCGCTGTTTGTCGTCCAGCTTATCGTAAAGATCGAGCAGAACGATCTGATCCGCGCGCAAAGTTTTGCCGTCCACGTCCGCGAACAGTTCCGACATCGTCATATCAAACGCCCTGCATACTTCTTCAAGCACCCTCAGCGACGGCATGCAATCCGCTTCGCTGTACCAGTTTTTCAAGGCAGTATAACTGATATGAATCTTACGCGCGAATTCCAGCCTTGACCAACCGCGTTCCTGTCTTAATTTGTCTATGCGTATGCGAATATCCATACATCACCGCCTTTATGTGTTTTCCCTTTTCACATTCTTGTTTACAATAATATTTTATAGTAATCGCAAATAATTTGCGTTGTTATTAATTGCCATTAATAAGCAATATTAGTTTATGCACATATTCAAAATCGATTATAATACTTTTTTGCGGCAATACCGTACGATTTTTGAACAAAATAAATCAATGTGTGCAAAAATAAAAAGGGTATGTCGGCGTTAAGCTTTACCGTTGCGGTTTATTTTGCAAGTAATTAATACAGTGCTTTTTCGTGAGAAGGCGAAGAGGCTGTCGCATCCAGGAATGCGACAGCCACAAAACATATGCATAAGTGAACAACTATGCGTAAACACGGAAAAACGGGGCGTTGCCGCTAATAGCGTTACGCCCCGTGTGTGTTTAATTGTCTTTTTTCGCGCCGTATTTCAGCGCATAAGAAATTTCTTGTTACTCTTTGCCGTCAAGGTTGCCCGACGTCTTTATTTCGAGCGCTTTTTTATCCTTGGCGTTCAGCGGAGAAATTACAGACTGTCCGAGCTGCGTTTCGATATCTTTTCTTGCGTTCCCCGCGACTTTTCCGCCGCGGCGCGCAACGTTTTTGCTGTCGTCAAACGATTGCGGCTGTTCCTGCTTCGAAATCGCCGTCGTCGTTACTTCGGCAAGCATATTCAGAACCAGTTCGATATTCGTCATATTATCGCGCAGATTCTCTTTCTTCAAGCCTTTGACCTGTTTGTATTCCTGCACGGTAAGTCCGCTCCACGCTTTTGTCATTTCGTTGGTCAGAATGGCGTAATCCTTTTCTTTGTCTATGCCGCGCGCTTTCCACTCGTCCGTAAGCTCTTTGCGCATTTCAATCGTGCGCAAACGCTGATTGATCCAGCCTTCCGTGTAACCCTTCGCTCGGTAAAAGTCCGCTCCGCGAAGTATCGCTTTTTCCGGATCTGCTATTTCGTCCAGCCTTTCACTGCCTACCTGCGCCAACCACATTTTAAAAGGCTCTGCTTTCGGAGACGGTATGGACTGAACAAGGCGCAAAACTCCTTTGGTATCAAGGCAATCGGTTTTGCGCATTTTGCCGTCGGGCGCAAGCATTTTCAAAGCGTTACAATTTGTAACGGTTTCGTTTCCCTCATCTTTTAACCGCTTTTTTAACACTCTCCAATATGTTTGCGGGTTTGCGCTGTCCGTCAAAACTTCCACGACGTCCACAACCGAAAAATACCATTCTTCTTCGGTTTCGTTCCACAGCGTACGAACCTGTTTGCTTTCGAATACTTTAATTTTGTTTTCCATCATGCACCTCGATATATTTGTTTCTTTTGCAACCGTTACGAACATATGCAAAATTTTTCGGCAAGGGCGCGAACTTTTGCTTCGCCGTATCCGTTATTACGCCTCGTCCGATTACTCTTATATTATACAATATTATAGCGACAAAAGCAATACGTAATATAATTTTTCAAAGATTTAATTTGCTTTCCGCAGCGGATTACCGAACCGCATTAAAAAAAACACGCGCCCCGAAGCCGAGTTCGGAAGCGCGCGTTTTATTATGACGCTTTTTATTGCAGTTTTACGGGTCTGCCGCCTGTAAGCAATATCATTTTTACCGCGTCCATAGAGAAGTCGTCAGCCTCTACGGTAAGCGGTTTGTCGAGCTGTCCGCGCGCAAGCACTTTCAGCGCGGACGAACGCGGCGGCACGAGTTTCTTTTCTTTCAGTACTTCGAGAGTTACGAGGTCGTCGGCTTCGAAGTTCTGCGAAAGCGTATCGATGTTTATTATCGCCCTGCTTCCGCGCGACGCGCGCCGCATTTCCCTTTCCGTCGTTTCGATATACTCCGCCGCCACTTCGTCGCTGAGCATATCGGTTTCGGAAAGCGTTACCCTCTCGCGTATAAGCTCGGAAATATCCGCTTTCTCCACTTCCGCGCCGTCGGTTATGTCGCCGCTCGAAAGCACTTTTACAAGCCCTTTGTTTATCAGTTCTTCCGTTGTTTGGTAAGGCAGACGGTACTCGGTGCACGTCACTTCGTCCATGATAAGACCGTGCTTTTCCGCGACTATCGCGAACAACTCCTTCGCATAGCGCAGTCGGCGCGCGCTCGTCAGTTTGAGCAAATACGGCGTTTTGGCAAACCGCTTAATCTCGGAAACATCCAGCCCGCCGTACTTGCTTTCCGCGTACTCCGCGGGATCAAGCGCGAACGCCACGCAAAGTTTGCGCCCCTTGAACAGCACTACCGCAAGGGTATTCCTGCCCGAATATATACGCGCCTGTTTCCAGCTTATCGCGCATTTGACTTTCGCGTATGCCAGCGTTTCGTCCGAGAACTCGCCGTAACGCGCCTGCACTTCTTCCGCCGCCTGAATCAGCTTTGCACGGAAACTGAATTTATATCTTATCAGTATTTTCCTGCGCGGCGGCACTGCTTCGCCTTCCGCGAGCGGCGTTGTCGCTTCAAGCTCTTCGGGCGGTATCTCTTCTCCCTCCACGATCTCCACATCGTCGTCTTCGGTAAAGTCTTCGAACTCGTCGTCCTCGGGTTCTTCCTCCGCCGTCAGTATAATGTCCTCCGTGTCGGGAACAGTCGTTTCGGCTTCGCTCGTGTCGGCAACGGTCGTTTCTGGTTCGGTTGTGTCGGTTACCGCCGTTTCGGGTTCGTTCGTGTCGGCAACGGTCGTTTCGGGTTCGGTTATGTCGGAAACAATCGTTTCGAGTTCGGTTGTGTCGGTTACTGCCGTTTCGGGTTCGGTTGTGTCGATTACCGCAGTTTCAGCTTCGCTCGTGTCGGAAACAATCGTTTCGGGTTCGGTTGTGTCGGTTACCGCCGTTTCAGGTTCGCTTGTGTCGGAAACAATCGTTTCAGGTTCGCTTGTGTCGGTTACCGCCGTTTCGGCTTCGCTTATGTCGGTTACTACCGTTCCTGGTTCGCTTGTGTCGGAAACGGTCGTTTCGGCTTCTTTTGCGTCTATAACCGTCGTTTCTTGTTCCTTGCTATCTTGATCGTCAGTCTTCTTTTTGCGCTTTTTAACGAACATTACGACGTCCACAACGCCCAATGCCGCTGCCGCCGAGCCGAGGGCGATTATCGCCGCAAGCTGTCCCCCGGGAACCGCCGCAGCCGTGAGCATAGGCAGGAATGCGGAAAGCCCTTTCATTTCGTCCGAACCGTCCGAGCCGCTCTTTCCGTCCGTACCGTCGCCGTTATCGCCGCCGTTGCCGCCGTTCTTCTTTTTGCCGGTTACGCCGCGAATAATCGCGGTGAGCAATTCGCCGAACACGACTACCGCAAGCAGGATTATCAGCCAAGTAAGGTCTGTCGTTTCAGCCACGGACAGCCCGAACGTATGCGGAGCTTCCGTGCCGTCCGCCCATACGCAGTTATCCGTATCGACAAGCACCACGGTAAGATTATTTTCGCCATCTTTCGTAACAGTGACAATAAGTCGGCTGCCGTCTATTTCCACGCCCATGCCTACTTCGATGCCTTTAAGCACCATGTAATTTCTGTCGTAGCCTTCGATTATATATGTTCTGCTGCCGTCCTTCTCGTCCGTCTGTTCGGTTATTTCGGGTTTCGTTATAAGGCGTTTAGTTATCGAGAATTTCTTATACCCGGATACGCAGCCGTCATAATTTACGCTGCCCGACACTTCCGCGCGGACGTAATACGTTCCCACATCCGAAGGCATCGGGATCTCGGTATAAGTTCCGCCGCTTTCCTTGTAGTATTTATATATGACCGTGCCGAACGCCGAAGTCGCTTTCGGCGCAAGTACGTCGCCGTATACGCTGTCAGATACGGTCACTTCGGAAATCGAGTTCGCCGCTTTGCTTATCACGAAAGGAAGCTGTGCGGTTTCCGTCGTCAGTCCGTTCCACATATAGTTGTAAGCGTCGGTAA
The DNA here is from genome assembly GCA_949292715.1 of uncultured Eubacteriales bacterium. GTDB lineage: Bacteria > Bacillota > Clostridia > Christensenellales > Pumilibacteraceae > Protoclostridium. The sequence goes on from CASFAN010000044.1 coordinate 6,621, forward strand.
GCGTAAGTTCCACGCGGTACGTTCCCGCGTCGGTGCCGCCGTTGTTTTCGGTCACCGTATATCTGTCGCTCGCGGGAATGTCGGCTTTCTGTAATTTGCCGTTATAGACCGCGCTTCCCGCGTCGGGCAACGCGACCGTCGCTTTCGTTACGGTAAACGTTCCGTTATAACCCGCCGTCACGGCATAGTTCGCGTTTTCGAACTCGCCCGAAACGACCGCGTAAACCTCGATCGTATACACGCCCGCATACAAAGGCACCACGTTTCCGTGGGAGTTGAGGATATATTCCCTGCCTTCCTGCCAGCCGCCCTTTACCGTGCCGTCGTACTGCGTGCCGTTATACGCCGTACCCGTGTATTTCAGAAGCAGTCCCGTCGTCGCAAGGTCTTCGGGAATTATTCCGTCAGACGTCGCAATCGCCGTCTTTACGTTGCCGTAAACGTGCTCGTTGTCGGTTATCGTTACCGTTATCTGCTTGGGCGTAACGGTATATGTCTTCTCCGCGCCCGCAAGCGCATAGTTTGCGTCGGGTTCTTCGGCGGCAGCGGTAAACTTATACGCGCCCGCGTTCTTCATTTCGCCGCCGCTTACGCCGAGCATAACCTTTCCGCCGTCGACGCCGATATAATACGCGCTCACCAACGACGATTTATCCGTGCCGTCGTAAACGAGTTCTGCCGCGCTCGGTTCGCTCCACACGACGGAAACCTGTTTCGCCGTAACGGTGTACTTAGCGCCGACGTACGTCACGTCGTAGTTCGCGTTGTTGAGGACGTATTTTATGTCATAGCTGCCGACAGGCGTTCTGTTGCCGCTCGCTCCGTCGACGTAAAGCGTTATCACGTTCACGTCGCCGTTCACGATGCCGAGTCCGTCGCTCTCGCCGCTCGTTACCGAATAGTTTGCGCTCGTCAGCGTTGCGAGATTGTCGCCGTATACGCTTTCCGCCGCTTTCACGGTCACGGTTATTTTACGCGCCGTTACGGTAAGTTCCGCGCCTATATACGTTACGTCGTAGTTGGAAAGGTTGCCTTCCGCGTTTACCGTTACGGCGTATATGCCCGCGGCGCTCGTTTCCGTCACGGAAGCGTTTACTTTCACCGTCACTCCGTCGCGGCTTATGAACTCCGCGCCCTCGCAAGCCCATGAGATTTCGGGAACGGTTCCGCCGTAAGGCATGCTGTCCGCGCCGAGCGTTACTTTGACCGTCACGGCGAGTTTTTCGATTTCATAGACGCGCGCTATCGAAGTTTCCGAAAGAACGTAATTTCCGCTTGCAAGTCCGTCTGCCGTAAACTCATAACTTCCCGCGTCGGTAAATCCGCCGTCCGTGCTTACGGAGAGAGTTACGGGCTCGCCGTCGACGTTACGGTATGTCGCGGTGATCTTGCCCGACTGATCGGTACCGTCATAAACGAATTTTTCGGGGGCGCTCCACTCTACGTCCACGGTAAACGGAGTTATTACGAACTCTTTATATTCGCTTTCAGCCGCGTTGTAGTTATCCGTACCCGCGCTGAACGCTTTGACATAATACGTTCCCGCGTCCGTGCGGTTGTTCGGAGCGGATACTTCGCCGTATACGTCGCCGCTCTTCGTATAATACTTATAAGTCACTTCGCCGTAGACTGCCGACGCCGTCGGAGCGTTCGGCTCGCCGCCGTATGTCCAGCCGCTTATCGCAACCTCGCTCACGGTGTTGTCGCTTGCTTTGGCGATCTTCCATTTATACGTCGTGACCGCGCCGTCCGCCCATGCGTAGTTATCTTCGTCGTCAAGCACCGCTTCGAACTCGTACTCGCCCGCGTTTGTTGCCGTCAGCGTACCCGCAAGAGTGTAAAGGCTGTCGTCAGCCGCCGCGCCGAAGTCGGCGTAATACTCGTCGTAATAACGGGTTTCGCCGTTATAAGTAATGTCGGTCGCTTCGCCCGCCGTCGGTGCCGCTACGGTATACTTTTTCACCGTCCAGGTCAGAGTAATGCGATCGCCGACCGCGCCTGCCTCCGCGTTCCACACATAGTTTTTCTGATTTCTGAGCGCAACGGTAACGGTATATGTATCCGCGTTTATAGCGGTCACGAAATATTCGCCGTCGCCGAGCGATACGCCCGCCGCATTGTCGGGATTCGTTCCGACAACGCTTATGATTTTCATTGTGTCATAATCGTAACCGACGCTGTCGAGCGACGAGCTGACGGCTTTGCCGCCGTTATACGTCGCCGATTTGGGATCGGCGGGTTTGTTTATTTCCTTTTTCGCTATCTGCCAGGGGAATTCCAGCGCGTCGGAGTTTCCGCTTTCCGCCCATTCGTAATTGTTCGTGTCTTTGAGCGTTACGGTAGCGGTGTAATTGCCCGCGTCCGTCGCGGTGTTGCCCGTGACTATATAATTCTCATTGTCCGTTATCTGATAAGTCTGCAAGTTGCCGTTATAAGTAAATTTGCTGTCGCCCGCCTGCGGCTTTTCCACGATTGCCTTGCCTATAGTGAAGTATACGCGTTCGGACTGCGCGTCGGGATATACCGCCGTACCGTTGACGTACGCTATCACATAATAGCTTCCCGCATTAGTAGGTACGGACACGAGTTCTCCGCCGCCGCTAACACTGTAATATCTGAAATATACATACGCGGAATCTATCGTTTCGCTGCCGCCGTTGTACTGTGCGGTCACGGTAATTGTTATCGCCGTGCCGCCGTAACGCCAGTCATAACCCGTAAACCAACTCTGACCTTCGCGCTCCTCGACGGTAACGGTCACGCCGCCCGCCGTGCCGCCGGTAATAACGATCTCCACATCCTGATACTGAGTTATCGACCACGAAACGGTTATTTCTTCGAGGTCGGTTTCCTGCCCCGTCTGATTATCCCATACATAGTTGTAAGGATCGTCAAGCACAAGAGTTATCGAATATTTACCGGCTACTTCGCCCGTCATCGTTATTGTTTTCGACGCGGTGTCCACGCTCGTTTCCACTCCCGTCGGTCCCGTTGCCGAACCGTCCGCGTACGTCGCATTCGTTGTCAGGCTCTTGTCGCCGCGCGCGTGATATATGCTGCCGTATTCGAGCGTATTGGTAACTTTGCCCTCTGAAGCGGTGAACGAGCTTTCCGCCCATTCGGGAGCCGTCACGCGCATTTTGAGTATGCGGTAGTCGGTTGTTACGGGCAGAGAAAGCATGAAGTTATCCGAAGTCATTTTCAGCGTGACTTTATACGTTCCCGCATAGAGAGGTACGACGTTTCCGCTCTCGTCGAGCATATAGTCGGTACCCTCGCTCAGCCCCGAAGCCGTGCCGTCGTACTCCGTGCCGTTATATGCGGTATGCGTTTCGTCCGTCGTGTAAACGTATGCGAACACTATATCGCCCGAACCGCCGTTGCTTACCGAAGCCGTTATTCCGAGCTTTTCAAGCGCGGCGGTAAGCGCTGCTATATCTACGGTAGCCGTTTTGTTAGTGCGCGCGTCGTCCGAAGAAGGCGCGAAGTTATACATTCCGTATATCGTCGGATAACCTTCGACAAACCGGGGATCGGCAAACTTCACCATATCTCTGATGTCGCGCTGCATTACCGTCAGTTCACCCGAATCCTGCAAATATGTGAATTCGTAGTTAGCGCACTCGAACGTTCCTTCCATCGTTATGTCGAATACGCTGCCTGCGGGCGACGTCGTCGTATAGCCCGTAGTATAACGCACTTCCCCGGTTTTTCCGATGGTTTCGGGTTTGTCTTCGTACTTGAATCCGCTGAGAGTGTAGCCGAACAAATCGTCCGTCACGGTTGCGCCGTACTCGACGGCAACGTTATCCGCGCTGACGTTCAGCGTGGCTTTCTTTACGGTAAACGTTCCTTTTTCGTAGGTTATATCATAGTTTTCCGCTATTTCCGACGCGGTAGCGCGGTAAGAAATGTCGTAACCGCCCGCGTTATACTTATCGTCGTTTATATAAAGCCGAATGCCGAGATCGTCACCGAAGTAAATCTCGCCCGACGTCACTTCGTAACCCGAAGTTACGGTATATTCGCCGACTCTCGGAATATCGCCGTAAACGCTTTCGCCTTTATTCGCCGTAATCGTTATCGGACGCTTATTTACCGTCAGAGTGCCGTACGCGAACTTGATCTCATAGTTCGTCGCGGTTATGCTTTCTTCGGCAAAGTATATCGTGTAATCGCCGACTTTACGCGTTGCGAGCGAAGCAAGATCGTAATCGCTGACGGCAGTCACGGCTTTGCTGAGCACGCCTTCCGCGGGCGCGCCGCCGATATTGTCTTTTGCGACGAGTCCGCCGTACGATACGGTGTATTCGGGCGCTTCGCCGCCGTATGTTACAGACTTGTCTTCAGCGGTTATGACGAGAGCGATTTTGTTTATCGTAAATGTGCCTTTGCTGTAAGTAATGGCATAGTTGCTTTCGATAAACTCGCCTTCTCCGTCGCCGAACTCATAGGTTATATCGTAACCGCCCGCGTTCACGCCCGCCGCTTTGACGAGTCTGAACTGCTCCGCGTCCGTTCCGACGAACTCCGCGCTGCCTTCGTTATAACTCCATTCGTTCTGCGCCACCGAGGGTTCTTCGCCGCTGTAATCGGCGTTCTGATCGCCTATTTTGATACTTATCGTGCGTGCGTTTATGAGGAATACCGCGCTCAATTCCGTTGCGACGTAGTTACCCGAAGCGCCGCCCTCCGTCGTCACCGAGATACTGACGTCATAATTATCTGCGTTCACGGGGCATTTGCTGTCATCGGTAGGAACGTATTCTTCGCCTTGCAATACCCATTTCTGCGTGAAGCTGCCGTAAGTATCGCTGCTATATACGACGTTTATCACAAGCCTGTCGCCGAGTACGGTATTGCTGTTGGTAACGGATACTTTAAGGCTCTGCTGCGTGCCGTCGTATGTCTTGGCGAGTTCGGCAACGGACAGTTTGACCTGTCTTTGCTCGACGACGTATTTGTCTGCGCCGCCGACAATCTTAACGATATAGTTCGCTCCGTACGCGCCTGCGGTATAGCCGTCGATGTCATATTTACCCGCCGCGGTATTCTGGGCAAGCGTAACGGGCATACCGTCTTTGCCGTAGACGAGCAGTTCGCTTATTATGTCGCTTACGAGCTGACCGAACGCGGTGTCGCTTGCGCTCGTTAGAGCGTTTATGATCTCCGCGTCTTTAAGGTCGACGGGGTTTTCACCGTAAGTATGTCTGGTCGCCTTGATAACAGTCACGGTTATTTCGCGCGCCGTCACGCTTACCGTTCCCGAGGCGTAAGTTATCTCGTAGTTATCCGACGTAAATCCGCCGTCAAGCGTAATATCATAATCGCCTACGCCCTGCGCCGCGTCGCGCCCCGTAAATTCGGTGATGAAATAATCCGCAAGGTTGCCTATATCATAGGTCAGATTGTCGAAATTTTCGCTTCCTACGAAGCCCGTTCCCGTAAATACAACGGCGTCCGCGGTCGGAGTCTGCTCCGAGATTGCGAATTTGTAGTTTTCGCTTGCGGGAAGCGCGTTGCCGTAGGTTACAGACACGTCGACGCTTATCGAGAGCGGCGCTTTTAATATCGTTACCGTAAAGCTGCCGTACTGCGTGACGTGATTGTCAAGGCTGAGTTTATAGTATACCGTCGTGCCGTCTGGTACGTTTTTGAACTTTTTAAACTCGCCGAGCGCGACGTAACCGCTGCCGTCGGACGAACCGTCGGCAAGGCTGTAAGCAAACGTTCCGTCTTTGCCGTCAACGCCTTTCGCCGTCGGCATATTGCCGTTTACCGCGTCGTGTTCCGCGCCGTCATAAGTTATTTCCCAGCTTTCGGGAGCATTGACGATCTCAAACTCCACCGCGACTATATTGTAAACCCTGTCGACGTCGAGTTCCGCCGCAAACGCGTAGTTTTCGCCGTAATCGCCGATAATCAGCGTTACGGTGAACGAGCCGACGTTGACGGTATCGCCGTCCGAAGTGTATGCGAGAACGTAAT
>CASFAN010000045.1 GCA_949292715.1 uncultured Eubacteriales bacterium
CGAGGTCTCCGTCCACGACTTCGTACCTTAGAAAGTTTCCTACGGCTTTGGCAATAGCGCGGTCGCGCTCCCACGCCTTTCCCTGCTGTCCGAACTCGTAATATACCTCTCTGCCGAGCGCGTGATAGCTAAGCGTCATTACAGGACGTACCTTCCTCGTAAAACGCGCAAGCGCGGCGGTTTCGGGTTCGCTTTCGGGATATGCGCCTATGCACGACTCGGGCGCGGGCGAACGGACGTTACCCGCCCCCTGTCCCCAGCGGGCGTCGAAGTTACAGTTTATGTCCACGCCGCGAGCGTTCGCTTTCCACAAAGAAAAATTACGGCTTCCGCCGTTGACAGCCGTCAATCCTTCCGCAAACGAAGGAAACGCGTCCGTACCTCTTTGCGCAAGAGTGACTCCGTCGGGATTTGTCATAGGAATGAGAAAAAGTCCGACGGGCAGTTTCTTTCCGACGAGCGCGAACGCCTGACGCATCATAAGCACGCTCGTCACCCATTCTCGGGCGTGCATACCGCCCTGAATTATTATCTGACCGCCGCTCTGAGGTCCGAAATGGAAATACACCAGATGAGCGCCCGTAAGCGAACGCCCTATGCTTCCGCATTCCGTTCCGCCGCGGCAAAGTTTACAACAATCGCGTTGAAGATCCGAATAAACGTACATACAACAATGTATGCCGCATATTCGCAATTTATTTTATATGTTTAATCTTATTTGTGATAAGCGGTTCCCGCGCTTATCGTGAACGCTCTGTATAGCTGCTCTGCCGCTATAAGCCGCATAAGCCTGTGAGGGAAAGTCATCTTCCCGAAAGACACCACGAGATCGGCGCGGCTACGCACTTCGTCAGTCACTCCGCGGCTGCCGCCTATTACGAACTGCACTTTGTCGCATGTCAGATACGCTTTTTCCAGCGCTGCCGACAGCTGTTCGCTCGTCATCTCCTTGCCTCTGAGATCGGCAAGCACGGTATAACCGCTTTTCGCCGCGAGTATGTCCGCGCTCTCCGCTTCGCACGCGTTGCCGTCGTCCTTACGGTCGGGAATCTCGCGTACTGTCGCAGAACAATATCTGCTCAGCCTTTTCAAATATTCGTTTATTCCTGCGTTCAGGTAATCTTCTTTGATTTTACCCACGCACAGCAATTCGAGTTTTTTCATTGAACAGTAAACCCGCCTATGAGATTTACCGTCCACAACGCCGCGCAGATAAGCGCCGCGACGACGCAGAACACCGCGCCCGCAACCGTACCGCCGTCATCGGCGTAATTGACGAATCCGCTTTCCGCGTCCATTGACTTATAAACCGGCTCGGGCGCACGGTCGCCCATTTTTTTTATAACCAACCGATTGACGAATACGCCCGCCACGGCAAGAACAACGCTGACCACGGCAAACACTGCAATACCGTATCCGGAAGCTATAACGCTCGCAGCCACGCCCGATATACCGCCGTCGATCGCGGGAATACTCAGTACAAGTCCGATCACGTTGTTCACAGCATGAATTATAATCGCGGGCGTAACGCTTCCCGTGCGTATTACCGCATACGCCATTACCGCGCCGAGGAAAAACTGATATACCGTCTGTTCGGGATTGGCGTGCATAAGCGCGAACGCCGCGCCGCAAAGCACCGTCATGAATACCGTTATCAGAGTATCGCGTTTTCTGCCGAACATAACGCCGAGCGACGAAAGTACGCTCGAACGGAAAAGCATTTCTTCGCATACGGGCGCAAGCAATACGCTTATGATTACGGCAAAAATTATACCAATCGGAGACCCCATGTCGGTCGACGAACTTCCGTTATATCCCGCCGCGGCAAGCGCCGAATTGAACAGCACGGAAAGCCCCGTAAAAAATATCACGCACATGCAGGCTATTCCCACGCTTACGAAACCCGCTTTTACCGATATCTTCGAAGGAAGATACGTCGGACGGCTGTTCATCGCTTTGAAAGGCAGAACGGCGGCAAGCAGAAAGCATATCTGCAAAAGTAATGTCGCAATATAATCGCCTATCTTACCGATCGCGCCTCCGCTCGCATACGCAATCAGCGAAAATACGAACATTATCACAAGATAAGCCGCCACTGCGCCCAGATAGGAAAATCCGCCCTCAACGGCAGTGCATTTTTTAAGCATCTTACCGCCCGTCATACTTCGATCACCTCCGAACGGCTGTGTTGCAATGCGACGTGAATGTCCGCCGCACCGCGCAGATTATATGAGGAAAGCGCGTCCATAGCGCATGCCGACGCCTTCTCAGGCGTGTTGTTCTGCTCGGATAAATGTCCGAGAATTATCTTTTTGACGCCTTTTCCGACGAGATAAGCCACGCACTCCGCCGACTGTGCGTTCGACAGATGTCCGCGCATACCCGCTATACGAGCTTTAAGACGTTCGGGATATTCCGGATTCGTTCTGAGCATCTCCTCGTCGTAATTGGATTCGATAAGCACCGCGTCGGAATCCGCCACCGCTTCGAGCGTGGGGCGCGGCATAAAGCCGAGATCGGTGACGACGCTTATCTTACTGCCTTCGCTGTAAAAAGAATAACCGCAGCAAGGCACGTCGTGCGAAACGGCAAACGGAGATACGGTGATATCTCCTATGCAGATATCCCCGCCGAATTCTTCCGACCCTTCGTAATCGTCCACGAACCTGCGCATAACGCGGTTATAGTGTAACGACGCGCCGTTTTTGACTGCCGCGCCGACGTACTTATAATGATCGGAATGAGTGTGAGTAAGCACTACGTCCTTGGGCATAGCCTCGCCTATATCCGCAAGCGCGCCGCGTATGCGCGTAAGACAAACGCCCGCGTCGAGCAAAAGCGACGTGCGGCGGCTTGCTATGTATATGCAATTACCCTTGCTTCCGCTCGCAAGGCTGCAGATCTTCAGTGACATACACTTATTATAGCAACGCCGTTACTGTTTGTCAATCGTGCGGCGGGCGTTGACTTTAACCGATACGTATGATATAATACGCATATGTACAAATGCAGTGAAATAACCGAAAAACTTGCGCGCGGAATAGACGCGTCGCTTAAACGCGTTGACTGCCGCGTGGTAGACCTGCTCCGCACGGCGTGCGCCGAAGAGACCAATCGCCGCGCGGTATGGGCGCTCGATCAGATACTCGAAAACGACGAAATCGCGGAACGCACCGACTCTTACCCCTGCCAGGATACAGGCGTGGCGATGCTGTTCGTTACCGTCGGTACGGAAGCGCGTTTTGACGGAGATCTTGCCGCCGCACTCGAAGGAGGCGTGCGGCGCGGATACGCTCAGGCGCGCAAATCCATTGCTCACCCGCTGACGCGCATAAACACGCAGGACAATACGCCTGCCGTTATATATTACGACGCAGTAAGCGGCGACGGTCTGAAAGTGACGTTCCTCGCTAAAGGCGCGGGCAGCGAAAACATGGGCGGCGTGCGTATGCTTACCCCGTCAAAAGGCAGACAGGGGATCATCGACGCCGTTGTGAATATCGTGGGCGAAGCGGGAGCGAACCCCTGCCCCCCGATACTGCTCGGCGTAGGCATAGGCGGAACCATGGATAAGGCGTGCGTGCTTTCCAAACGCGCTTTGCTCCGCCCTTGCGGCGAGCCGCACCCGGATCCGCTCGTCGCTTCGCTTGAAGCCGATATTCTTTCCGCCGTAAACGCGCTCGGCATAGGCGCACAGGGGCTGGGCGGCAATCACACCGCGCTTGCCTGCGCCGCTGAAATATTCCCCACCCACATAGGAATGCTGCCCGTCGCGGTTACGGTACAATGCCACAGCGTACGGCATACCGAAATCGACTTTTCGAGGTGACGATATGAGCGAAACGATAAAAATAAGCAACGATTATGACGTTACGCGACTTAAAGCCGGTGACGAAGTGGAATTTTCAGGCGTGATTTATACCGCGCGCGACGCCGCTCATAAGCGAATGACGGAAGCCGCCGACCGCGGCGAACCTCTGCCGTTTGAAATCAAAGGAGCCGCGATTTATTACGCGGGTCCCACTCCCGCACGCGAAGGCGAAATCATAGGTTCGTGCGGACCCACTACAAGCGCGCGTATGGACGACTATACTCCGCGTATGCTCGATCTCGGACTTAAAATAATGATAGGAAAAGGCAAGCGAAGCAATGCGGTCACAGAGTCGATAAAAAAGCATAAAGCCGTATACCTCATTGCGGTAGGCGGCGTCGCCGCTCTTATCAAAAGCCGCATAACCGCCTGCGAAGAAGTTGCTTACCCCGATCTCGGCTGCGAAGCTATCCGCCGTCTTACCGTCGATCGTCTGCCGCTCCTCGTCGCCATAGACTCCCGCGGCTGCAGCATACTGAAAGCGTGAGATATATTGCGCACACTTTTGGTTGCGCACCGCTAACGCTGAACAAGTTTCGCGCCGATTGTTATATTTCGTGCGCATAGCAAGCGATAATATAACAAGAGTGCGCGCTCATATAAGCGCGAACGCCAAAAGATTCATTCGGCGGGCGGGGCTCCGCACACCCATCAAAACTAAAAGTACCTCGAAGTCCGCAGACTTCGGGTACTTTCACTTTTTCGGGTGCAAACCACGCTAACGCTGTGCGTTAGCTCGCCCGCCTGACAGTGCAGGCAACAATGTTCGCATAAATGCTCTGCATTGTTTCCCGCCCCTTCCGTCGCGCTCACTCACCGCTCGCGCTCCGAAAGAAGGTCGTGCGCCCGAAATGAATTCGTGCTTACTCCCACATTTTAGGCGCACAAAGTGCGCCGTAATACCCGTATCTGCGACGTCTCTTATATTTTTGCGCACCGCTAACGCTCGCTTCGCGTGCGCAACATATACCCGTATCTGCGACGTCTTTTCCGCGTACAGCCATTTTTTCGGGGCGCCATAGGGTCACCTTATGGCGCCCGCTATCGCTTCGCTCGCTCCGAAGAAAATGTCTGCCACCCGCAAAATCCGTTCGCATCTACTGCCTGCAGTACTCTGCAATTACTCGTGCATATTTTATAAGGTTAAACACTTTATAAAAAAGAACGAGTTACTCATAGTCAAAGAAAGTAGCGATTGCGGATAGATTTTCGGATGATAAGGCGTGTTCTTTTTAGCACGCTTTGCGTGCGGCCGCCGCTAGGTGACCCTGCGGCGGTAAAAAACACGCCTTTGCGCCGAAAAGATTCCGCAAGCGTGGGTATATATGGCGCACGCCTTTGGCGAGCGTTAGCGGTGCGCAATATAAGAGATACCGCAAGCGCGGAAATTGTATTGCGCAACACAGTAAAAAAGAAAAGTGCCTGTTGGCACTTTTCTTTTTTACGCCCGTGTAGCGTTAGCGGTCCGCAACCAAAAGGGTGCGCAATAAAAAAGTATTGTGCAATTAGTAAAATTACTTGACAAAATATTACGTGTGTGGGGGGGGGTATTATTAAATAAATATTAAATTATCGTTGTAGGAGGTTTACAGGTCGTTATGAACGATCCTATAGAATCGGCAAGCATAAGCGCTAATGACATAAAAGCGGTAAGTGCATATAACACGCGCCGAGCTTTAAAGAAAATACTGATTATCTGCGCTATATTCTGCGTTTTACCTATAGCTCTGTTGGCAATATTTATAGTGCTGCCGGCAAGCGGTTTTTTTGCTCCGCGCCGTGCAAAAGCGTCTTTTGCAATGTCCATAGTTTGGTTGCTGTCCGCAGCATTGGTTGCGACGAGCATAATACTTACGGTGCAGGGTTATGACGCGCAATTTAATATCAATGACCTCGGAAAAGATATTTCCGTGCAGGGCAGAGCCGAACAAGCCGCGCTTGCGATCGATTGCGTTTATGACGAGGAACTCGACGCTTTTCTTAAAAGCAATCGGGTAGAGCTTGAAAATCTCTATGCGGACGCAAAAGAGGCGGATACTGCGGAAGAAAAAGAAGTCGTGCTTAACGAATACGTCGATTCGCTCGGGGACAGGGAATTTACGAGAAACGTTTATACATATACCTATGAAGGAGCCACGTACGAAAGCGGCGGACTTGAGTTCGATTACAGCCTTTATGTCGGAGAGCGAAAAGAACCTGTAACGTTAGGCAAGCTTCATAAAGCAACTTCCGCAAGCGACATAGAAGACTTTATGGATAATGTATACTATGAATGGGATCAAAAAGCTGAAACTTACGAAAACGATTTGTTTGCATACGGTAAAGATATTACGGATGCCGAAGAGCATTTTGGCGACAGAGAGCGTCATACGAGCGCGGAGTCGAGAGCATAGAGCATCTGACGCATATCCGCATATCTTTTCGCGATATCGGTTTCCATTGCTTTCAGAACCGCGCATTTCTGCGCTTCGGTCAGCTTTCCTTTGAACGGCGGTTTGTCGTTCGGTAAACGTCTTACCGATTCGGGCGGAAGCATGCCGGTAACGCAATGATACATAGTCACGCCTGCCGCATATACGTCGGCTCGTCTGTCGACGGCGAAATACTTGTCGTATTGCTCGGGAGGTGCGTAATGGCGTTTAAGTTCCGTACTTTGTTTTTCTTTGTTCGCTTTTACCGTGGCGCCGAAGTCGATCAGCTTTGCTCCGTTTTCCGTGAGAATGATATTGTCGGGAGACACGTCGCGGTGAACGAGTCCCGCGTCGTGCATAAGCGCGAGTGAGTCGAATACGGGTCTGAGAATGTCGAAAGCTTCGGCGAAAGTAAGCCGACGCTTTTTCTTTATAAGGTCTTTAAGCGTACTTCCGCTGAGGTATTCCATTACTATGTATGCGGTGTCGTTTTCGCTGAAAAAGTCAAGCACCGCGGGTACGCCTTTAAGGTTCTTTATAGCCGCCATATTCTTCGCTTCGTCCATAAACCGCTTTTTGCCGAGCATGAATCTTTGCCTCAATTCGGGTTTGAGCGGAACGACGAAGCCTTTTTCGTTGCGGGCTACCACGGAAACGGGGAAGTATTCTTTTATCGCGACTTTTATGCCGTTCATTGTGTCGAAAGCAAGATAGGTTATGCCGAAACCGCCCTCTCCTATGGCAGAGGACATTACATATCTGTTTTTGATTTTCGACTTAGGCGCGAGATGCGAAGGGTCGTAAAATATCGGAGCGTTTGTCTTTTTGCCGCAAACGGGGCATAAACCTTTCGCGCCGAGCGCCGTAAAACAGCGCGGGCACAGATTTTCCGTGTTTATCATAAATCCTCCGTTTCGGCAACCGCGATTACGGCGGAATAATTGTCGTGACCGGGAACCGCTTCTTCGAGCAGTCTGTTTTCGAGCGTGCGAAGTATTCCGTCTGCGTTTTGTTCGCAGCTCAGCGTTTGTTCCATAAATTCTTCCGAAACGTATTCCCAGAAGCCGTCCGAACAGATTATGAATATGTCGCCCTTGCGCGGTGCGGGGAGTATGTCGAGGTCGGGACGTATGAAGAATTTACCGCCGAGCACGCGCGTAAGCTTATTCTGATCCTTGTGTTTACCGAGATCTTTACGGTCTATTTTACCGCGCTCGACGTCAATCTGCGCCAATGAGTGGTCTGACGTGCAGGATACGAGTTTTCCGTCAGAAAAACGGTAAACGCGGGAATCGCCTATATGCGCTATGATCGTTTGTTCGCCGTCTGCGAAAACGCCCGCAAACGTCGTGCATGCGGATTCCATGTCTTCGGCGAAGCGTTTTACTTCGGTTATTGCGTTATGCGCGCTTTGAAGAAGGCGAACCACGGCGTCAGGGGAGAGCGGCTCGTTCCCGAGTTCCTGTCGCAGGGTGTCCGCACATATTCGGCTTGCCGTACCGCTGCCCGAGTATGCGCCCAGACCGTCGCATACCGCGAAGCAGTAACAGCCTTCGCGCATAAAAGCGGCTATGCTGTCCTGATTGTGCGGGCGTCCGCCCGTTTTGCATACGAATGAATAAGAAAACATATTTTACCGAGCCGTCCGTCGATTATAGTTGTTGCGGACGTTCCTTGTTTTTTTATTATATCACGCCCGCACGGGAAATGCAAGGGGTAAATTTTCCGCTAACGTTTTCATTTGTTTGACTTGACCGCCGCGTAAATGGTATAATCGGTTTGAAATCAACAGATAGCGGAGGCAATTTATGAGCGCATACGGAAAAGTAGCGATAGTTATAGGTTCAAGATCGGATTACGACGTCGTCAAACCCGCAGTGACCGTACTTGACAGATTCGGCGTGGAAAGCGAAGTAAGGATTATATCGGCGCACCGCACTCCCGTCGAAGCTCACGATTTTGCGGTAAACGCGGAAAAACGCGGATTCGAAGTGCTTATCGGCGTTGCGGGTAAGGCGGCGCATCTTGCGGGCGTGCTCGCGGGGTATACTACGCTTCCCGTTATCGCGCTTCCGGTAGCGACGAGCTTTATGGGCGGACTCGACAGTCTGCTGTCCATGGTGCAGATGCCGAAAGGCGTACCCGTCGCGACGGTTGCCGTGAACGGTGCGGACAACGCGGCTATACTTGCCGTACAGATACTTGCCGTCAAGTATAACGAACTTAAAACGAAGCTTATGGATTATAAAGAGGATATGCGCAAAAAAGTCGTTAACGACGACGCCGCGCTTCAGAAAGAACTCAGAATAGACTGAATAAAATTTTTCACGGCGCAGCCGCGCCCGAGGAGATGTTATATGAACATAGGAAAACAGCTTTACGAAGGAAAAGCAAAGAAAGTATTCGCCACCGATGACGAAAAAGTCGTACTTGTCGATTATAAAGACGACGCAACCGCGTTCAACGGATTGAAAAAAGGTCAGATAGCGGGTAAGGGCGTCATCAACAATAAAATGAGCAATATGATGTTCCGTCTGCTCGAGAGCCGCGGTATCGAAACTCATTATATCGAAGAGATTGACGATCGCAGAACTCTTGTGAAGAAAGTGGAAATCGTTCCGCTCGAAGTTATCGTACGCAACGTTGCGGCGGGTTCTTTCTCCAAACGTTACGGCGTGGAAGAGGGTACCCCTCTCAAAAGCACGGGCTTTGAGTTCAGCTATAAGAACGACGATCTCGGCGACCCGATGATTAACGACTGGTATGCGCTCAGTCTCGGACTTGCCACGAGAGAAGAAATAGACACCATTCAGAAAATGGCGTTCAAGGTAAACGAAATACTCAAAGAATATTTCGCTCATCTCGGTATCGACCTCATCGATTTCAAACTCGAGTTCGGCAGATACGACGGACGTATAGTTCTTGCCGACGAGATTTCTCCCGATACCTGCCGTTTCTGGGACAGCAAAAGCAAAGAAAAGCTGGATAAAGACCGTTTCCGCCGCGATATGGGCGGGGTGGAAGACGCATACAAAGAAATGATGCGCCGTATCACTCAGGGTTAATATCATCAGAATTACATTAAGGAAAAGGAATATTTTATGATAGATTACAAGTCTGCGGGCGTAGACGTAACAAGAGGATATAAACTCGTCGACCTTATAAAAAAAGGCGCGGCGGAAACATATGACGAGAACGTTCCTTCGGGGCTGGGTTCGTTCGGCGGTTTTTACAGCCTGCCGAAAGGGTATAAAGAACCCGTGCTCGTTTCCGGAACGGACGGCGTCGGAACAAAACTGCGCTATGCGATAATAATGGATAAGCACGACACGATAGGTACCGATTGCGTTGCCATGTGCGTGAACGACGTCGTTTGCCAAGGCGCGAAACCGATGTTTTTCCTCGATTATGTTGCGTGCGGAAAGCTCGACCCCGAAAAAATGGCGGTCGTCGTGAACGGCGTCGCGAAAGCCTGCAAGGAGGTAGGCTGCGCGCTTATCGGCGGAGAAACCGCGGAAATGCCCGGTATGTATCCGGAGGACGAATACGATCTTGCGGGATTTACCGTAGGCATTGCTGATAAGAGCAAAATAATCGACGGCAAGAAAGTGGCTGTAGGCGACGTGCTTGTCGGTCTGGCTTCGAGCGGCATACATTCAAACGGATTTTCGCTTGTGAGAAAACTGCTCGGCGAAGACAGAAAAGAGCTTGAAAAATATTATCCCGAACTCGGCGCTACGCTCGGAGAAACCGTGCTTACGCCTACGCGGCTTTACGTTAAAAGCGCGCTTGCGATTGCGGAGAAATTCGACGTGCACGGCATAGCGCACATAACCGGCGGCGGATTTATCGAAAATATTCCGAGAATATTGCCTAAAACAATGGGTGTGGAAATAGACCTCGATTCTTTCCCTCGTCTGCCTGTATTCGAATTGCTTGCGGCAAAGAGCGGACTGGGAGACGACAAACTTTACAATACCTTCAACATGGGAATCGGCATGGTGTTCGCTGTTTCGCCCGAATTCGCAAAAGAACTTTGCGATTATGCGGTAAAACTGGGTGAAAAGGCATATATTATGGGTAGGGTGACAGACCGTGCGGGTGTGTCGCTCATAAGAAAATAATATAAAGGAAAGAAGGAAATGAAAAAACTTGCATTGCTCGTAAGCGGAAGCGGAACGAATATGCAGGCGATAATGGACGCATGCGCGAGCGGAGAGATCAACGGAAGAATCGCCGTCGTGATATCTTCCAATCACGAGGCTTATGCGCTCGTACGTGCGGAAGGAGCGAAAATACCCAATTACGTCTGCTGCAAAAAAGATTACCCGAATGTAGAGGCGCGCGATCGCGCGATACTCGATCTGCTCAGAAGATATGACGTCGATTACGTCATACTCGCGGGTTATCTCGGGATATTGCCGCAGTTCATTATCGACGCTTACCCTAACCGTATAGTGAATATACACCCTGCGCTTCTGCCTAAGTTCGGCGGAAAGGATTTTTACGGCATACGCGTACACAAGGCGGTAATAGAAGCGGGAGAGACGGAAAGCGGCGCGACGGCGCATTTTGTAAGCGCGGAAGTGGACGGCGGTCCGATAATCCGTCAGGGCAAACTGACCGTATACAAAGGGGACAAGCCCGAAGATTTGCAGAAACGCATACTCAATCAGATCGAACACCCCATGCTTGTGAGCGTAATAAAGGATCTGTGCGACGATAAAATCAAAGTAGTAGACGGGAAGGTTGTTATTAAGGACTGACGCGGAATTACGGTGGTTTTTTTGAAATCGTTTTACGCGTATAATTTTACTAAGGAGTATACAATGGAAAAAAGAAGAGCGCTTATCAGCGTCAGCGACAAAACGGGCGTTGTGGAATTTGCAAGCAAACTTGCCGACCTCGGTTTCGAAATAATTTCTACCGGCGGTACGGAAAAAGCATTGAAGAAAGCGGGACTCAAGCCCGTCAACATCAGCGACATTACCGGTTTTCCCGAATGTCTTGACGGCAGAGTAAAAACTTTGCATCCCGCGGTTCACGCAGGGCTGCTCGCGCGCCGCGATATACCCGAACACATGGAAACGCTTGAAAAGCTGGGCATAGGTAAGATTGACGTCGTTGCCGTCAACCTCTATCCGTTCAAAGCGACGGTCGAGAAACCCGGCGTTACGCTCGAAGAAGCCATTGAAAACATAGACATAGGCGGTCCCACGATGATAAGGAGCGCGGCGAAGAATTATCCCGGCGTGCTTGTTGTCGTCGATCCCGCCGATTACGACGAAGTTATAGAGCGTATCAGAAACGATACGGCGGACAACGATTTCCGTTTCATGCTTTCTTACAAAGTGTTCCGTCATACGAGCGTTTACGATACGATGATCGCAAACTATATGCAGAAGAAACTCGGCATAGAGTTCCCCGATCAGATAACTTTCGCTTACGAAAAGAAACAGGATATGCGTTACGGCGAGAACCCTCACCAGAAAGGCGCGTGGTACTCGGAAATATTCGCAAAAGACGTTGCGGGCACACTTTCGAGCGCACGCCAGCTTCAGGGCAAGGAACTTTCCTACAACAACGTCAACGATTGCGGCGGCGCGCTCGATTTGCTTAAAGAATTCCCGAAAAAGCCCGCAGTCGTTGCGGTCAAACACGCCAATCCTTGCGGAGTCGCTCTCGGCAAAACGATAGCGGAGGCATACAGAAAGGCTTATGCCTGTGATCCCGTCAGCATATTCGGCGGAATAGTGGCGTGCAACAGGGAAGTGGACGCGGAAACGGCAAGCGAAATGGTCAAGATCTTCCTTGAAATTATCATTGCGCCCAAGTTCAGCGAAGAAGCGAAGCAGATACTTTCCGCAAAGAAAAATCTCAGACTGCTCGAACTCGACGATATCGCGAAGCCTTATGCGGAAGGCACGCGCGATATGAAGAAGGTTGCAGGCGGACTGCTCGTGCAGGATAAAGACACGTCGCTGTATTCGGACGAAGTTAAAACGGTTACGGAAGCTCAGCCTACAAAGGCTCAGCTTGCGCAGATGGAATTTGCTTATAAAGTTGTAAAGCATACCAAGTCCAATGCGATAGTGCTGGCGAAGAACTTTATGGCAATCGGTATCGGCGCGGGACAGACCAACCGTATATGGGCGGCTCAGCAGGCTATCGACCATGCCAAGAAAGCGGGCAACAGACCGCGCGGCGCGGTGCTTGCTTCGGACGCGTTCTTCCCGTTCGACGATTGCGTGGCGGCTGCCGCGAAAGCAGGCATAAAAGCGATCGTTCAGCCGGGCGGAAGCATAAGAGACGAAGACTCTATAAAGCTTTGCAACGAAAAAGGCGTTTCGATGATATTCGTCGGTCAGCGGCATTTCAAGCACTGACGGCGCGGCGCGGAAAGCGTCGGAAAAATATTTGCGGAAAAAGTCCGGGGCTGCCGGCATTCAGCAATGCGGTTGGATTTTCGAGGAAAAACGTGCGTTTGTATAAATAAGCCGTATACAAAGTACAAATAAAGAAACTTACGGAAAGAGAAAGCAGCGATTGCGGATATATTTTCGAGGTAGAACGCGCGTTTTCGGAGCGAGCGTAGCGATAGCGGTAGGCGCAGGGGTTTCCCGCGCCTACCCGAAAACGCACGTTATGACCGAAAAGATACCGCAAACGCGGGTATAATGGCGCACACCTGCGGCGAGCGTTAGCGGTGCGCAAAATAAAGCGGGCGGGTATAATATCCGTTATCCGCGTCAATCATTTATACGATACCCCGTCCCCATTACATAATCCTGAACTTACCGGGGCGGCGGCGAGGAAAAGGAAATGAAGAAAAACGTTTTGGTAGTAGGCGGCGGCGGACGCGAACACGCGATAGTTTATTCGCTTGCGAAGTCGCCCGAAGTAGACAAGATTTACTGCATACCGGGAAACGCGGGCATTTCGCGCTTTGCGGAATGTCACGGAGACATAAAAGCGACCGACCTTGACGGGGTAGTCGCTTTTGTGCGTTCTCATCCCGATATTTATATGACCGTAGTCGCTCCCGACGATCCGCTTGCCGCGGGTATGGTGGACAGGCTGGAAGCGGAAGGTTTCCGTGCTTTCGGACCGAGAGCGAACGCCGCACGGCTGGAAGCGAGCAAGTCTTTCGCGAAAGACCTTATGAAAAAATACGGCATACCCACCGCCGCATACGAAGTGTTTACCGAGTATGCTCCCGCGCGCGCCTATCTCGATAACTGCGCTTATCCCGTCGTGCTTAAAGCGGACGGTCTCGCGCTCGGCAAGGGCGTGCTTATCTGCGAGGACAAGGCTCAGGCGGAGGAAGGACTGAAAGAGATTATGCTCGACAAAGCGTTCGGCAGCGCGGGCAACACCGTCGTTATCGAGGAATTTTTGCGCGGGTTCGAATGCAGCGCGCTTGCGTTCTGCGACGGCAAAACGATAGTTCCGATGACTACGAGTCAGGATCATAAGCGCGCGCTCGACGGCGACAAAGGACTTAATACGGGCGGAATGGGAACGTTTTCTCCTTCGTATAAAGTGTCTGCGGCAATGGAGAAACGCATATACGACGAAGTATTGCTTCCCACGCTTAAAGGTCTTATCGCGGAAGGCGTGGAGTTCAAAGGCGTGCTTTACGCGGGACTTATGATAAACGGCGACGACATAAAGGTGCTCGAATACAACGCGCGTTTCGGAGATCCCGAAACGCAGGTCATTCTGCCTCGGCTTGCCACCGATCTTTTTGAAATTTTCGAAGCGTGCATCGACGGTACGCTTGATAAAATAAATATCGAATGGACGGGAAACAGCGCGGTATGCGTGGTGCTTGCTTCGGGCGGTTATCCCGAAAAATACGCGAAAGGCAAGAAAATAACTTTCGGAAAGCTCGACGACGGCGTGATAGTGTATCATGCGGGTACCGCTTTTGACGCGGAAGGCAATATAGTAACGAGCGGAGGACGCGTGCTCGGAGTTACCGCGCTTGCTCCCACACTCAAAGAAGCAAGAGACAAAGCATATGCGAACGCGCGCAGAATCACGTTTGAAAACGTGCATTTCCGCACGGATATACTGAAAGAACTGTGCTGACGGAGAGGCAACCATGATCAGAAGATTATTTGTTGAAAAAAAGAGCGGCTACGACACCGTGCGCCGCCGTAAACAGAAAGAAATAGAAAACGCGTTTTCGGTAACGCTCGAAGATATGCGCATGCTGCTGCGTTACGATATACAGGGCATGGACGACGAGGATTACGCCCGCGCAGAGCGTACTATATTTTCCGAGCCGCCCGTCGACAATGTCTATGAGGAAAACGTCGATCTCGCGGGTTATACCGTGATAGGCGTGGAACTGCTGCCCGGTCAGTACGATCAGCGCGCGGACAGCGCGGCGCAGTGCGTGCAGCTTCTCACCAAAAAAACGCGCCCGCTTATCCGTACCGCAACGATTTATGCGTTCAAGGGCATAGGGGAAGAGCTTGCCGCGTCTCTCGGCAAATATCTCGTAAACCCTGTCGAGAGCCGCATGTGTTCGCTTGACAAACCCTCGACGCTCGAAACGGTTTACGACGAACCCGCACCCGTAAAAGAGGTCGGCGGATTCATAAAAATGAACAAAGACGCGCTTGCGGAGTATCACGCTTCGCAGGGGTTTGCGATGAGCCTCGCGGATCTCGAATTCGTGCGCGAATATTTTGCAAAGGAAAAGCGCAATCCGACGGTTACCGAACTTAAAGTAATCGACACTTACTGGTCGGACCATTGCCGTCACACGACGTTTTCAACCCGACTCACGGATATATCCGTGGACTCGGATATTCCCGAGCTTGCGAGCGCGCTCGACGAATATAACAAAGTACACGCCGAACGCGCGGCAGGCAGAGAAGACAAGAAATATCCCACGCTTATGGATATGGCTACTATGGGCGCGTGGAAACTTAAACGCGAAGGTATGATTCCCGACCTCGACGAAAGCGAGGAGATAAACGCCTGCTCGATAAAAGTAAAAGCGGACGTCAACGGAAAAGACGAGGACTGGCTCGTCATGTTCAAGAACGAAACGCACAATCACCCGACGGAAATAGAACCGTTCGGCGGTGCGGCTACATGTCTCGGCGGCGCGATACGCGATCCGCTTTCGGGCAGAGTGTACGTTTATCAGTCAATGCGCGTTACGGGCGCGGCGGACATCAACGAACCGCTTTCGGCTACGATAGAAGGAAAACTGCCTCAGCGTACAATATCCACGACCGCGGCGGCGGGCTTCTCGTCATACGGCAACCAGATAGGTCTTGCTACCGGTCAGGTACACGAAATGTACCATGAAGGCTACAAGGCAAAGCGCCTTGAAACGGGATTCGTAGTAGGCGCGGCGCCTGCCGAAAACGTAGTCAGAAGCCGTCCGGAGGCGGGCGACGTCGTATTGCTTATCGGCGGAGAAACGGGGCGCGACGGTTGCGGCGGCGCAACGGGTTCGAGCAAAGCGCACACCGTTCACAGCCTCGAAGCGTGCGGCGCGGAAGTGCAGAAAGGCAATCCGCTTACGGAGCGTAAAATACAGCGCCTGTTCAGGAACAAAGAAGTTACGCGGCTCATCAAACGTTGCAACGACTTCGGAGCGGGCGGTGTCAGCGTAGCAGTCGGAGAGCTTGCCGACGGTCTTGACATCAGTCTTGACGCGGTTCCGAAAAAATATCAGGGACTTGATTCGACCGAGCTTGCGATAAGCGAATCGCAGGAGCGCATGGCGGTAGTCGTAAGCGCTTCGGACGAGGAAAAGATAAAAGAACTCTGCGCGCGCGAAAATCTGAACGCGACGCGTCTTGCGACGGTTACCGATCTCGGAAGAATGAGAATGTATCACGGCGGCAGAACGGTTGTCGACATTTCGCGAGAGTTTTTGAATACCAACGGCGCGCCGCAGGATCATGCGGTGAAAATAAACGACCATGCGCCCGAATATTTCGGACGTTACGTCAAAGGCGCGGAAAAAGCCGCGGAAGGCAAATGGCGCGACGCGCTCATCGGTGCGCTTTCGTCTTATAACGTATGCTCGCAGAAAGGTCTCGGCGAAATGTTCGATTCGACGATAGGCGCGGGAACGGTGTATATGCCTTTCGGCGGAAGTACGCAGCTTACTCCGTCCGTCGCAATGGCGGCGCTCCTCCCCGTAAGCGGCGAAACCACTACGGCAACGGTAAGCGCGTTCGGCTGCTATCCCGATCTGCTCAGCGAAAGCAGATTCGTGGGCGCGGCGTACTCCGTACTGCTCAGTGTGCTTAAAGTCGCGGCTACGGGCGCTGACTGGAAACGCGTCAGACTTACGTTCCAGGAATTTTTCGAAAAACCCGGAAAAGATCCCGAAAGGTGGGGTAAACCCGCTTCGGCGCTTCTCGGCGCGCTTTACGCTCAGTTCAGACTCGGACTCGGCGCGATCGGCGGCAAAGATTCGATGAGCGGTTCGTTTGAAAAGCTCGACGTACCCCCCACACTCATTTCCTTCGCGCTTGCGCCCGCAAAAGCGGATAAACTCATAACCAACGTAATAGGCGCGGGACGAAAGGTAAACATAGTAAGAATGAAACGTTCGGAAAGCGGTATGCCCGATTTCGGGTTTGCGTCCCGTCTTATGACGACGCTTTTCGAGCAGATACAAAAAGGCAACGTCGATTTCTGTCAGGTTGTCGACGAGGGTGGCGACGCGGCGGCTATGATAAAGTCCTGCTTCGGCGAAAACGTAGGTTTCAGATTCGCGTCGCTTGACGAACGCTCCTTTATGAACGCTCAGGGCGATATTCTCGTCTCGGGCAGCGATTTGTCCGCTTTCGACGAATTCGGCGGCGAGTATTACGGCACGACGACCGCGGGGGATAAGGTTATAGGCGCGGGCGCCGACTTGTCCGTATTCGGAAACGCGTTTACGCAGACTTTCGAGCGCGTATACCCGACTACCGCGGCGGCGGAAGGCTCTGTCAGCGACGTGGCGTTCTCCAAGCGTTCGGGAGCGGTGAGCGCAAGACCTATCGCGCGTCCCCGCGTGTTCATACCCGTATTCCCGGGTACCAACTGCGAATACGATACGGCGCGTGCGTTCGAACGTGCGGGCGCGCAGGCGGAAATATGCGTTATAAGAAACCGCAGCGCGGCGGATATCGACGACAGCGTAAAGGAGATAGTGAAGCGCATAAAGGAATGTCAGATACTGATGTTCCCGGGCGGATTCTCGGGCGGCGACGAACCCGACGGTTCGGGTAAGTTTATCGCTACGACTTTCCGCAACCCCGAAATTGCCGACGCGGTGCGCGAACTCATATCTGTGCGCGACGGTCTCGTGCTCGGTATATGCAACGGGTTCCAGGCACTCGTCAAAACGGGTTTGCTTCCCGGGGGGAGCATTACGGTTCAGGACGCGGCAAGTCCCACTCTTACGTTCAACAATATCGCGCGGCACGTTTCTCAGATAGTGCGCGTGCGCGTCGCTTCGGTAAAATCACCCTGGATGAGCGGAGTGAATGTCGGGGACGTGTTCGGTGTTGCGGTGTCTCACGGAGAGGGACGTTTCGTTGCTCGCGCCGAGGATCTCGACAGACTTGCCAATAACGGTCAGATAGCGACGCAGTACTGCGATTTAAACGGCAACGCAACAATGCTTTCGCCGTTCAACCCCAACGGCTCCATGCTCGCAATCGAGGGTATAACGAGCGAAGACGGAAGAATTTTCGGTAAAATGGGGCATACGGAGCGTGCAGGCGCTAATCTTTATAAAAACATACCCGAGAACTTTGACATGAAATTGTTTGAATCGGGCGTTAAATATTTCAGTTGACAGGAGCGGGAATTAACCGCGATCGGAGAGATTAATTATGAAATTAGGAGTAGTCGGACTGCCCAATGTCGGAAAGTCCACGTTGTTCAATGCGATAACCGAAGCGGGTGCGGAAGCGCAGAATTACCCTTTCTGCACTATAGAACCCAACGTAGGCGTTGTCGCCGTACCCGACGAACGTCTTGACGTGCTCGGGAAAATGTACAACACGAAAAAAATAACCCATGCGATTGTCGAGTTCGTGGACATAGCCGGGCTCGTCAAGGGCGCGAGCCACGGCGAAGGACTTGGGAATAAGTTTCTTTCGCATATCCGCGAAGTCGACGCCGTCGTTCACGTCGTGAGATGTTTCCGCAACCCCGACATAATCCACGTCGAGGGGAGTATCGATCCCGTACGCGACATAGAAACCATAAATACCGAGCTCGTGCTTGCCGATCTCGAAAGCGTGGAAAAGCGTCTTGCCAAAGCGGAACATCTTGTACGCACGGGCGAGAAGAAGTATGCGATCGAATATGATCTGCTTAAAAAACTCGAAGCGTGCCTGAACGAAGGCAAGTGCCTGCGAACGCTTGCGCTTAAAGGCGACGAAAAAGAGCTTGCCGATTCGTATTTCCTGCTTACGAACAAACCCGTCATTTATTGCGCGAATATCGACGAAAGCGACATAGGCAAAACGAACGATCTCAGCGAAAAAGTACGAAAGTACGCGGAAGCCGAGGGCGCGGAGTTTATCGAGATAAGCGCGGGAGTGGAAGCGGAAATAGCGTCATTGCCCAAAGAGGAACGCAAGGATTACATCGAAGGTCTCGGACTCGGTTCGAGCGGGCTCGATCGTATGATAAAAAAATGCTATCATCTGCTCGGTCTGATATCGTATCTGACGGCGGGTGAAAAAGAAGTGCGCGCGTGGACGATAGAACGCGGCACGAAAGCCCCTCAGGCGGCAGGTAAGATACATACCGATTTCGAAAAAGGCTTTATACGCGCCGAAGTGGTCGCTTATGAAGACATCGTCGCGCAGGGCGGGTTCAATCAGGCAAAGGAGAAGGGACTCGTCAGAAGCGAGGGAAAGGATTACGTAGTCAAGGACGGCGACGTGGTGCTTTTCCGCTTCAACGTATGATAAACGCAAAGATTTTGTTTTCGGGGTTATCCGCGTTCAACGGCGCGGGTAACCGCTTTTTTATTGTAGAAGTATCACGGTATCGAATATGTGAAAATAAATAAAATAATTTATGAATAAAAAAGCTTATTTATCGGCATATAATGTGATTTATTGCGCGCGATTGCGTCGATAAAGGATCGGGTTTTACGGAATTTAACTCATTCTGCGTAAAATTTAACGTAAAAACCATATTTTAACATTTATTTTACAATATAATATTGACAGAATTTCAAATGTGTTGTAGAATTAAAGCATATAATACAGGTAAAAAAGAAATTATGCGATAATTCTGCTTTTTTAGTGCATAATATCGCAAAAACAGATATCGCTTAACGCGATATTTCGATCAAAAAAAGGAGAACGATATGTTTTTATTGGCGGCGTCTTATGATCTGACCGATTATCCTGCAGTACGAACGGTCTGTATCATACTTTCGCTTATCCTTGCGGGTATCGTACTTGCCATTGCGATTACGAATTACATACGCGAAGGGAAAGCGATACGATCGGAAAATGTTCGGTGCGGTTGTGCAGAAGATAGCGAGAGCGTTTCCGAAACATTGACGGAAAAAGAAGAGGCATCGGCGGAAGAATGCGAAACGGCAATTTCCGCAGAGCAGACCGCGGAAGAAACGGTTGAGCCGATAGAGGAAAGTTTTACCGAAATTGCGGCTGAATCGGTTGAAGATGCCGTTTGCGAAGAAGCGGAGCCTGTCGCAGAAGTACCTGCGCCCGAAGCCGATACTGAATCCTTTGCGGAAGAGCCCGTAACGGAAGTCGCGGCGGAAGAGAAAGCAGAATCGGTTGCGGAGCCCGTAGCAGAGAGCGCGGAAGTCGAAAACGAAGGAACCGCGCGTCTTGACGAGGTTGCGGCGGCAGCTGTCGAAGCGCCGACCGTCGGAGAAGAACAAGCGCCTACGGAATCCGAAGTAACAACGGATTATGACGCATTGCCCGTATTCTTCGAAAAGCTTACGCGCAACCTCAGCGAAGAAGACAAGGACGCGTTTGCCGGACTTATTGTCGGTGAAAACAGAGTCGAGAAGACAAAGCTTAAATATCCGCTTACGTCTTATGCCGATGAGGCTGCATTCCTGAAAGATTTCTTCCTTTCCGCAGGTAAGTTCAAATCTGTAATACCGATGAGCGTAATGGAAACGCTTTATAAAAAGCGCGGAAATCAAGTAAAAACGGATTCGGAAAAAACGCGTCTTAACAATAAATTGATAGCGTTCTATTTCGCGCGTCGCAAAACGGACGAGGGCGCGCTTGAAAAATGCGAAAAACTGTGCAAAAAAGACGTGGCGTTCAATTATGAAAATCGCGACGTCCGCGGAATGAAACTGCCCGCGCTTAAACGTCTTATACTTATCTACACCGCACAGAAACGTTATGAAGACGCGATCAGACTTTGCGACGAAGCAATAACGCGCGAAGTTATAGAGAAGAAAGACGAAGGATACGAAGAAAGACGTTCTCGTATCGTCGGTAAGATGAACAGAGCGGCAGAGATAGCTGCCGCGAAAGCCGCAAAAGCCGAAGCCAAGGCGGCGAAAACAACCGAATAACCACATCAAGCGGCAAGGAGAATTGAATAATGAGCAGAAAAGCTAAACTCATAGCGGGAATAATAATCGCGGTGGCAATTGCCGTTATCGGTATTGTCGTCAGCGTATCGGTGACCGCGAATCTTGAAGGCAAACAGCAGGTGATCGTAAAGAACGCTGCGGATCTTGAAAATGCCTTTTCCGAAAAAACGGATAAAACAGTCGTACTCGCAAAAGATATTTCCGTTGACGGCGATCTTACGTTAGGAGTACTCAACAATTTCGATCTTAACGGATATTCGCTTACGATCAAGGGCAATTTGACGATTAAAGACGCTTCCGCAAGCGGAAACTATATTGTCGGAAAAGTCGACAAGGATTCTGACGGCGGTAAGATAACGGCGAAAAACATTAAGCTCGATACTCCGAAAGCGCATGTGGAATGGTCTGCGGACGTGGCGTTTGACGAAGGCGGTTTCGATGTTTCGACGTCGCAGAAAACTTTTGTATTCAGCGGTAAAGTTTTCGGCACGGACGGCAAAGCCGCGTCCGAGGCGGATATAAAACTTACCGGCGGAAGCGTAACGATATCTTCTGCTGCGGAGAACATAACATATAACGTGAATATCGCCGAAGGAGTTTCCGAAAGCAGAGTCGAAAACGCGACGACTGCCGACGGTGCAATCGTTAATATCGTTACTTCCGAAGACGTGACCGTTGCCGGTAAAGTAAACGTAAACTCGCTCGGCGGATCCGTTACCGTAACGACGGAAGCGAAAGCGGACGTGTCGATCAGCGGTAGCGTAGCTTCGGTAAGCGGTGCAAACGACAGTAAGGTTACTATAAACGAAGGAGCAACCGTAAGCGGCGACGTTACGGCGGGCAGCGTGGTGAACAACGGTACCGTAACGGGTAACGTAGATGCGGGCGATTACGAACAGGGCGAGAACGGCAGCGTCGGCGGAGAAGTCAGTTGCAGAGAGGATACAACTATCACCGCAAGCGACGTAACCGCGACTTATAACGGCAGCGCCGTTGCAGTAACGTATACCACAAACAACAAAGAAGGTGCGGCTACCGTTACTTATTACAAGGACGGCAAAAAGCTTTCTTCCGCTCCCGTGGATGCGGGAAAATACACGGCTGTAATAGAAATAGCCGCAAGCGAAAATTACAACGCCGCCGAGAAGACCGTCAATATTACGATAAATAAAGCTACGCCTTCGGTAGAGGCTCCCTCGGCTAAAACGCTGACATATACGGGATCCGCACAGGAGCTCGTTACGGCAGGTTCGACCAACGGCGGTAAGCTCGTATACAGCCTCGAACAGAACGGCACTTACGGCGAAACAATTCCAACGGCAACGAACGCGGGCAGTTACACCGTATACTACAAAGTAAACGGCGATAATAATTATAACGACGTATCGGCTAAGTCCGTGACTGTAACTATTGCGAAAGCAAAGGTTGCGAAGCCCGTTATCGACGACAATTCGTTTGAGTATAACGGAAAGGAGCAGGGCATAGCGATAGCGGAAAGCGACGCATACACCGTAAGCGGAACAACGAGCGCTACGGCGGTAGGCGAATACTCCGCAACGGTAACGCTTAACGCGAACTACACATGGTCGGACGGATCGGAAACCGTTGAAACTTATTCGTGGTCGATAACTGCGGGTACGGCTGTCGTAACTACGGAGGAAGAACTTAAAGCGGCTCTTGCCGATGACGGTTACTCCACGATTAAACTCGGCGCTGATATCGCTATAACCGCAATTTACAGCGATACGGACGAAAGTCTGATTCCTTCCGTATTTATTGATCGCGATGTCAATATAGACCTTAACGGAAAAACCATATCAGTGGCTTATGACGGCGAAAATGTATATGTGAACACAATCGGCATATTCTGTGTGGACGGCGCGAACGTTATCATAAACGGTAACGGCGGAACCATAACCGCAGAGGCGGGAAACAATAACAGCTACGGTATCAATATCATAAAAGGCGGTTCCGTTACCGTTAACGGAGGTAATTATTACGGCGCAATCACGGCAATACAGGTAACGAACGGAACGTTGACCGTAAACGACGGTTTCTTCGATCTCGCGCCTACTTGTAAAGCCGCCGTGCCCGAATATGCAAAATACGTTATAAACTGCATCGACGCTTCGTTTAATAACGGAACGGCAAAGATAGTCGTTAAAGGCGGCACTTTCGTTAATTTCGATCCTTCTTCGAAGCCGGAAGGAAATGACACCACTTATGTGGCTGAAGGAAGCAAGGTTGCGGCTAAGACCGTGGGCGATGAAATTCATTATACGGTTTATGCCGAAGACGCGGATATGTCTTCCG
Source organism: uncultured Eubacteriales bacterium (assembly GCA_949292715.1). Classification (GTDB taxonomy): domain Bacteria; phylum Bacillota; class Clostridia; order Christensenellales; family Pumilibacteraceae; genus Protoclostridium. The sequence goes on from CASFAN010000045.1 coordinate 23,183, forward strand.
TGGATTACGATGTAATCGTTTATTCGGAGAAAATCACGGAAGGCGTTTATCTGGGATATAAAAATGCCGAAGTGGCGACTGCGGCAGGTCTTTCTCTGCTCGAAAATTATAAAGATCAGAAACTCTATGCAAAGTTTGTTTCCGATATAACTTATACCGATATCGCAGGGCTTAACCGAATAGTTCAGCAGGCAGGCGGCAGCTTGATTCTGGATCTTAACGAACGTACGTTCGCGCTTTCATGCGTCGTAAACAATACCGTATTCGTAAAGAACGGATTTGAATTCGTAATCAAAAACGGCACTCTCGTTGCAAATAACGCAACGTATGCGAACGCTTGTTTCTCTGCCGAAACTCAGAGTATAATAACCTTCGAGGATCTTAATGTTACCTCTACCGGTTCCGTGCTTTATCCTCGCGGTGATGCTGCGAAAGTTAATATAGTCAATTGCGATATTGTTACTACCGGAGTATATGTAGTAGGCACAAATGCCGCAACCGTTGAAAATTATAATATATCCATAAACATAGACAGCAGTACTCTCAGAACCGACGCGGCAGACGGTGACGCATGCGCGGTAATGATAAACGTAGCAGGCACGCTTAATGTTTCCGAAAGCGATATATTCGGACAGCGCCAGGGCGTTGTGGTTCGCGCCGGAACGGCGAATTTCAATAACGTCGATATTGTCGCGGATCTTAAATATACAAACGGAATTTCTCGCGACACCGATCCTGCAAAGTGGGGCAGCGGTAATGAGGTTGCGTACGGTGCGCTTGTGGTGGGTAACAATACGGCAAGCACATATACCGCAAACGCAGTCGTGACGTTTACGGGCGGCAGCCTCACCTGTACAACTTCCGTTGACGTGCTTAAAGCTCATACCAATGCGCTTTATGCGGTTCGTCTTAACAGCGAAACTTACACCACGAGCGTAACGCTTGATGGTACGTTAATAGACGGAAAAGTTATAAATTATGACGGAACTGCGTCGGTAGAAGGTTTGAGCGGAAACGAAACAGTCGCCGCTTATGCCGCCGACGAAACCGAGATTAAGGAATTGCTCGCGGGCGATTGCGATGAAATAATTTTGATTTCCGATATGGAAGTTTCGTCAGAGCTGACAATAGCCGAAGGTCGTACCGTAACGCT
>CASFAN010000046.1 GCA_949292715.1 uncultured Eubacteriales bacterium
GGCAGTCGTGTATATCGAGGAAGCGATAGTCGGTACGTTGCTTTGTCTGCCCGGACTTATAGTGCTTGGCATAACCGCGGCGCAATTGCCCGTGTTTTACCTTATGACTTTGCTGGCGGTGTTGTTTTTGCCCGTGCTCGCGTTGCTCGTCGGTTCAATCGTATCCGTACCGCTTATGTTCATAGTAAGCTTTTTCAAAAACAAGGGTACGGCGGCTTCCGTATTTCTCATTGCGCTTTTTGCCGTAATAATGACGGTGTATATGCTTGTCGTCAATCTTGCTCAGGGCTCGGGCGAACCGTCCGCTCCCGGAGAAATGATAGAATCGGTTAAAAGCGCCGTAAGGACTCCGTTATATATTATATATCCCGTATTCTGCCTCGCGCGTTTCGGCACGGCGGGAGAGGGACTCGTTTCGGAACCCGCTTTGTCGATGACGATCGATTTGCTGATATTCCTCGGCAGTGTAGCGCTTTCTGTGATAATAGTGATCATTATCAGTTCGCTCGTATATAAGCATATAGTTTTTCGTCAGTCCGAAAACGCTTCTTCGGTCAGCGCGTCGAAAAAAGAATACGCTTCTTCCGACGCGTTAAAAGCGGTGATGAAAAAAGACTGGAAAGAACTTTCCCGCAATCCCGCGTTTGCTTTTCAATGCCTTGCGGGAACCGTGCTTGCCCCCATATTCGTTATCGTAATCGCAGTTATTACGAGTATAAGAATGAACGAAGGACTGGAAGGCGCGGCGCTTACGGGACAGGCGGCGGACGCCGTCAGCATTGCCGTATTGTGCGTAACGGTACTTATCGCGCAAATGATGTCGGTTACGACGAATATCTGTGCGATGACGGCGTTTACGAGGGAAGGAAAAACGTTTATTTACGACAAGATAATTCCCGTGCCGTATGCAGTGCAGGTAAACGCCAAACGTGTACTTTCATTGCTGCCCGCCGCGGTAAGCTGCGTGCTTTCGCTCATTGCCGCCGCGATCACCACCGCGCTTGTAAGCGGAAAAACAGACGTGCTTTCGGTGATAGGCGCAACGCTTATGCTTGTATTCTGCGCGCTTTTTACCGTCGATTACTCGCTTTACAGAGATCTCAAAAAACCCCGTCTTGACTGGGTTACGCCAAAAGAAGCGGTAAAGAATTTTGCGACGACGGGAGTCCCCACACTGCTCGGACTGCTTTTCTCGTTTATATCGGGAGGCGCGGCAATGGCTTTCGGGCTTTGGTTCGCGCTGAACGGACTCGGCACGTCGGGCGCGGCGATAGGCTATGTCGCGGGTGCCGTGATGTACCTCGCGCTCTGGCTCGTTTTCAGAAAAAAACTGAGTGTGAACGCAACCGCATACTACGAAAGAGCGAGCATCTGAGTATATTGCGCACCGCTAACGCTACACGGGCGTAAAAAAGAAACGTGCCGACAGGCGCTTTTCTTTTTTACTGTGTTGCGCAACATATATCCGTATCTGCGACGTCTTTTCCGCGTACAGCCATTTTTTCGGGGCGCCATAGGGTCACCTTATGGCGCCCGCTTCCGCTTCGCTCGCTCCGAAGAAAATGTCTGCCAC
>CASFAN010000047.1 GCA_949292715.1 uncultured Eubacteriales bacterium
GAATGCTTGCCGCCTATCGGAGCGTTTTTGCGCTTAAACGATTGACAAGCAGGCGGTTTTTGCATTAAACTAATAACAACTTTCAAGGAGTGAAGTTCGTATGGTCAAAAAAATAATACTTTCGGCGTTTGACGTTGCCGCGCTTGTTATGCTGATAATATGTGCGGTTTACGGTTGGACTATAGCCGGACTTATATTGCTTGCGCTCGTCGCCGTGCAGTATGTTGCACAGACTTTCGTTTTTGTATCTTCCGTCGGAGCAATAGGGTTGCTTTCGCCGCTGTTTGCCGTTATTTTCGGGTTCGGTATCGCGTTCCCCCTGTTTATCGTCGGAATGGGTTTGGGCGTTTCCGAATGCTTTATGATCCTCGGCGCGATCCTTGCGGGATTCTCCGTGGCATATACGTTTTCGAGTCTTGTCCGTCGCTGAAAAACAGGTTATAAATGAATAGAAACAAAATCAAAGGCTGCCCGCATCTGATTGTGAGGGCAGCTTTCATATTGTAATCGTAAAAATATTATAAATAAATTTACAAAAATTTTTATTGTATGTCTCTTTCGGGGGCTTTTAATCGTTTTATATATAGAAGATGAAAGATACGAGCGAAAAATTCATAGAAAATGCTGTGAACAGGTATTCGGATACCGTATTTCGCATTGCCTTTCAGTATGTTTACGATCGATCGGACGCAGAAGATATTTTGCAGGAAGTGTTTTTACAGTTAATCAAAACTCCTCCGCCGAGTATAGGAAAAAACGGAAACATAAAAGCGTGGTTGATCAGGGTTACGATAAACAAAAGCAAAGACTTTCTCCGTTCCCGCAAAAGACGTCGTGCGGAAGTCGGGGATCGTGAACCTTTTGTTCTCCCTAATGATAACGGCGATGTGTTCTATGCGCTTTCAAAACTGTCGGAACGTGACCGAAATGTCATTTATCTTCATTATTACGAAGGATATACGGCAAAAGAAATAGCGTATTTGATCGGTGGAAATGAGCGCGCGATTACGAAACGTATATGTAGGACGAGAGGAAAATTAAAAGATTTTCTGAAGGAGTAAGTTATGAGTAAGTATACCGAGGCTTTTGACTCGTTAAAATCGGACGAAAAAACAAAGCGGAATCGTTATGAACGTATTCTTTATTCCGAAAGCGAATACGCTGAATGCGAAAACGTGCGGGCAGGCTCTGCAAGTATTGCTAAAGTGCGCAAAAATATATTTTCAGGCAGGCGCGGGGTAGCGATTATCACGGCGCTTGTCGTCTTCTTTGTTGCCGCCGCGGTTGCCGTTCCCGTCGGCATTAAATTTCACAACGAAGGGGTGTTCGACGTCATATCCAAACTGAAAAACACCTACGTGGACATGGACGGAATAGCCGCGTTCGGGGTATGGAACGCGCCAGACAAGGCTACTGGTTCGTCCGCGTATATTTCGGACGTCAGCTATGTGAAAAAGTCATCTGCGGACGACGAAAACACGGACGGTTCGGAGGATTCGGACGGCAATGATATAATAACAGGCGATTGGAGCGACGAAGACCGTTACGAATGGGAGTCGGATTACGACTGGGATCCGAGCAAAGCCAACGTGCTTATCTCGATCGGCGAGGACGGAAAGGTGAGCGAAGTCGTATACGAGCGCACAAACGGACGAGGACAGGTCAGGCAGGACGTACTCGGCAATGCCGCCATGGTTTACGTCTCCGACAGTTTTACCTATGTCATGTACGTAAGCGACAAGGAATGGGAGTTCTGGCAGGATGCAAAATTTGCGCAGGAAATGATAATGCCGAACGGGTTTGCCTGCCATCACGAGAGCGCGCAGACGGTGGTCATCCACAACGCGACGGGAAAAGTATTCGCGCTCAACGATATTTTTCCGCAGGTAAGCGAGCTTTCGGGAGAGACGAATCACACGTTGCAGGCGGATCCGTTCAAGTGCGATCTGTTGTGTATACGTCCCATGTACGGCAACCTGATACCACAGTGGTATAACGTCATATATGACGAAAAACTCGGCAAAATACGGTATGAGCTTGTGCTTCCGACTGACTGCGAGGCATTGCAGTCTTACAGCCTTGGTTACAACGTCCGCGCCGTACACCGCGATATATACGGGCAGCAATATCTGCTCGAAGGTTGCGGATACGAGGGTATAGACTACGAGTCGTCCCGCGTTACCGCAGGCTTAGTGGAATTGCCGCCGTTCGAGCGCTACGGCAATTCCGTCACGTTTGCGGTGCGCAACGGAATGATGTTCGGCACCGATTATCGGATGTACGTTTTCGACGAAGGCAAACTGAAAGTATTCGGCGAGGATTTCCGCCTTTATCCCGTTGAGTCGGGAACGGAAGTGGCGCTAGAGGGCGTTGCCGACGAATTCGGCGGCAGACTGAACCGTGTGAAAGACAGCGTTTGTTACAAGCTTGAAAACGGGTATCTTTATTCTATGTTCGGCGAGGTTTGGAAGGTGGACGAAGACGGGACGCTGCATTCCCTCGGCATTCTTGAAGGAAGTTTCCCGAGCTACGCCGACGACGGGTATCTGATCGGCGGGGAGCTGATAGCATTCGTCGACACGGAGCTTACGGACGACGGCAGAGCGTCGATTAACGGAAGAATGGTGCAGATAAGTTTCGACGGTTCTTCGGGGACTTTGAAAGCGGAGATTACTCATATCATAGACGCAAGCGAGATCAGCATGCATAATAATCGCATGGTCGTCCAACAAAACGAAAATCCGTATACGAGTTATCGCGGAAATACAAAGTATTTTCTTATAACCGTTGCCCACGGCAAGCCCGTTGCCGAATATTTCGCTTACGGGTATAACGGCGGCGCAACGGGTCTTACAAAACCGATAACCGAATCGTTGATATTGTAATAAAGCAAAGCGTAAAGAAATTTATCCGTTAAAGCCATAAAGTTTTATCGAATATCGCAAAAGCAGACTGCCCGCGTTTGACCGTGAGCGGTCTGCTTTGTTAAATAAAGTTCTGTTGTTTTGCGTTTTACGGTCAGCCGTTATATCTGGCGAGCGTTACCGTAACGTATAAAAAAACCGCAAAGGTCATTCCTTTGCGGTTTGTAATATTCTTACAATCAGATTTTGTTGTACTTTTTCTTGAGAGTGCGGATAACGTCGTTGTCCACGCTGTAAAGCGTTGTAAGCAGAACTGCCGCAACCTGAAGAATGGAAAGTATAAGCTCGATTATGCGATAGGGGGTCGCGAACGGGGTAGCCATGTTGGAGTCGAACGCCGCGCCGCAAGAAGTCCAGAAAACTATAATGAGTATGAACATTACGACGGAGGATACTACCTGCGCGATCCCGAGCACTCTTTTCTTTTTCGCGTCGTATTCGCGGCCTTTTGCCTTATACGCGATATAGGCGGGAATTGAAATAAGATTTACCAGGCAGCAAAGATACATTATTACTACCGTAACAAATCTGCCCATAAAGTAAGGCGCGTAATCCGGACGCGTGATTTCATAAGCAAGGCAACCGGGGGCGCTTCCTGCCATAATCAGGATATATATAACCGTGATGTACGCCGTAATGAGAAAAGCGAGCGTACTTCCGAGTATATTGAGTTTACCTATACGTTTCTGCTGTTCCATATTGTTACAGTATAAATAAAAGTGCGGGTTTTGTCAACTAAAAGCACGCCTATTATTTATGTTTTGCGGCAGGGCGTGCTCGTTTTTAACGATTAAACAACGTTTAATGTTAATCTAATTTACGTTTAATATTAAGTTTATATAATTTGACGATATCTCGGAAAGGGTGTATAATATAATTAAATACTGAAATGCGGTCAATCGCATTGCCGATCGGAGAAGAGTATGTTAAGACTTGACAACATTGTGAAAGATTACGACGTAGCGGGCGGAAAAGTGCATGCGCTTAAAGGCGTGTCGCTTGCTTTCCGTTCGAGCGAATTCGTATCCGTGCTCGGTGCGAGCGGTTGCGGAAAAACCACTCTGCTCAATATCATAGGAGGTCTGGACAAGTATACGTCGGGAGATCTCGTCATAAACGGCAGATCGACGCGTTTGTTCAAGGATAAGGACTGGGACGTATACCGCAATCATCGCGTCGGCTTTGTTTTCCAGAGTTATAACCTTATTCCGCATCAGACGGTGCTCGGTAATGTCGAACTTGCGCTTACCATAGCGGGCATAAGTAAAGCGGAACGTAAGAAACGCGCAGCCGCTGCGCTTGAAAAAGTAGGGCTCGGCGATCAGCTGAACAAGCGTCCCAATCAGCTTTCTGGCGGGCAGTGCCAGCGCGTTGCGATAGCGCGTGCGCTCGTAAACGATCCCGAAATATTGCTTGCGGACGAACCGACGGGCGCGCTTGACTCGGTAACGAGCATTCAGATAATGGATCTGATGAAAGAGATAGCGGGCGAAAGACTCGTTATTATGGTCACGCATAACCCCGAGCTTGCCGAAAAGTATTCCACGCGTATCATAAAGCTTCAGGACGGTATGGTGATCAGCGACAGCAATCCGTACAGCGCGGAAGAAGAGGAAAACGAACGCGCCGCACGTGAAGTCGCAGACGAAACGAGCGCCGCGGAAAAAGCGGACAGTAAATCCGCCGAAAATACCGAAAAGGCAAAAATGGGCTTCGGTACGGCTTTCGCTCTCAGCGCGCGCAACCTTATCGCAAAGCGCGGCAGGACGATAATGGTCGGAATAGCAGGCTCGATAGGCATTATCGGAGTTGCGATAGTGCTCGCGTTCTCGTCCGGAATAACGGGATATATACAAAGCATGCAGAACGACATGCTTTCCGGTTATCCTCTTTATGTCGCGGAGAGCAGTATAGATTATACCGCATTGCTCAATATGACGATGAATATGTCGCAGCAGGACGATAAGAGCTGGTATAAAGATAACAAAATCTACGTAAACAGCGTGACGAAGACCATTACGGAGCTTGCGGGTACAACGACGACGAACGATATTACGCAGGAGTATATAGATTACGTCAACGCCATGCCCAAAGAATATACCGAAGCGGTGCAGTTTGATTACGGCATAGAATTCGCGCATAACGTTTATACGAACTTCGACTATGACGAGGAAGGAGCAACTGACAGCGAAGGCAATCCTATCATCAGCCGTGAAATGAGTATTACCGGCATACGTTCGGTATATACGAGTATACTTGAAAAAATAGAGGCTTATGCGGCATATACGAGTCTTATAAGTTCGGTGCCCGCGCTCAGCGAAATTCCCGACAACAAGGATTACGTGCTTTCGCAATACGACCTCGTTGCGGGCGAATATCCCGATCAGACGGACGAGGGCGCGTTAATACTCGTTCTTAACGCCGACGGCGAGATAAACGACCTTACGCTTGCGCAGCTCGGCTATGTAAGCAGTAAAGAATTCCGCAATTATGCTTATAAACTTGCGGGCGAAGACGAATATTACCAGGAAGGTTACGAAGATATCGGATCAAAGGAATACGATTATTCCGAATTTGTGGGCGAAGACGCGAAAACGTTCACCTATTATCCGAACAGTATGATCTTCGATAAAATAGAAGACGGAAGATATACCTATCATCCTTATTCCGACGAGCTGGACGCACAGGACGAAAACGCGTCTCTTGCGAGAGAGCTGAAAGTTTCGTGCGTGCTTAAACTTAAAGACGACGTTCTTTACGGCAGTCTGCAGAACGGTATGTATTATACGAAAGCGCTTACCGATTACGTACGCGGCATAGAGCTTGGCGAGGATACGCGTTCGCAGATAGTTACGGACGCGATGAACGCGGAGACGGAGGATAAGTACGTCACGGGCGTAACGTATTCATACGTTTATTATTACGACGAAAAAGACGAGAACGAAAACGTCGTGCACGATGTAAAAGGCGAAGCGAATTCGGTCGGTCTGGGTAAGAGCCTGACAAGTCTTTCTTCAATGGATTCGACGGAAGTCATGCTCAAAATACAGGAATATATAATGGCGGGGGATACCACCGGCTTGGGCGAATATCTGATGTATCTGATGAGCAACGCGACAAACCGCGCGGTATATCTCAGCGATCTCGGCGGAGCCGCTATGCCCGAAATGATCACGTTCTGGATAGACAATTTCGACGATAAAGACTTGGTTACGGCATATCTCGACGTGTGGAACGAAACTCACGACGAGGCGGAACAGATTCAGTATACCGATACAGTCGGAGTGCTTATGACGATAGTCAATACTTTAATTCAGATGATAACCGTCGGGCTTGTGGCATTTACGTCCGTGTCGCTCGTCGTTTCCACGGTCATGATAGGAATCATTACTTACGTTTCCGTCGTGGAGCGTATCAAGGAGATAGGCGTTATACGCGCTATGGGCGGTCGTAAACGCGACGTGAAGAATCTGTTTACAGCCGAAACGTTCATAATAGGATTGCTTGCGGGACTTATCGGAATAATCGTGACATATTTGTTGAGTATTGTCGCAAATATCATAATAGGTACCATTACGGGCGTGTATACCATTGCCGCGCTTCCGCCCTGGCAGGCGCTTATCATGGTTGCGCTCAGCGTGGTGCTTACGCTGATAAGCGGACTTCTTCCTGCGTCCAAAGCGGCTAAACAGGATCCCGTCGTAGCGCTCAGAACGGAATAACTTTTTGGTTGCGGACCGCTAACGCT
>CASFAN010000048.1 GCA_949292715.1 uncultured Eubacteriales bacterium
TGGGTATGATCGAAGATCATCTCGCGGCGGAGAGCGTGGACGATGAAGAAACGTTCGATTACAACGCCGCCATTCATCCCGAAGAAGATCTCGAACAGATACTTCACGACCTCGGCATAATGTTCGGCGAAGACAATAAAAAACGGTAAAAGAGGTTGTTGCGTTAAGTTTTACAGCACATGGAGCATAATTGTTATTGAATTTTGCTCCCTGTGCTGACTTAACGCTCACAACCAGACGCAATATCGGATGTTTTTTGGTTAAAACGTGCGTTTTTCCTCGAAAATCCAACCGCATTGCTGCTGAATAAACGCTTTGTAACATAAATTCATATAGTAGCTTTATATTTTATTAAGATAACAGATAAATTCGAAATAATAAAGGCGGTGAGTGTAACTCGCCGTTTTATTTTATGAAAAGCCGTCTGTATAAATATAACGCGTCAAAATTTTTCGGGCGGCTTTGTTTTCCTTCTTATAATGAATTGACAAAAGCGGGCGATTGTGATACACTCAAAAAGAATGCGCAGGTATGCGCAGATAAGATTCAGAATAATTGCGGAGGCGACGATGACAAGCAAAGAAAGGTATAACGAATGGAAAGTCAAAGTGACTGACAAAAGTTTGCTGAAAGAATTGGAAAAAATGGAAAACGACCCCGTAGCTATCGAGAATGCTTTTTATAAAGACCTTGAATTCGGTACCGGCGGGATGCGCGGCATACTCGGCGTAGGTACCAACTGCCTCAACGTTTATAACATCAGAAAGGTAACCGAAGGCGTATCGAGAGCGATGGATGCGGCAGGGATGAAATCGGTTGCGATAAGTCACGACAGCCGTCACATGAGTAACAAATTCGCAAAAACCGCGGCGGAAGTATTCGCTTCGCACGGTATAAAAGTTTACATAGTTCCCGAAGAATCGCCTACGCCGTTTCTTTCTTTCGCGGTAAGAAAGCTCGGTTGCGACATGGGCGTCATGGTTACCGCAAGTCATAATCCCAAGCAGTACAACGGCTATAAGCTTTTCAATCATACCGGTTGTCAGGTGCTTGACGACGAGGCGAACGAGATTATCGGTTACGTCGAAAGCGTGGACCCTTTCGAAGTCAAAACGCGTACGTTCTCTTATTACGAGAAACAGGGACTTATATCCTTCATCGAACAGTGGGTATACGGTTCTTTCCTCAACGAAGTCGAAACGCGTTCGCTTAACGAAGCAAAACCGCTTAAAATAGTATACACGCCGCTCAACGGCGCGGGATTCAGACTTGTTCCCGAAATGCTGCACGACAGGGGATTCGACGACGTTTCGATCGTAGAACAGCAGGCGAAGCCGAACGGCAATTTCACGACCTGTCCGTTCCCCAATCCCGAAAAACCCGAAGCGCTCAGGCTTGCAATAGAAAAGGCTGAAAAAGAAGGCGCCGATCTCGTGCTTGCGACCGATCCCGACTGCGACCGCGTCGGTATAGCCGTAAAGCATAACGGCAAATTCGTGCTTATGACGGGCAACGAAGTCGGAGTGCTCCTTACCGATTACATTCTCGGTACCAAATATGCGCGTTGGGGACTTCCTTACGGCGCGACTATAGTCAGAACGATAGTGACAACTTCGCTGGTGGATAAGATTGCCGCGCATTTCGGCGTTAAAGTCGTACCCGTGCTCACGGGCTTTAAATGGATCGGCAACGTTATCGAAAAGCTTGGCGAAAACGGCGGCGATGCCAACCGCTTCGTTCTCGGTTTCGAAGAGAGCTACGGTTATCTTGTCGGCACGCATTGCCGCGACAAAGACGCGGTAGTGGCGTCGATGATGATTGCGGAAATGGCGGCGTATTACAAGGCGGAAGGCAGAACGCTTGTCGATCAGCTTAACGGCATTTATGCGATGTACGGTAAGTACGAGCATAAGAACATAAGTAAAAAATTCGAGGGCGCGTCCGGTAACAAGAAAATGAAGGCGCTTATGTCGGCTCTCCGCGAAAAGCCTCTTACTTGTATAGGCGGAGGTAAAATCGTGCGTAGCGTCGATTTCCTCGACCAGTCCGAATACGACGTTCCGAAAGCGGACGTCATGATGTACGAAACGGATAACGGTCTGACGGTAATTGTTCGTCCGTCGGGAACCGAACCGCTTATCAAATTCTATATCACGGCGGCTAAAAACGAAGAAGAAAACGCGGCGCTTTTTGCCGCGGCGATATCCGATATCGACAGGATATTCGCCTGATTTAAGAAAAAGTCACCGTAAGGTGATTTTTTCTTGAAATGTTGTTTAAAATCAGCAATAAACGGTGTAAAGACGGAATGAAAACGATAGATGAAATTCTTGAATATATCGAAGACAACGGCGTAAAATTCGTTAAACTGTCGTTCTGCGATATTACCGGCAGGCTGAAAAGCGTATCCGTAAATGCTGCGCATCTTGCGGAGTTTACAAGCGAGGGTTTCGTTGTTGACGCTTTGGCGAGCGGTGCGGCGGACGGCGGAGATCTGTTGCTTTTCCCCGAACCGGACACGATAACCGCCATGCCGTGGAGACCTTCCGCAGGCGCGGTGGTAAACGTTATGTGCCGCCTGTGCAATTCCGACGGTTCGCCGTTTGTCTGCGATTGCGGGAGAATACTCGAAGAAGCCGACGACAAGTTTAAAGCCGCGACAGGCTGCGAAGTTTCGTTTATGACGGAAAGCGAGTTCTATATAATGAAACGCGACGATCGCGGCGAACCCACGCTGACTCCCGTCGACAACGCTTCGTATCTGGACGCCGCGCCGCTCGATACCTGCGAAAACCTGCGCCGTGAGATAGTGTTCACGCTGGAATCCATGGGAATGCAGCCGCTGTCGTCTCATCATGAAAAAGGCAGAGGGCAGAATGCCGTAATATTCCGTTCGAATACCGCATACAGAAGCGCGATAAATACCGTGCTGTTCAGGAGCGCGGTCAGGAATATAGCGTACAGCAACGGACTTTACGCAACGTTCGCGCCCTGTCCGATAGACGGATCAGTCGGAAGCAATTTCCGCATAGTCGCGGAAATAACCGAAAACGGGAAACCCGCGGACGACGAAAAAGTAAAAGCGTTTATGCACGGAATTGCTGCGCGTGCAAACGAAATGGCGGCATTCACGAATCCCGTTCCGAACTCATACGACAGACTCGCATTGTCCGGAACGCCTTGCGGTTTCGGCGACGGTCGACGGAACGGCATAAGATTTTACGGAAAGGGCAAAACGGAAATAATGTTCGCGGATACGGCATGCAATCCTTTCGTAACGCTTGCGCTGATACTGAGCGCGGGGGCGGAGGGAATGACAGGAAAGCGTTTGCCTGAAATAACGCCCTTGCCGTCTTCGCTCGGGCATGCTCTCGACGTCGCGGAATCGTCGGATTTCGTGCGCGGCAATCTTCCCGCGGAGTATCTGGAAAAATATCTCGCCCGAAAGCGCGTACAGGCGTCGCGTACGGGCAGGGAGAACATAATAGAGTCAGGCTATTGAGAAACCGACGTGCGTAAAACGTACGCACGGTCGCGTGCGGAGGAACGGAAATTGAATGCGCTTATACTTTCATCGTCCGATAAGATTTACGCCGCGGCGACAGAGTTGCTCAGGCTGTGCGGGAATTTCCGTACGGCGCGCGCCGAAAACATCACTCAGGCGCGGATACTGACGGGACAGCGAACTTTCGGTATCGCGATAATAAACGCCGATTCGTCGGAGTCCGGTTATAGAGATATCGCGTTAAGGCTTGCCGAAAATTGCGTGAGTACGGTGTTTATACCGAAAGGCGCCGACGACGGACTTACCGAACTGTATGACAGCGGTATATTCGTCGTAGCCGGCAAACCCATAACGAAAGCCGGACTGTACGTCGCCATAAGGGGCGCGCTTGGCGTTTCTTACAGATATGAAAAATTGCTTGAAGAAAACGCGCGGCTGAAAGAAAAGCTGGAAACGCTTAAAATAACAAGCAGAGCAAAGTGCATACTCGTGCAGTCGGGAATGACGGAGGAAGAAGCTCATCGCGAAATAGAACGTATCGCAATGACAACCCGCCGAAGCGCTCTCGACGTTGCGCGGCAGATAATAGACTCGGAAGGAACCAAATGAGAAAAATCAACGAAGAATGCGGAGTATTCGGCATAATAGACAGTAACCTGCAGCCGTGCATACACATAGCGGCTACCGCGCTCCTCGCTTTGCAGCACAGAGGTCAGGAAGGCGCGGGCATAGCGTATTTTGCCGATCCCGAACAGCGCGACAGTATCGCCTGCCGCAAAAACGTGGGACTCGTGTCCGAAGTTTTCGGCAGGGAATATCTTGAAAACGCCCCGCTTACGAAAGCGGCGTGCGGACATGTGCGTTATTCGACGACGGGCGGCAATACGGCAGAGAATACTCAGCCGATAGTCACTCATCATTCGCGGCTTACGTTCGCCGTATGCCATAACGGCAACATAACAAATGCGGACGAGCTGAGAAGTTATATGGTAAACGAACGCGGCGCGGTATTTTATACCACGAACGATACGGAAATAATAAGCAAGATTATCATCGACAGGATAATCAAGACGGGTAGCCTTGAAAAGTCCGTTACCGATCTTATACGTACGCTCAGAGGCGCGTTTTCTCTTGTGATAATGACGAAAGACAAGCTGATAGCGGCGCGCGACCCGAACGGTTTCCGTCCGCTTTGCATAGGAAAGCTGGGTACGTCTACCGTTGTGGCGAGCGAAACGTGTGCGTTCGACAGTATAGGAGCGACTTACGTGCGCGACGTCGAGCCGGGCGAAGTCGTGGTGATTTCGCGCGACGGAAAATGCACGAGCTATCACGTCGAAAAAGGCAAACGTTCGCTTTGCGTGTTCGAACTTATATATTTCGCGCGCCCCGACAGTTTTATAGACGGAATGAGCGTTTACAAAGCCCGTCTTGAAATGGGCAGAGCGCTTGCGCGTCAGTGCCCTACGGAAGCGGACATAGTATGCGGCGTACCCGAAAGCGGATTCGACGCGGCATACGGTTACAGTATGGAGTCGGGTCTCCCTTACGGCATGGCGTTTGTCAGGAACAGATATGTCGGGCGCAGTTTCATACTTCCCACGCAAAAGGGCAGAACGCGCGCCGTCGGACTTAAACTTAATCCTTTGCGCGCGTCGATAGAAGGCAAGCGCGTGATACTTGTTGACGATTCGATCGTCAGAGGCACTACGAGTGCGAAGATAATCAGATCGTTGCGCGACGCGGGTGCGAAAGAAGTGCATATGCGTATCAGCTCGCCTCCCTTCATAGCGCCCTGCTATTTCGGAACGGACATCGACAGCAAGGAAAATCTGATTGCTAACAAATACAGCGTAGACGAGATATGTAAACAGATAGGCGCGGACAGCCTCGTATATCTCGACGTTAAAGAGCTGACTGCGATCAAACAGGGAACGGACATCGAGTACTGCACGGGGTGTTTTACGGACAGTTATCCGATAGACGTATCCGGAGCGGGCAGAAAGGATAAATTCGATTAATAACATTAATGATAAATTCGATGAATATAAGCGGAGAACAGGCAATGAAAAAAGCGTATTTGATTTTGGCTAACGGCGACGTATACGAAGGCACGTCGATAGGCGCTGTCGGAGACAGCGTCGGTGAAGTCGTGTTTACCACAGGTATGGGTTCGTATATGGAAACGCTTACCGATCCGTCGTACTACGGGCAGATAATCACGCAGACGTTTCCTCTTATCGGAAATTACGGCTCGATAAACGCGGACGCGGAATCCGACGGAGCTTATTGCCGCGGCTATATTGTCCGCGAGCTTTGCGGAGTCGGCAGTAACTTCCGCAAGGAAGGCGAGCTCGGCGACTGGCTTGCCGTGCACGGCGTGGTCGGCTTGCAGGGGATAGATACCCGTCGCCTTACCAAAACGATAAGAGAACACGGCGTTATGAACGGAATGATAACGCAGTCGCTCGACGACAAGGAAAAGAAACTTGCGGAGATCAAGGCGTTCAGAGTAAAAGCTTCGCCCGAAAATACCACGGTAAAATCCGCGCTTAAAGTAGGCGAGGGCAGGAAAGTCGTGCTTATCGATTACGGCGCAAAGCGCAACATAGCGCGCGAACTTGCCGCGCGCGGCTGCGAAGTAACGATCGTACCGTGTACGTATACGGCGGAACAGATTCTCGCGCTTTCTCCGCAGGGCATAATGCTTTCCAACGGCGGCGGTGATCCTTCCGACGCAAAATTCCAGATAGAACAGATAAAGAAACTCAACGAGCATAAAATACCGACGTTCGGAATCTGCCTCGGACACCAGCTTATGGCGCTTGCGTCGGGTGCTAAAACGCATAAACTTAAATACGGTCATCGCGGCGCGAATCAGCCCGTAAAGGATCTTGTAACGGGCAGAGTTTATATCACGAGCCAGAACCACGGCTATGCGGTCAAAAGCAATTCGCTTGACGAAAGCGTGGGCAGAGTGCGTATGATAAACGCCAACGACAAGACCTGCGAGGGTATAGACTATATCGGGCGCCCGTGCTTTACGGTGCAGTTCCACCCCGAAGCGCACGGCGGACCGCTCGATACGGAGTTTCTGTTTGACAGATTTATTGCGATGATGGACGGGGAGGAGAAAAATGCCTAAAAACAAGGACATAAAAAAAGTACTCGTGATCGGTTCGGGACCTATAACGATAGGTCAGGCGGCTGAATTCGACTATGCGGGAACGCAGGCATGCCACACTCTGAAAAACGAGAAAGTGGAAGTCGTGCTCGTAAACTCCAACCCCGCGACGATAATGACGGACAAAGCGATGGCGGATCAGATTTATATCGAACCGCTCACGCTTCCCGTACTCAAACGAATAATACTCGAAGAAAAACCGGACGGAATTTTGCCCAGCCTCGGCGGTCAGACGGGACTTACGCTGTCCATGCAGCTCGACAAAAGCGGATTCCTCAAAGAAAACAACGTTCGTCTGCTCGGCATGAATCCCGAAACGATAGATAAAGCCGAAGACAGACAGAAGTTCAAGGATACGATGGAGGAAATCGGTCAGCCCGTCATTCCTTCGCTTGTCGTAAACGACGTCGGAAGCGCTGTTGCGTTCGCGGACGAAATAGGTTATCCCGTCATCGTTCGTCCCGCATTCACTCTCGGCGGCGCGGGCGGCGGTATTGCCGCGAACGAACAGGAACTGCGCGAGATAGCGGCGGGCGGACTTTATCTTTCCCCGATAACGCAGGTTCTCATCGAAAAATGTATATCCGGCTGGAAAGAAATCGAGTTCGAGGTGATGCGCGACCATGCCGGTAACGTGATCGCCGTGTGCTCGATGGAAAACTTCGATCCCGTCGGCGTTCATACTGGCGACAGCATAGTCGTTGCGCCCTGCGTTACGCTTGCCGATAAGGAATTCCAGATGCTCAGAAGCGCCGCGCTTAAAATTATAGACGCGCTCGGCATAGAGGGCGGCTGCAACTGCCAGTTCGCTCTTAAACCCGACAGCATGGAATATGCGGTCATCGAGGTCAATCCCCGCGTGTCGCGTTCTTCCGCGCTCGCGTCCAAAGCAACCGGGTATCCGATAGCAAAAGTAGCGACGCTGATCGCGCTCGGTTATAACCTCGACGAAATCCCCAACGCCGTAACGGGCAAGACGAAAGCATGCTTTGAGCCTACGCTCGACTATGTAGTCGTAAAACTGCCCCGCTGGCCGTTCGATAAATTCGTATACGCAAAGCGTACGCTCGGCACGCAGATGAAAGCGACGGGCGAAGTAATGGCTATTGCTCCCACGTTTGAAAACGCGCTTATGAAGGCGGTACGCGGAAGCGAAGGGCTTAGTCTCGACAACTCCAAATACAACTGCTATTCCGACGAGAAAGTGGTAAACTCTCTTATGCCCGCAACCGACTACCGTTTGTTTATGATATACGAAGCGCTTAAACGCGGACTGCGCACGGTGGACGAAATTTGCGACGAAACGAAGATCGACAAGTGGTTCGTTACGAAAATAAAGAACCTTGTGGATTATGAGCTTTCCATAAAAGACAGGAAGATAGACGAAGCGGAATATTTAAGAGGTAAAAATCTCGGCTATCCCGACAAAGTGCTTGAAAAGATAAGCGGAAACAAACTTCCCGCGCATCGCAAAGCCGTTTACAAAATGGTCGATACGTGCGGCGCCGAGTTCAAAGCGGAAACCCCGTATTTCTATTCGACATA
Source organism: uncultured Eubacteriales bacterium (assembly GCA_949292715.1). Lineage (GTDB taxonomy): Bacteria > Bacillota > Clostridia > Christensenellales > Pumilibacteraceae > Protoclostridium. The sequence goes on from CASFAN010000048.1 coordinate 8,235, forward strand.
CGACGAAGAAAACGAAGCGGAAGAATTTATCGAGGAGCGCGGGGATAAAAACAAACGCCGCGTGATAGTGTTCGGTTCGGGACCTATCCGCATAGGTCAGGGCATAGAATTCGACTATGCGTCCGTTCATTGCGTGTGGGCGCTCAAAGAAGCGGGTTGCGAAGTCGCGATTGTAAACAATAACCCCGAAACGGTTTCCACGGACTTCGATACGGCAGACAGACTGTATTTCGAACCTCTTACTCCCGAGGACGTGGATAACGTCATTGCGGCTGAAAAGCCTTACGGCGCGGTCGTGGCGTTCGGCGGACAGACCGCTATCAAACTTACGAAACACCTCAGTGAATCGGGTGTAAAAATTCTCGGTACGAGCGCGGACAGCATAGACGCAGCCGAGGACAGAGAGCGTTTCGACGAATTGCTCGAAAAACTGAATATAAGACGTCCGGCGGGACATACCGTGACGAACACTGCCGACGCGCTTAAAGCGGGCGCGGAACTCGGTTATCCCGTGCTTATGCGTCCGAGCTACGTTCTCGGCGGACAGAATATGATAATCGCGTGGGGAGAGAGCGATATACGCGAGTATATGGACGTCATTCTCACCGAAAACCCCGACAATATCATTCTCATCGATAAATACGTCATCGGTACGGAAGTCGAAGTCGACGCGATATGCGACGGCAAAGACATTCTCATTCCGGGAATAATGGAGCACGTCGAGAGAACGGGAATACACAGCGGCGACTCGATAGCCATATATCCCGCACAGAATCTCAGCGACGAAATTATCGAAAAACTCATCGAAAATACCCGTGAGCTCGCGCTCGGACTTGACACGCGCGGACTGATAAACATTCAGTATATCGTCAAGAACAATCAGATATACGTAATCGAAGTCAACCCGAGATCCAGTCGTACCGTTCCTTATATAAGCAAAGTCACGGGCGTGCCTATGATACAGCTTGCTACCGAATGTATGCTCGGCAAAAATCTTGCCGATCTCGGTTACGGCACGGGTCTTTACCGCCGCAGTCCTTACGTCGCGGTCAAAGTGCCTATCTTCAGCTTTGAAAAACTGACCGACCTCGATACTCATCTCGGACCCGAGATGAAATCCACGGGCGAAGTGCTCGGCATAGGCAAGAGCCTCGACGAAGCGCTTTACAAGGGACTTTGCGCGGCAGGCTACGATATGGACAGAAAGAACCGCCGCGGAGTGCTTATCACGGTGCGCGACGCCGACAAACCCGAAATTGCCGCCGTCGCAAAGACTTACAGCGAAATCGGCTATAAACTTTACGCGACCGCAGGTACGGGAGAAGTGCTTAAAAAAGCGGGAATGAAAGTCACCGTCGTAAATAAAATCAGCGACGGCGGATCGGAAACCACTTTTGATCTGCTTACGGGCGGCAAGGTAAGCCTGCTTATCTGCACTTCGTCGAAGGGCAGAATACCCAGCGAGGACGACGTAAGACTTCGCCGCGAAGCGGTTGCGCTTGCGATTCCTTGTCTGACGAGTATCGATACCGCGAACGCGCTTGCAAGCTCGCTGAGATCCAAATACAGCCAGGGCAACATAGAGCTTGTGGACATCAACCGCATGAGAACGGAAAAGCAAAAGCTTTCCTTTACGAAAATGCAGGGATGCGGCAACGACTATATTTACATCGATTGCAGCAAGCACAAGATAAACAATATGGAGTCCATTGCCGTCAACCTCTCGGACAGACATTTCAGCGTAGGCGGAGACGGCGTCGTATTCATCGAACCGTCGACGTGTGCGGACGTAAAAATGCGCGAGTTCAATTCCGACGGAAGCGAAGGCATGATGTGCGGCAATGCGATAAGGTGCGTCGGCAAATACGTTTACGATAACGGTTACGTCGATAAAAAAGAAATAACCGTGGAGACGCGCAGCGGCATAAAAAAACTTTGGCTTTATGCGCGTAACAATAAAGTCACGAGCGCGAAAGTGGATATGGGTGCGCCCGTATTCGACGCAAAACTCATTCCCGTGAAATTGCAGGGCGAAGTCATAGGCGAAAAACTGTATCTCGCGGGCGAGGAGAGAACGGTTTCCTGCGTATCAATGGGCAATCCTCATTGCGTAATAGTCGTCGACGACGTCGACGCGGTGGACGTGAAGAATATCGGCTCGCAGATAGAAAACGATCCGCTTTTCCCCAACAGAGTGAACGTTGAATTCGTGCAGGTGCTTGACGAAACGACGATAAAAGTCCGCGTATGGGAGCGCGGCACGGGTGAAACTTACGCCTGCGGAACGGGAACGTGTGCGGCGGTCGTGGCTCTTACGAGACTGGGCAAATTCAGACAGGGCGAAACGGTTACCGTCAAGCTCAAAGGCGGAGAACTTACCGTACAGTATACGGGCGAAACCGTGTATCTCACGGGCGACGCAGTCGAAGTTTACAAAGGAGTAGTACGTTTATGACAAAGTATATATTCGTCACCGGCGGCGTTGTGTCGGGACTTGGCAAAGGTATAACCGCGGCAAGCCTCGGAATGCTGCTCAAAGCGAAGGGACTGAAAGTCGTGTCGCAGAAGCTCGATCCTTATATAAATATCGATCCCGGCACGATGAGTCCGTATCAGCACGGCGAAGTGTTCGTAACCGAAGACGGCGCGGAAACCGACCTCGACCTCGGACATTACGAAAGATTTATTGACGAAAACCTCAATAAATTCTCCAACCTTACGACGGGTAAGGTTTACTGGAACGTTCTGAACAACGAGCGTAACGGCGTGTACAACGGCGAAACCGTACAGGTCATTCCGCATATTACCAACGAAATCAAAAGATTCGTTTACAGCGTTGCCAAAAAAGACGGCGCGGACGTGGTAATAACCGAAATCGGCGGAACGATAGGCGACATAGAAAGTCTGCCGTTCCTCGAAGCTATCCGTCAGGTAGGCAACGAAGTGGGCAGGGAGAACTGCATTTACATTCACGTCACTCTCGTTCCCGTAATCAAGTCGAGCGGAGAAGTCAAATCCAAACCCACTCAGCACTCCGTCAAGGAGTTGCAGAGCCTCGGCATTCAGCCCGATCTCGTGGTATGCCGCTGCGACGGACGTCTGGACGCGGCTATAAAGAAAAAGATCGCGCTTACCTGCAACGTTTATCCCGAATGCGTTATCGAGAACAGAAACGTCGGTCTGCTTTACGAAGCTCCGCTCATGCTCGAGGAAAGCAATATATGCGAGGTTGTCAGCCGCAGACTGTCGCTTCCCGACAATAAGCCCGACCTTACCGACTGGCTGCATATGATCGACATGGCGCGCGCTCGCGACAAGAGCGTGACGATCGCGATATGCGGTAAGTATACTCACATGTTCGACACCTATCTTTCGATAATCGAAGCGCTTACGCACGGCGGCATACACAACGGCGCAAAAATCAATATCGACTGGGTGGACAGCGAAAAACTTACCGAAGAAAACTGCGCGGAACGCCTCGGAAAATGCGACGGCATACTCGTACCCGGCGGGTTCGGCGACAGAGGTATAGAGGGTATGATCCTTGCCGCGAAATACGCTCGTGAAAACGGCGTGCCGTATTTCGGCATCTGCCTCGGCATGCAGATAGCGGTTATCGAGTTCGCGCGTAACGTGGCGGGACTCAAAGAGGCGAACAGCCGTGAATTCGATCATCATTCTCCCGACAAAGTAATCGACTTTATGGAAGGGCAGATGGGTATGGAGAATACGGGCGGCACCATGCGTCTGGGCGCTTACGAGTGTGAAATAGCCGAAGGGACATTGCTTTCCAAGTGTTATGACGGAGCGAAAACGGTATTCGAAAGACACCGTCACCGTTTCGAGTTCAACAACGCGTACCGCACCGAATTTACCCGTCTCGGACTCGTTATCGGCGGAAGAAACCCGCAGAACGACCTTGTCGAAAGCGTGGAACTGCCCAATCATCCGTTTTATATCGGCGTGCAGTATCATCCCGAATTCAAGAGCAGACCGCACCGCCCCCAGCCTATATTCAAAGCATTCGTCGCCGCCGCGCTTGCAAACAAGAGAAGCGACGGTTAAAGGAGCATAAACATGAAACTCAATACCAATTACGATAAATTGCAGAACAGCTATCTTTTTGTCGAGATAGCAAACCGCTTGAAAAAATATACGGCAGCCAACCCGTCGGCGAACATAATCAAAATGGGCATAGGCGACGTAACTCGTCCGCTTGCGCCCTGCGTGGTAGAAGCGGGACTTAAAGCTATGAGCGAAATGGGCAAGGCGGAAACTTTCCGCGGTTACAGCCCCGACTCGCAGGGTTATGAATTTCTCCGCAATGCGATAAGCGCGTATTACGCTTCGTTCGGAGTTAAAGTCGGAGCGGGCGAAATACACGTTTCGGACGGTGCAAAGAGCGACTGCGGCAACATCGTCGATATGTTCGATACCGATAATACGGTGCTCATTCCCGATCCCGTGTACCCCGTATATTTCGACAGCAATATAATGAGCGGCAGGAAAGTCGTGTTCTGCGACGCTACGGAAGAAAACGACTTCGCTCCGCTGCCCGACGATAAGACCGATTGCGATATTATTTATCTTTGCTCGCCGAATAACCCGACGGGTTCGGCTTATACGTTTACGCAGCTTAAAAAATGGGTGGATTTCGCGAACGCGCGCGGAGCGGTAATTATTTATGACGCCGCTTACGAAGCGTTTGTGACCGATTCCGACGTTCCGAGAAGCATATTTGCAATCGACGGTGCGAGAACGTGCGCGATAGAGCTTTGCTCGTTTTCCAAAACGGCGGGCTTTACGGGAACGCGTTGCGGATATACGGTAGTTCCGAACGAGCTTTGCGGCGGTAAACTCGCTAAGATGTGGGCGAGAAGACAGTCCACTAAATTCAACGGCACGAGCTACATACAGCAGAGAATGGCAGAGGCGGCGTATTCCGCAGAGGGCGTTAAGCAGAACCTCGAAAACATTCATGCGTATCAGAAAAACGCCAAGCTGATTTCGGACACGCTGACAGAAGCGGGTATATATCACACAGGAGGCAAAAACTCCCCGTATATATGGCTGAAATGTAACGGCGACAGCTGGGATTTCTTCGACAAACTGCTTACGCAGGCGAACGTCGTAGGTACGCCGGGTTCGGGCTTCGGAAAGAACGGCGAAGGTTTCTTCCGCTTGACCGCATTCAATACTTACGAAAAAACGCAGGAAGCGATGCAGAGAATGAAAAAAATACTCGGATGACAGAATTATTGAATGACGGAACGCGGTAAGCGTTCCGTCCTTTGCTTTGTCGGGTAGCATATTTTGCGCCGAATAACTTATAATAACATTCAGAAACCGCTTTTATCTTGCGGAACACGCTTAAAAACGCAATATTTTTATCAACTCATATTGACAAATTGTTAATCCTATGGTATCATAATTAAAAACCTGCAATGGGGGAATGGTATGGAAAACGAAATGCGATTGTATTATTTCAGCAATCGTTTGGGCGGGACTTTTCTTCGCCTCAGCTGGATATTCGTGATTGCGGCATTCGTACCCGCTCTTGCGGTGTTGGCTTTGTGGGCTTCTGCCGTGCTGACCGGACTTTATGTGCTTATTCTTTTTGCGATGACAGTCGTTACGCTCGGAATGTTGCTGTTGAACGAGGACTTCCGCGCATTGTACGATGTCGGCGGAGGTATCGAAACCATCTCGTCCATAGTGCAAAGCGTCAACCGTTTTTATATCGGAGCAATGCCGGTATTCCTTGCATTGGGGCTTTCTATGTGCGTGACGAGCATTGTGCTGGCGGCGCTTCGGAAAGAGCCTAAGGGCAAGGTATCGCGGATTGTCGGATCGAGTATTGCCGCAGCAATGCTTATTTTAGCCGCAATAATCTTTTACGGCTATGCTATGAATGTGCAGGTGTGATTATGAAAATATTTCTGGAAAACCGCAGTGACGAAGCCGTATATTACGAAGGTAAACGCCTTCCGCTGAAAAAGGAAAATAAAACGACGTATTCCGCCGAGATTCCGGACGGCGAGGGCGAAGCCGAGATAAGAATTGTAAGGCGATCCGAGCTTTCGGATAAATTCTGGGCACTTTTCGCTTTGCTTTTCTGGGTAATAGGAATAATGGGATTCTTTACTCCGCGTTATTCGAAAGATACCGACGCGCTCGATTGCAAGGTGCGTTTTACGCGCCGCGCGGAACCTCTGTATACACTTTTGGATAAAGTACCGCTCAAGCGCAGAAAAGTCGTACGCGGAATGCCTCCTCCCGTAAGCTGCGTGCGGCTGCGCGTAGGAGAGACCGCGCAGACTATCGAACCGTTATACGTCCCCGATGAACGGGCGGCGCGTCGCAGGAAAAAGTATAAACTGTTTTCCTGGCTCGCAAGAATTGTTCTGATTGCGCTTATAATATTTCTTGCCGTATATTTTACCGTTAACGGTTGAAATCCGATAAAAACACGTTTTGTAAATGAAAAGCATCCCAAAAGTTAGACAAACTTTTGGGATGCTTTTCAAAAGCAAAGCTACGGTTTTTTATATCTGATATGTCTGATATTCCCGGTGTAATAAAAAACTCCCTCTTTCCGAAAACGGAAAGAGGGAACAAAGGTTCACCCGCGAGAGCCGTCGTGTTGCAAATACTAACCCGCCAAAGGCAGGTGGGCAGGCTGTCTATGCCGTCTGTCTTCCACCGCTGATCGCAGTTAATTGTATTTGCGATGAGAATTACTGAGGCCTGACATAGTGCATACGAACGCGCCATAAGCCCTTTTAAGAGTTGAGGTTAAATATTAAACAACTGACGTGAGCCGCAGGCATTTAACTGCTTTACAATGATAGTATATACTAAACGTGAAATATAATCAAGACGGTTCGCAAAAATTTTTCAAAAAAAATTTTTGTAAAAGGTATTGACAAAACCTTTATTTTGTGTTAGCTACTATTATAAAGAGAGTTTCGCGCAAAAAAATGCGCAAAAGGAGCAGCAATGAAAATAACGCCGATAGGGATTTACGGATCTTATCCCGCAGCATTCGGAGCGACGGGTTGTTATCTCGTCGAAAGCGAAAACGCAAAAATCGTACTCGATCTCGGGTGCGGCGCGTTTTCCCGATTACGCGGTTTTGTCGATCCTTCGCTCGTCGACGCGTTTATAATAACGCATCTTCACTACGATCACTTCTGTGACGTGTTTCCGCTTTCATATTATCCCGGCAGGCATGTAATATATTGTCCGGGTACGCCCGCGGACAGATTCTCTCTGATAAAGAACGCAAGCACGCTTGACGTCAGAGTTATAGGCGAAGGGGTGCGCGTTTCGGTTAAAGATCTCGGACTGTGCTTTACGCGCACCGTGCACGGAGTGGAGACCTATGCCGTCAGGGTAACGGAAAACGGTAAATCGTTTGTGTATACTGCCGATACTTTGTGGTTTGACGGTCTTGTGAATTTCTGCAAAGGAAGCAGTCTTGTGCTTGCCGATTGCGGCTTTTGCGAAGGCGCGCCGCATATGACGGCGGCGGACGGCGCGCGCCTTCAAAAAGAATCGGGAGCCGAGGTTATTGCCGTTCATCTCGATCCGACGGGCGATGCCGAAAGATTGAGCGCGGCAGGCTTGGAAGCGGTAAAAGAGGATAAACCGATAATACCATGGTAGGCGAATTTTTTCTTTCTCTGTTCCTTCAGCTGCTTTTTACCGTCGGCGCCGTTACGCTGTTCGGACTGCTGACCCATTTCGTGAATATGGCTTTTTATAAAACCGTCGGCGGAGGGCGTGCGATATGTTATGCGACGGGCGTTATAGGTACGCCTATTCACGAAGGCTCGCATGCTCTTATGTGTCTGCTTTTCGGGCACAGGATAACCGAAATCAAACTTTTTCAGATAGACGAAGAAAGCGGTGTGCTCGGATATGTTCGTCATACTTATAATCCTCGAAGCATTTACAGCCGAGCGGGGAATTTCTTTATAGGCGTAGCGCCCGTACTTCTCGGAAACGCCGTGATACTTCTGCTGTTGTTTATTATGGCGCGCCCCGCTTTTGACGGAGTGATCTCTGCCGTTTCCGACGGCATATCCGCGGACGGTGCGGCGGTTGCTGAGGGAATATTCACGGCGATCGGAAAATCTTTCGTCGCCATATTTTCGCCTTTAAATTTTGCGAACGGCTGGTACTGGCTGTTTCTTCCACTTGCGTTCTGCATATCTCTGCATGTCGACCTTTCACCTGCGGACGTGAAATGCGGAGTGCTCGGCGGAGTCATTCTCGCGGGGATATTCGCGGCGCTCGATCTCGTGTGCGCGATAGTTCAGTCGTATTCAGGTATTCCCGCATTAAGCGCGGTGACGGGCGGGGTGCTCAAAGCCGGCGTGACCATGACGTGTATAATGACTTTGTCGCTGCTATTTTCGCTTGTGCTGCTTGCGATTGCGGCGATAGCGCGCCTGATCGTCAGACTGATCCGCGGCAAAAAAGCGGCGAACCATAATGAAAACGAGGACGGAGAGTGACGTTCTCAAACTTAAAATCACGGCATAATAATGTATTATGTCTGAATTCGGCAATTCTGTAAGGCGAGCGGTAGCGGTTATAGCGGCGGCAGTCTGCGTAATATGCGGAGCGACCGCGCTTGTGTGCGGAGTGTATATTTCGATGCGCGGGATAAATCCCGGCGCCGTCGTAAATGAGGAAGCGGTTTTTTATCTCTCGGGAGAAAGCGCGACGGAAATTACGGCTTCCGTAATAGCTTCGGGTTACCGACGCGACGGCGAAGCGGGAGTTATACACGACGGATTTGTCGCTAAGCGGCTGTACACCGACAAAAACGCAGCATTGCTCGGCGGTGAAGTGCGGGAACTTAAAATCGTCGGAACGGCGTTTACTGGCGAAAACGCAAACGCTTCCGCTGAATTTTATAATGCGGCTACGGAAGTGGTAGCGGAAATATCCGAACTGACCGACGAGCTCGAAACGGGAAAAACGAGCGAAAGTCTTGCCACGCTGACAGTCAGCGAATATGCGGTTTACCTCGGTGAATATTCGGAAGGCGGAGCGGGCGGCGTTGCCGCAAGAAGCGCGGCGCTTCTTATGGGGTGCGCTGGCGAGGGTAGCGGCGCGGGAGTAAAAAGAGCGGCTGTTTTGCTTGCAATTCTTCTTTCAACGTCGCTTGAAGCGTAAACTTTTTTCCGAAACGTTGACAAAAAAAAGAGTATGTATTATAATAGCCCTGTAAAGGCAAAAGCGCGTCGGCGATAAGCAATATGCCGTACGCGCGTTTTCTTTATCAGAACTTGACCGAGAGGAAAAGAACATGTACAAAATTCTTGAAAAGAGGGAACTTAATCCCACCGTAACGTTTATGTCGGTGGAAGCTCCGCTTGTTGCGAAAAAAGCTAAGCCGGGGCAGTTTATTATTCTCCGCGTCGACGAGGAAGGCGAGCGTATTCCGCTTACCGTAGCGGGATATGACCGCGAAAAAGGCAGCGTGGACATAATTTTCCAGATCGTGGGCGCGACTACCGCAAAGCTGAATGCGAAAGCGCAGGGCGAATACATCTGCGATTTCGTGGGACCGCTCGGCAACGCGACCGAAGTCGAGGGCGTTAAAAAAGCGTGCATAGTAGGCGGCGGCGTCGGATGCGCGATAGCATATCCCGTAGCAAAAGAGCTTCACGATCTCGGATGCGAAGTTACCACGATAGCGGGTTTCCGTAACAAAGATCTCGTTATACTCGAAAAAGAATTCGAAGCCGCAAGCGACCGCATGTTCAAGATGAGCGACGACGGAAGCTGGGGCGAAAAGGGCGTAGTTACCGCACCGCTTAAAGAAATGCTCGACAAAGGCGAACGTTTCGACGTGGTTATCGCTATCGGTCCCGTCATAATGATGAAATTCGTGACGCTTACGACGAAACCTTTCGGACAGAAAACGGTGGTGTCGATGAACCCGATAATGATAGACGGAACGGGAATGTGCGGAGGTTGCCGACTCACCGTTACCGATGCGGACGGTAAGCGTCATACCAAGTTCGCATGCGTAGACGGCCCCGATTTCGACGCGTTTACCGTGGATTTCGACGAAGCGATGATGCGCGGCAGCATGTATGCCGAATTCGAGCGTCATGCCCGCGAAGAAACCTGCAATCTGCTTAAAAAAGCGGAGGTGAAATAAAATGCCCATTCAGCCTAAAAAACATCCCATGCCCTCACAGGATCCAAAAGTAAGGGCGCATAACTTCAAAGAAGTAGCGACAGGTTATACCGAAGAAATAGCCGTTGCCGAAGCCGAGCGTTGCCTGAATTGCAAGAATAAGCCTTGCGTTTCGGGTTGCCCCGTCAATATCGATATTCCCGCGTTTATTCAGAAAATCAAAGAACGCGATTACGAAGGCGCTTATAAAAAAATATCCGAGTATTCGTCGCTTCCCGCTGTATGCGGCCGCGTATGCCCGCAGGAAACGCAGTGCGAATCCAAGTGCACGCTCGGTATTAAATTCGAACCCGTGGGCATAGGCAGACTGGAAAGATTCGTCGCAGACCGTCACAACGATACCTGCACGGAGAAACCCGTTAAACCTCAGCCAAACGGACATAAAGTCGCGGTAGTCGGCTCCGGACCGAGCGGACTTACCTGCGCGGGCGACCTTGCGAAAAAAGGTTACAGCGTTTCCATATTCGAAGCGCTTCATACCGCGGGCGGCGTGCTCGTTTACGGTATACCCGAGTTCCGTCTTCCCAAAACAATTGTCGCAAAGGAAGTCGACGGGCTCAAAGCGCTGGGAGTCGACGTGGAAACCAACGTCGTCATAGGTAAAACTCTGACCGTAGACGAACTGTTCGAGGACGGTTACGAAGCCGTGTTCATCGGTTCGGGCGCGGGACTTCCCAACTTTATGAACATACCCGGCGAAAGCCTTAAAGGCGTATACTCGGCAAACGAATTCCTTACGAGAAGCAACCTTATGAAAGCGTACCGCGACCGTTCGGATACGCCTATAATGAAGGGCGGCAAAGTAGCGGTAGTCGGCGGCGGAAACGTCGCTATGGACGCGGCGAGAACCGCACTCCGTCTCGGTGCGGAAAAGGTGTACATAGTATACCGCCGTTCGATGACCGAACTGCCCGCGCGCAAGGAGGAAGTCGAACACGCGGAAGAAGAGGGTATCGATTTCCGTCTGCTCTGCAATCCCGTAGAGATTCTCGGTTATAATAATCCCGATGATAAGCGCGATCCGAAAAACGGAACGGTAACGGGCATTAAGTGCATAAAAATGGAACTCGGCGCTCCCGACGAACGCGGCCGCCGCAGACCCGTTCCCGTCGAAGGAAGCGAGTTTACCCTTGACGTAGATACGGTAGTCATGAGCATAGGCACTTCGCCCAATCCGCTTATAAAAGCGACGGTGAGAGGACTCGAAGTCAACAGCCACGGAGGAATAATCGTGAACGAGGACGGCTTGACTTCACGCGAAGGCATTTATGCGGGCGGTGACGCCGTAACCGGTGCGTCTACCGTTATAAGCGCAATGGGCGCGGG
>CASFAN010000049.1 GCA_949292715.1 uncultured Eubacteriales bacterium
GATCGAGCGTTAATTTTTCAACGAGCGCATCGTTATTCATCTCCTCGCCCAGAAGATTTTTGTACGAAGAGACGTGGCTGCTGGGATAAATGACCGGATAGGACAGAATTACGGCGTTCGGCTTGGCGTCAAGCGCGGAAGCGTCAATATAATCGCACGGCAGCGTGTCGTGGAAGTTGGCAAGGCAGCCGACGAGATGGCCGCCCGCCGAGAATCCGCAAACGTAAATTTTATCGGGATCGACGTGCAGCGTTTCGGCGTTTTTGCGCACATAATCCACGCAGCAAGCCAGCTGAGTGAGCGCGAGGGGATAACGCGCGGGAGCAATATCGTAGCGCAGAATAAAGGCGTTGTAGTTTCGGTTGTAAAACTCGATGGCAATGGGTTCGGCTTCGCGTTCCGAAACGAAGTGGTATCCGCCGCCGGGGCATACGATCATGCACGGCATTGACTGCACCATATCGTGCATTTCGCGGTTGTCCGAATGCACGAAACATTCGAGCGTTGCATTTCCCGGCAGGTTATATTTTTTGCAAATTTCGACAATGTTTTTTTCCATGGTAATATATCTCCTTATTCACAGAAAATTATTTTATTCGGCTTTGAAGTAACGGGCGTCTTGTCGATGTCCGAGTACCCTATCGCGCACGACCCGTAAACATCGTGGGAAATAGGTATTCCCGCCTCCGTAAGCGTCTCCCTTACGCCGTGGTCCGAGCACAGCGCGGAAAGCTTGTTAATCCAGCAGGTGGAAAGCCCGAGCTGTTCGGCTTTTAAAAACATATTTTCGAGGGCGACCGCGCAGTCTGCGGCGGGGCAGAGTTCGTTCCTGTCGGTCGAAACCACGATAAGCGCGGGCGCCGAATAGAAAAAGCTGTAAATTCCGCCGTTACGTTCCGTTACCGCGTTGACTTCGTCCGGTCCGACCGCGGCTTTTACGGCGCCGTTTAGTTTGTCGATGAGCTTTTTATCGGTAATTACCGTAAATTGTCTCGACATGTTGTTGAGAGCGGACGGAGCGCAGGTGCCTGCCTGCACGACGGCGAGCAGTTTGTCGCGTTCCGGAAGCTTACAAGAAAACTTTCTTGCGCTTCTGCGTGTATAAATTTCGTTCATATTCCCAAACCTCCTGTTTCAGCCGCATCCTTTGCAGTTTTTGCAGTTACCCGAACAATGCTCGGGAGTGCGGCGGTTTATGCGTATTTCTCCCCAGTATTTTTGCTGCATTTTTTCTCCGCAATCGGGGCAGAGCGGAGCGGAATGGTCGGTATTTACGAGTTCCTCCGTGGTTTTTCCGCATTTAGGACAAATAAATTCTATAAAAGGCATTATCCGTATCACCTCGTGACTGTTTATTTATATGACCGTAAACTTAAATATGTCAATCAAAAAAACCGAGTTTTTGACGGAAAAGAGTCAAATTTTCCGCGTTTTAAGTACTATGCGTGACGTAGTACTCGCGTTTTTATTGCGGTCCCTGCGACAAAAGCGCGTCGGCAACCTTGATAAAACCGGCTATGTTTGCGCCGGCGACGAGATCGCCTTTGCGCCCGTACTTTTCCGCGTTCGACGAAATATTCGCATAGATATTTTTCATGATGGCAAGCAGTTTTTCGTCGGTTTTTTCGAACGACCAGCTTGTGCGCTGACTGTTTTGAGCCATTTCGAGAGCGGATACCGCGACTCCGCCGGCGTTGGCGGCTTTGCCGGGAGCAAATAAAACGCCGCTGCGCTGCAGCAGTTCCACCGCGTCGGGAGTGGTGGGCATATTCGCGCCTTCGGCAACCGCTTTGACTCCGCCGCGTATGAGGTTTTCGGCGTCTTCAAGGCGCAACTCGTTTTGAGTGGCGCAGGGAAGGGCGACGTCGCACGGAACCTGCCAGACGTTTCCTGTTTCGTGGTATTCCGAACGCGGACGAAAAGAGGAGTACTCTTTAAGTCTGCCGCGTCTTATTTCTTTGATTTGTTTTACTGCCCGGATATCTATTCCGTCCGGGTCGTAAATCCAGCCGTTCGAGTCGGACATGGTAATGACTTTTGCACCCGCTCCGATGGCTTTTTCGGCGGCGTAGATGGCGACGTTGCCCGCGCCCGAAACAACCGTTCTGAGTCCGGAAAATTTCATGCCGGCGTGCTCGAGCATTTCGCTTGTCAGATATACAAGCCCGTAGCCGGTGGCTTCTTTTCGCGTCAGACTGCCGCCGTAAGACAGCCCTTTACCCGTAAGCACGCCTTCGAATCTGCCGGTAATGCGTTTGTAGGCGCCGAACAGATAGCCGATTTCACGCGCGCCGACGCCTATATCGCCGGCAGGAACGTCCTCGTCGGCGGAAATATACTTGTAAAGTTCGGTCATAAAGCTCACGCAGAAACGGAACACTTCGGCGTCCGATTTGTTTTTCGGGTCGAAATCGCTGCCGCCTTTTCCTCCGCCGATGGGCAGCCCCGTAAGACTGTTTTTGAATATCTGTTCGAAGCCCAAAAACTTGATTATGCCGAGGTTTACCGAGGGATGAAAGCGCAGCCCGCCTTTATACGGACCGATTGCGTTGCTGAATTGCACGCGATAGCCGCGGTTTACATGTATTTTGCCGTTGTCGTCCGTCCAGGGCACGCGGAAAATAATCTGTCGGTCGGGTTCGGTCAGCCGTTCGAGTATGGCGTTTTCCGCATATTCGGGGTGCTTTTCGATGACGGGAGTAAGCGAGGAGAGTACTTCCGTAGCCGCCTGAATAAATTCGTCCTGTCCGGG
>CASFAN010000050.1 GCA_949292715.1 uncultured Eubacteriales bacterium
GCCTGTTTAAGCTCGCCGCTGAGACGCTCGGTTTCTTTTTCATAATCGACAAGCTCGCCCATCGGAATATATATTTCTCCGAACGCGGTAACTATCGTCGTGCAGTTTTCGGGTTTGGAATCGACGATTTTGTATTCCGTACCCGAGCCGAGTTTAACGAGATACTCGCCCGCTTTTTTTGCAAGCGCGGGATCGCCGTCCGCGGGAAGCGCGTAGATTTCCGTACGCTTCGAGGGTTTTACGCCGAGCTCTACGCGGAGCGCGCGTATACGCTTTATTGCGTCCATTATCTGTTCCATACGCCGCGCGTCCTTAGGATGCGAACGCAATGCTTTCGCGTCGGGATACGGCGAAATCATTATATCTTCCGCTTCCTTTATCGCATCGGGCAGGTTTTCGTAAATCTCCGCAGTGATGAACGGAATAACGGGGTGCGCAAGTTTGAGTATATCACGGAGCACGCGCACAAGCACGCTGAGCGTTGCCTGTTTTTTCTTTGCGTTCGACGAGTACAGCGAAATTTTGGAAAGTTCGATATACCAGTCGCAGAATTCGCTCCACACGAAATCGTATATCTTGTTTGCCGCAAGCCCGACTTCGTAGCGTTCCATATACTTGGTGACGTCCGCAATCGTTCTGTTAAGCCGCGTTATTATCCACTTGTCGGCAAGCGTGAGCTTTACTTTTTCAATCGGCAGTATTTCGGTATCGCCTACATTCATAAGCACGAAACGCGACGCGTTCCATATCTTGTTCATGAAATTGCGGTAACCTTCCTGCTTCTTTGCCGAATACTTTATGTCGCCGCCCGCGCTGACGCCGCTTATAAGCGAAATACGCAATACGTCCGCGCCGACCTGATCGATTATTTCAAGCGGATCGATACCGTTTCCGAGACTCTTGGAGAGTTTTCTGCCCTGCTCGTCGCGTACAAGTCCGTGAATGAGCACGGTATCGAAAGGCTTTTCTCCCATAAACTCCATGCCCGAATAAATCATACGCGCTACCCAGAACGTGATTATATCGTATGCGGTGACAAGCACGTTTGTCGGATAGAAGTAGTCGAGGTCGGGAGTTTTTTCCGGCCAGCCGAGCGTCGAGAAAGGCCAGAGAGCACTCGAAAACCAGGTATCGAGCACGTCTTCGTCCTGACGAACGGGCGCGCCACACTTCGGACAGACTTTGAGGTCTTCGCGGCTGACGAACTCGCCTCCGCAAGCGTCGCAGTAGAATACGGGTATGCGATGTCCCCACCAAAGCTGACGGGATATGCACCAGTCGCGGATATTCTCCATCCAGTAAAGATAATTCTTCTCGAAACGTCTGGGCAGATAACGGAGCTGTCTGTTTTTCACCACGTCTATCGCGGGTTTGGCAAGCTCTTTCATCTTTACGAACCACTGTTTCGATACGATAGGCTCTATCGCGCTGTGGCAACGGTGGCAGTGTCCGACGTTGTGCATGTGGCTTTCCGTCTTGACGAGCAGACCGAGCGCGTCAAGGTCTTTCACCATTGCCTCTCTCGCCTCATACCTGTCCATGCCTGCATACTTGCCTGCAAGCTCGTTCATATGGCCTGTGTCGTCCATAACGCGCATTACTTCGAGGTTATGGCGCAGACCGACTTCGAAGTCGTTGGGATCGTGCGCGGGAGTTATCTTGACCGCGCCCGTACCGAAAGACTTGTCGACGTATTCGTCAGCAATAACGGGTATCGTTCTGTCGGTAAGAGGAAGAATAAGCTGTTTGCCGATAAGCGAGGTGTAACGCTTGTCTGCGGGGTTGACTGCGACCGCCATATCCCCGAGCAGCGTTTCGGGGCGCGTGGTAGCTACGATAATACCCTCTCCGCCGTCCGCCGCGGGATAACGGATATGCCAAAGGTGCCCTTCCTCCGTTTCGTATTCGACTTCCGCGTCCGAAATAGCCGTCTTACAGTGCGGGCACTGGTTGACAATGCGCGCGCCGTGATATATCCAGCCTTTTTCATAATACCGCACGAAAGTTTCTCTTACCGCGCGGGATAAATTCTCGTCCATCGTAAACGCCAGACGATCCCAGTCGCAGGACGCGCCGAGATATTTAAGCTGTTCGACGATACGTCCGCCGAACTTCTCTTTCCACTCGAAGGCACGGCGCAGAAATTCTTCGCGCCCTGCCTGCTCTTTGGTCAGCCCTTCTTCCGCCATTTTTTCGATGATCTTGACTTCGGTTGCGATCGAGGCGTGATCGGTACCGGGCAGCCAAAGCGTTTCATAACCGCGCATACGCTTGTAGCGTATTATGCTGTCCTGCACGGTCATCGTAAGCGCGTGACCGATATGCAGCTGCCCGGTGATGTTGGGCGGCGGCATCATAATCGTAAAAGGCGTTTTATCCTTGTTTACTTTCGCGTGGAAATATTTTTTCTCAGTCCACTTGTCGTAAAGCCGTTTTTCAAACTGTTTGGGATCGAATGTCGTATTCATAAATTCAATTATACCACCGACTGCGCCGAATTGCAACTTTTTAACAATTACTTATATCGAAAACAAGCGATTTCGTCTTATTCCCTATACCTCTTTTCGTCGCACGCGAACCGTTTGACGCATATTATGGCATATACAAAACTTTTTCATAAGGAGAACAAAAATGAAAAAACTCATTTCCGTCGTCCTTGCCTGTATGCTCGCCGTCGCGCTTGCCTGCGCGGGGCTTGCGGGCTGCTCGGACGGAACGAAAATCAGACTTTGCGAAGTGACTCACTCCATCTTTTACGCTCCGCTGTACGTTGCGATTAACAACGGATATTTTGAGGACAGAGGGCTGGAAGTCAGTCTTACCAACGCCGGCGGAACGGATAAAGTAACCGCAGCGCTCGTAAGCGGCAGTTCGGATATCGGTCTTATGGGACCCGAAGGAGTTATTTACTGCGAAGAAATGAACGACGCACCCGTCGTATTCGGGCAGCTCACCAAACGCGACGGTTCCTTCCTCGTTTCAAAGAAAGACGAAGCGGATACTTTCGAGTGGAGCGACCTCGAAGGCAAACAAGTGCTTGCAGGCAGAGTGG
Source organism: uncultured Eubacteriales bacterium (assembly GCA_949292715.1). GTDB lineage: Bacteria > Bacillota > Clostridia > Christensenellales > Pumilibacteraceae > Protoclostridium. The sequence goes on from CASFAN010000050.1 coordinate 3,053, forward strand.
GCGGCGTTCCCGCAATGACAATGCAATACATCATGAACGGCTACGGTCTTTATGACGGCGTAAACTGCACGATAAACACCGAAGTCGCGTTCAATATGATGGGCAGCGTATTCGAGGCGGACGATACCGTCGATTACACTACCCTGTTCGAGCCTACCGCGTCCGAATTCGAACAGGCGGGTAAAGGCTATATCGTCGCAAGCGTCGGCGAAGAAAGCGGCGAAGTCCCCTACACCGCATTCTGCGCAAAACGCAGTTACCTTTCTAAAAACAGAGATACGGCAAAGCTGTTCCTTTCCGCCGTACGCGAAGGCTATGACTTTATCGTAAATAACGATTCGAAAACGGTCGCAAAATCGCTTGCGCCCTCGTTCAGCGGTACCGGCGAAGAATCGCTTGCAACGGCGGTAGAAAGTTATCTCGCTATCGACGCGTGGTGCTCGTCCCCCGTAATGACCGAAGAATCTCTTGATCGTTTGCAGGAGATCATGCGCAACGCGGGAGAGCTTGAAAAAGAAGCCGAGTTCGATCGTATCGTAGACAACGGTATTGCCGAAGAAACGGAGAAAGAAAAAAAATGAGCGATATTCTCACGCTTGACGGCGTAGCGCTGTCATATCACACGACGGAAGGAGAAACGGAAGCGCTTGCGGGAGTGACGTTCTCGGTAAAACGCGGAGAATTCCTTTCCATAGTCGGACCGTCGGGTTGCGGAAAAACCACGGTACTGTCCGTGGTGGCGGGATTACTTAAACCGACTGCCGGAAAAGTAACTCTTGACGGCCGTGAAGTGACCGCTCCGCACGGCGACGTGGGATATATGCTGCAAAAAGACACGTTGTTCGAATGGCTGACAATATCCGCCAACGTCGAACTCGGTCTGCGCGTTCAGAAAAAGCTGACTGAGGAAAACCGTGCATACGCACGCGCCCTGCTCGAAAAATACGGTCTCGGGGAATTTGCGGAGCACTACCCTTCTCAGCTTTCGGGAGGGATGAGGCAGAGGGCTGCGCTTATACGCACCCTCGCCTTCCGTCCCAAACTTCTGCTTCTCGACGAGCCTTTTTCCGCGCTGGATTTCCAGACGCGACTGGACGTTGCCGACGACGTCGGAAAAATAATACGGCAGGAAGGACTTACCGCGCTGCTCGTCACGCACGACGTCCCCGAGGCAGTCGGAATGGGCGACAGAGTAATAGTGCTCACTCCCCGCCCCGCAGTCGTGAAAAAAATATTTACAGTACCCGTAAGCGGGACGCTTTCGCAAAAACGTACGGATCCCGCGGTAAACGAACTTTCCGAAGCCGTATGGCAGGAACTCAGAACAGGCTGACAAAACCGAGGTGTACCAATGAAAAAAAACAAAATTCTGTCGCCGCACGAAAAATACCTGCTCGGCGTTAAGAAAAACAAACTTGCCGTAAGACTCTGGCAAGCGGGTTTGCTTGTCGGGTTTATCGGGTTGTGGGAGCTTACTACCCGCATAGGCTGGGTGGATCCGTTCTTCACGAGTTCGCCATCTCAAATAGCCGTGACGTTTGTCGAGCTTATGGCAGACGACTTTATATATCACATAGGCGTAACGTTACTCGAGTGCATAATAGGATTTACGATATCCATGACGGTAGGATGCGCGATAGCAATACTGCTGTGGATGTCGGGGTTTGCGCGCAGAGTTGCCGAACCTTATCTTGTCGTACTTAACGCCCTGCCGAAAATAGCGCTCGGTCCGTTACTTATAATATGGGTCGGCTCGGGAGCAAAAGCCATTGTGCTTATGGCGGTGCTGATCTGCATAGTCGTAACAATTATATCGGTACTCGAAGGATTATGCTCCACCGCCCCCGACAAGATCCTGCTTCTCCGCTCCATGGGCGCGGGAAGATTGCAGATCCTGCGTTATGCGGTTCTGCCGTCCGCCGTTCCCACCTTTCTCTCCGTGCTTAAAATCAACGTCGGTCTTGCCTGGGTGGGAACTATCATGGGCGAGTATCTCGTATCCGGCGCGGGACTCGGGTATCTTATCGTTTACGGCGGGCAGGTGTTCAAGACAGACCTTGTCATGACCGCTACGGTCACGCTCTGCGTGCTTGCGGGCGCGATGTACGGCGCGGTCGCGCTTACGGAAAAACTTTATGTGCGGCGCAAGAAGAAACGCCGCGTAAGCCCCAAGATAAACAAGACCCATAATCCCGATAACGGGATAAAAAAATCCGACGACTTTGTCAAAGCCGATAACGGAAAGAATTGACGCGAAAAGCGCGGCGGCGAGCATTCCCTCTCCGCCGCGTCCTTTTCTTACCGCTCCGTCGGCGGCAGTCGAAAGCGCGCCGATAAGCGTCGTAAAAATAGATACGGCAAGACTTACGGAATATAACGCGTAAGTTATCCTGCCCTTTGCCGCCAGCGACAGCATCGGCATTACAAGCGACGGCGCCGCGGGAAGCGCAAAGCAGATAAGCGCCATAAGCGCGGCAATGACAAAAGCGGAAAGCGCGCTCGCTCCGAAAATCTGACGTGCGCTCAGTCCGCGTTGACGGACAAGCACGCCCGCGCTCAGAAGCAGATTCATCGAAACGTAAGCGAAAGACGCGGGTATTTCGGAAAGAGAAAACGAGCCGACCGATAGCGGCGCGGAAGCGCATACCGCAACCGTACAAAGCGCTATGAACGGAACTATTACCGAATTTGCCGCGATAAGCCCCGCGTTGCCTCGCCTTAAAATAAGCATGGAAATTATACAAACGACTATTCCCGCGGGCAGTACAAATCCGCTAAGCTCCGCAAACGCTTTGTCCGTGCCCGCTATCATTGCTCCGAGCACTATAACCGCGTTTAAAGTCATTACGCCGTCAGCGACGCACCCGAACCTGCCGAATAAAGCGCGGTGAACGTCCGTCAGTCCGCCTTCGGTTTTCCTGCCGACGAAAAGCACTACCGCCGTAAACGCGAACATAAGCAAGCCGCAGAAAACAGGCACGAAAAACGACGGCGACCAGCCGAAAAAAGAAGCTATTTCCTGCCCGCTCGAATATCCCGCGCCTATCATTGTCCCGACGCTTACCATTGCCACACCGAATACTTTTTTCACACTTCAAATGTATGTCCGCAAACACAAAAATATCCGTATATAAAATATAAGAAAAGCACAAGCAACTCGCAACAAGCTACTTGTGCGTTAAGCTTTTATTTAACGGATAATTGATAGTAAGTTTTTGGGGAAAGGTTCGGAAAACTAACTAAACATTGGCATTTACAAGCGCGATATTTTTGTCTATTACCGACAAATCGACATAGCCGCCCACACTGTCGTGCGTTATATCGAATGTTGCAGTTACTATCGATACGAGTTTAATACTGCCGCTGAGCCTTACGAGATCGTAATAATCCCTGCCTTCGAGCTTTTGGCGCGTTATGTTCAGATCAAGCTCGCCGAGCGAATTATTATCCGCAATCGCGCCCATATTCAGTTTGAGATTATACACATTGCCGTCGAACGAATAACCGCTTACCATATTTCCTACGTCGCTGCCGTTGTTTGCAGGTTCGGTTTCGGATACCTTTTTGGAAATATAGTTTTTCGCTCCGTCGCTTAACCCGATCGCAAAGAACATCTGATTCATCGCGTCTGCGCCGAATTCCGAAAGCGTCATTCTGCGATACTGATACTCGGGTGTTATGGATTCAAACTTACCGCCTATACCTGCCCATTCTTTACCGTTCCATTTCGACGTGCGCACACGCGTCATATAAATATTCCCGTCTTTATATGTTATATCCGTAACTGTATTTCCGTCGATAATACACTTCGTGCCGAATATTCCCCATACCAGATAATTCTCATACTGATCCGCGGTAAGCCTTAAATTGAGGTAAGGCATTCCGCTTTCATCGACGCCCACGGTGAGATCGATATGCACTTTCAGGTCAACCTCTATATTAAACACCTTCATGGTAATGTCACCCGAAAGCGCGTAACCCGTCTTTGTATATTCGTAAGCATGCAGCAGATCGCCGAGCAAATAGGATATGGATGAAATATCGATATACGCTCTGCCCGTATCCGCGGCTATTTCGCCTGCCGTTTTTGCGGTTATGCCCACATCGAGCGTTCCTTCGCCTGCCGCAACGCCCGTCACGTTAAGCGTTTTTTCGCCGTTTTCGTTCTTGCCGAGCGTTACTTCCGCAGTATTTTCACTGCCTCCGCCGAGCGAAACGCCGTCAAACAGCCCGAGAATATCCGCGAACTGCACCGCGTCGAATATGCCCGTCGAGAAGTATGTGTAATCGGTGGAAAGCAGATT
>CASFAN010000051.1 GCA_949292715.1 uncultured Eubacteriales bacterium
AAAAATGTGATGATTTTTTGAAAATATTGTATTGACAAAAAGTTAAACTGTGCTATAATAGATACGATATGACGGTGTGTAATGATGGGAAAATATAGAGATGTGTATGGCCGCGGCCTGTTTTTGGGCGCGCGGTTTTTCGCGTTTTAAGGAGAATTTTCGGGTAACAGTATTTTACGGCGAACAAAGAGGGAATGTACCGTCCGTTACTTGCGACCCGGGAGGGGGATGAAATACCGTGCGTTAAAGGTGAACGTTGTTTTTACGGCGTTATCCGAAATTCGAAAAGATATGTCAATAATCGCACTATAAATAATGCGGGTAAAGAATAAAAATAACAGTAAAGAAGGGAAGAGTGTATTATGAAGTATCAGGAAATCATTTCAAAACTTACTCTCGAAGAAAAAGTCGCGCTTACGTCGGGAAAGGACTTCTGGCAGACGGTAGGCATTGACAGAGACGGAGTTAAGGTTCCTTCGATCTTCCTCTCCGACGGTCCTCACGGAATTCGAAAGCAGGCGGCTGCCGCAGACCATCTCGGTCTTAACGCATCCATTCCGGCAACGTGTTTCCCGACCGCGGCGACGATGGCGAACAGCTGGAACGACGAACTCGGCGAAGAGATGGGCAAAATGCTCGGCGAAGAGGCGGTTGACGAAAAAGTAAACGTTCTGCTCGGTCCGGGAACTAATATGAAGCGCAATCCCCGTTGCGGACGTAACTTCGAATATTTTGCCGAAGATCCTTTGCTTGCGGGCAAGATGGCGGCGGCATACGTGCGCGGAATTCAGTCCAACGGTATTTCCGCCTGCGTAAAGCATTTCGCGCTCAACAACCAGGAAGAGCGCCGTATGGTCATCGATACGATAGTGGACGAGCGTACCATGCGCGAGATCTATCTGACGGCGTTTGAAATTGCGGTCAAGGAAGGCGGCGCGCGTGCCATAATGTCGTCCTATAATATGGTCAACGGAACGCATACCAATGAAAATCTTCATCTTATGCGCGACATACTCCGCGACGAGTGGGGGTATAAAAATCTCGTCGTTACCGACTGGGCGGGTTGCAACGACAGAGTGCAGGGACTTATCGCGGGCAACGAACTCGAAATGCCCAGCTGTCTGTATTCCAACGACGACCTTTATAAAGCCATTACCGAAGGGTACGACATTCCCGAGGAACTTACGCCCGACCGTCCCGGCGATCAGTATAACCGCATAATGGCTGCGCTGAATAACGGCAAACTCGACGAAAAATATCTCGACGAATGTCTTGACCGTCTGCTCGATCTGATTTTCACGACGGAAAAGGCGTTCGAAGGCAGGGACGAAAACGCGCCGCTCAGAGTGAAGAACGTGGACGCTCATCACGAAATGGCGAAAAAGTGCGCGGAGGAATGTATCGTTCTTCTTCGCAACGAAAACAGAATACTTCCTCTCGAAAGAGGTACCAAAGTCGCGGTTATCGGAGATTTCGCAAAAGTGCCGCGTTATCAGGGCGCGGGTTCGAGCGTGGTCAACCCTACGAAGCTCGATTCGCCGCTTGCATGTCTCGGATTCGAAATACAGAAAGATCCGAAAAACCCGTTGCCGTCGCCCAAAGACAAAGTCGGCGCGCCGGGTAAGAACGATTATGAACTCGACGTTGTCGGTTACGAGCCCGGTTTCGATCGTTACGGAGCAAAGAAACCTTCGCTTATCAAAAAGGCAGTCGCGCTTGCAAAGAAAGCGGACGTTGCTCTCGTTTATGCGGGACTGGATGAAGTGACCGAAGCGGAAGGTCTTGACAGAAAGGATATAAAGATTCCCAAACCCCAGCTCGATCTTATCGATGCGCTTTGCGCAGAGGGTATAAAGACCGTCGTAATTCTCAGTTGCGGAAGCGCCGTGGAACTTCCGTTTGCGGATAAAGTGGACGCGATCGTACACGCATATCTCGGCGGACAGGCGATAGCGAACGCGGTACTCGACGTTATAGTCGGCAACGTGAATCCCTCGGGTAAACTTGCGGAAAGTTATCCTTATACATACGAAGACTGCTCTTCGGCAAGCCATTTCCCCGGGAAACAGGTAAGCGTTGAATACCGCGAAGGTCCTTTCGTGGGTTACCGCTACTACGACACCGCGGGCGTTAAGGTTCGTTATCCGTTCGGTTTCGGTATGTCTTACACGACTTTCGAATATTCCGATCTTGCCGTTACCGATAAGGGCGTTACGCTTACGGTAAAGAATACGGGCAACCGCGACGGCGCGGAAGTCGTTCAGCTTTACGTCGGACTTCCTTCGAGCAAACTGATCCGCGCGAAGAAAGAGCTTAAAGGCTTCAAAAAAGTATTCATAAAAGCGGGCGGCAGCGTTAAAGTGGAAATACCTTTCGACGAGCGCACGTTCCGTTACTTCAACGTCAGCACGGATAAGTGGGAGATCGAAGGCGGAAAATATTCGATAATGATCGGCGCGAGTGTTGAAGACATTCGTCTTACCGCCGAACTCGACGTCAAAGGAACGACGGACGTCAATCCTTACGAGGGCGTCGCGCTTGACAGTTATTTCTCGGGCAAAGCGGCTGACGTAGGCATCGAAGAATTCAAAGCGCTGTTGTCCTGCGGACTTGAAAAGTACAGATATCCAGTGCCCAGCCCCAATTTCAAGTTCTATAAGAAAAAGAGAATGGTGATCCATTACAACTGCACGGTAGCAGATCTGCGTTACAGCAAGCGCTGGTTCGGAAGACTGTTCTCGGGCGCGGTAAGATTCATGCGCGGCTTTATGTGGAAAGTCGGCAACCGTACGATGTCCAATACTTTGGAAATGGGCGTCGTGCATCAGCCCATCCGCGGAATGGCGAAGTTTGCGGGAATGAACAGGGCGAGAATGGACGGACTTATCATGATGTGTAACGGTAAGTTCTTCAAAGGTCTCGGTCAGCTTAAACGCGGAAAGACCAAAGCCGAAATCAAAGCCGAAAAACAGGCGAGAAAGAATTCCAAGGCTGCGTTCAAAGCCGAGGACGAAATAAACAAAGACGCGGAATAAGCGTCTGCGCCTGCGTACGGCAAATGTCGGTGGACGCAGGCATACGATATTGTAATAAACCGGTAAAGGAGTTAATTTATTATGGCAAATGAAACGACCGCTCCCGTAGAGGAGCAGGCGGAAGAGGTAAAACTCATATCCGTCGAAGAGATGAAGGCTCAGATAAAGCCTCTCTCGCAAAACGCGTTTGTCGCGTTCTGGCAGAAGATCTACCGCGCCTGGCTGGGCATATGGTACGGATTTTCGGACAAGCATCCCAAGCTGTCCGGTTGGGTATACAAGATCGTATTCTTCTTTGCGTTCAGCATGGGAGTTACTATCTGGCAGTATCTTGTTATGACATTCCTTCCCTATGTGTTCGGAGGACTTGCCGAAGTATCGTTTATATGGCCTAAGGTACAGCTCGGGGATCTTGTGGATCCTAACGGCGATCCGCTGTTCTTCGCTATATTCAACGAACCCGCAAAAATGGTTGACGGTAAATACGTGGCTACCGCAGGTCTTAGCAACTTCCTTGCTTTCGAGATAGCGGTGTTTACGGCGCAGATAATCAACTTCCCTCTGCAGAGAAATATTACGTTCAAATCCAAGGGAAATCCCGTTGTGCAGGCTATATGGTACTTCATCGGCTGGGTGCTTATCTCCATATTCGTCAACGCAATCTGGGGTATCATCGTACCTTTCGTGCGCGACCTCTGGCAGTGGCCGAGCGCTGTCTGGAACCTGCTTAAAACGTTCATCACCGGCGGCGTTTCCATGATCATATTCTTCTTTATCTTCCTTATCATATTCCCCGATCTTAAAAAAGTAGCGGCAGGAAAGAAGAAGAAATACGAAAAGCTTTGCAACAGCGGTGCAACCGAAGAACAGATAGCAAAAGCCAAGCTCGAATACGATATCGCAGACGAGAAAGCAAGACTCGATACTGCGGAAAAAGAAATGAGCAAAGCAATTTCTCAGGCAAGTGCGATGGCAGTCGCTTACGATTCCCGCGAGCGCCGTTTGGAAAAAATGAAAACGGCAGGCGCGTCGGCGGAGAACATTGCGATTGTAGAAAAAGCTCTTGCGGAAGCTCACGTCAAAGCAAGCAAAGCATACTACGACAAAGTCGAAGCTATTGCGGAAAACGACAAAGTCAAAGCCGAAGTTGCCGCTCAGCGCGAAGCGAGAGGAGAAGCGGCTTAATCGAATGAATACCTTGTTTCCGACGCGGGACAATCCGCGTCGGGAGCAATCGGATAAAACCTTTTTTGTGCGATGACATAAAAATGCGTTTTATCCCGATTTCCGCAAAAGACGGTTGCGCTTTTGCGGAAATCGGGGCGAAACGTCGCGATAAGTTTTTAACGTAACCCGCGCGCGGGGAGCAATAACGATCGTAACCCGAGTAAGTGCGCCGATGCAGATTATATAAGGTTAAAAATCCTATTTTAAGGGGTGAAAAATATATGAAAAAGAAAAAATGTGTGGCAATGCTTCTTGCCGGCGGACAAGGTTCACGGCTTAAAGCGCTGACTACGACTGTGGCAAAGCCTGCGGTATCTTTCGGAGGAAAATATCGCATAATCGACTTTCCGCTTTCCAACTGCACTAATTCGGGGATAGATACGGTCGGCGTACTCACGCAATATCAGCCGTTGATACTTAACGAATACATAGGCACCGGCGGAAGCTGGGATCTCGACCGTAAGAACGGAGGAGCGCACGTTCTCGCGCCCTATCAGGCAAAACGCGGCGCGCGCTGGTATGAAGGAACGGCAAACGCGATATATCAGAACATACAGTTCCTCAACAAATACGACAGCGAGCATGTGCTTATTCTTTCGGGCGACCATATCTATAAAATGGATTACTCGAAAATGCTTGCTCAGCATATAAGCACGGACGCCGATATCACCATAGCGGTAATAGACGTTCCGATGGACGAAGCGTCCCGTTTCGGCATAATGAGTTACGACAAGGATCGCAAAATTTTCGATTTCGCGGAAAAGCCGAAAGAACCCAAGAGCAATCACGCTTCCATGGGCGTGTATATGTTCAAGAAAGACGTTCTTGTGAAAATGCTGACAGAAGACGACGCGGACGAAACGAGCGAAAAGGACTTCGGAAAGAATATCATACCGAAAATGCTTTCGCTGAACATGCGCGTATTCGCTTATCAGTTCGAAGGTTACTGGAAAGACGTCGGCACGCTTAAAAGTCTGTGGGAAGCGAATATGGATCTGCTCGGCGTAAATCCCGTATTTGCGCTTGACGGAGACGCGTGGAAGATATATTCGGGTAACAACGCTTATCCTCCCGCGCTCTTTCTTAACGACGGCAGCGCGAACAACAGTATCGTGACCGAAGGCGACATTATTGCGGGAAAGGTAATAAATTCCGTTATCGGTGAGGGAGTGACTATCGAGGAAGGTGCAGTCGTGGAAAACTCGGTTGTTTTCAGCGGCTCGGTAATAGGCGCGGGCAGCAGAGTGTCTTATGCGATTATCGACGAAGACGTTCAGATAGGCGCAGGCTGCGTGCTCGGCGACAAGAAGAGCAGTCCCGACCGTATAACCCTTGTGGGCAGAAATACCGTTCTGCCTGACGGCACCGCGATTGAAAGCGGAAGCGTAACGGAGGCGGAATGATATGAAAACGTTAGGCATCATATTTTCCAATATTCACGAAAGAGATATTCCCGAGCTGACCAAGGTTCGCACGCTTGCGTCCGTACCGTTCGGCGGCAGATACCGCCTGATAGATTTCGTGCTTTCGGGAATGGTAAACAGCGGAATAACGAACGTAGGAATAATTACGAAATACAATTATCAGTCGCTTATGGATCACGTTCAGAGCGGTAAGAACTGGGATCTGTCGAGAAAGAACGGCGGTCTTACGATTCTTCCTCCGTTCAGCGACGAAGCGGGCGGCGGCGTATTCAACAGCCGTTTCGAAGCGATAAAGAGCGTTGCGAGCTATATACGTCATAACGAAGCGGATTATGTCGTTATGGCGGATTGCGACGTTATCTGCAACCTCGATTTCTCCGCGGCGCTTGTAAAGCATGCGCAGAAAGGCGCGGATATCACGATGTTTTACCGCAAGAAAAAAGTCGCTCCGTCCGATCGGGAAAGACTCGTAATAGAAACGGACGCCGACGGAAAAGTGATAAACAGCGTGCGTTGTGACGGCATGACGGGCGAGCATAAAGTATATACAGACTTTATGATAATTACCCGCAGGCTCCTGCTTTATATCCTCGATCACAGCACTCAGTGGGGCATAAGGTCGTTCTCCCGCGATATACTTTCCAATTATAAGGAATATAAAATTTACGGATTTGAACAGGACGGCTACTGCGAGTCCGTCAACAGCCTGACGGATTATTATAACCGTTCGATGGAGTTGCTCGATCCAGTGGTCATTCGCGAACTTTTCAACAAGAACGGCGCGCAGATTTACACGAAAGTCCGCGATTCCGTACCCGCTAAATTTACGGACACCGCATGCGTAAAGAATTCGCTTATAGCCGACGGTTGCCTTATAGAAGGCGAAGTGGAAAATTCCATACTGTTCCGCGGCTGTCATATATCCAAAGGCGCAAAAGTCACGAATTCTATAATAATGCAGGACTCCGTGGTAGAGTCGGGAAGTACTCTTAACTGCGTAATTATGGATAAAGACGCGCATGTCCTCGACAACCGTCTGCTTTCCGGACATCCTACTCATCCTTATTATATCGAAAAGGAAAGTACGATCTGACGGAGAGCGGAAAATATTTCGTTTAACGCAACGGAATTTCGGAAAGACAACAAACATCGGCATATCGGGAAAAGGGGGCTGTCGCATTCAGGAAGGCGACAGCCCCGTGCTTTATAGCCGAAAGCACTTGTTTTATTACAACATTATATAAAATATAAAGGCTACTATACGAATTAAAGTAACTATAAGACTATATGGCAGCAATGCGGTTGGATTTTTGAGGAAAAACGCGTGTTTTCGGAGCGAGCGAAGCGATAGCGGTCGCCATAAGGTGACCCTATGGCGACCCGAAAACACGCGTTTTAACCGAAAAGACAACCGATATTGCGTCTAAATGGCAGCGTTAAGTCAGCGAAAGAGCGAAACTTTACAAAAAATTTCGCTCTTTTGCGGTTAAGCTTAACGCAACAACTTTTTTTCCTTTTTTTACAATTTCGGCATTTTGAGAAACCTTAGCTATAATTGAACAATAAATTTATAAGGCGAGATTTAAAAAACATATTGACGATATTATTAGTTTATGTTATACTTATTTTAATGTTAGGGCAAAAGTTTGCCTGAATGGTAAAGGAGAGGATAATGAGGACTACGGCAAAGAAAGTCATCGCGCTTATATGCGTGATAACGACGTGCGTAGCGTTAATTTTCGGCGCGGCGGCTTGCGGCGAGACGGCAGGAGCGTCCGTTACGTTGGATAAGGATGAAATTACGCTCGAAACGGGCGGCAGTTATACGCTTATAGCCGAAA
>CASFAN010000052.1 GCA_949292715.1 uncultured Eubacteriales bacterium
ACTTGAAAAGGCTACCGCATAAACTATCAACTGTACGAAAGACAGTACGACCGCCGCAACGGTAAACCAGAATCCAAGACTTCTGGATCCGAAAAATGTTTTTATCTTTTTCATCACCATCATCATTCAGTAATACCTCCTATTAATTAATTTATTTTATTTCGCTCCGACGTCTTAACGCGAAAATAAAATCATAAAAACAATCACGACAAAATCTTTATCCGCAATACAAAATTTTTTAAGAAATAACAACAAGTACTTTAATAGATTAACACATATACCCCCCCCCGCGTCAATTGCAAAAAACGTACAATTACATTGCAGTTATTGTACAATTCACGTTTCTTTACATTGACTTTTCCACAACCGCTCTTTACATACGTATATAATCGAAACGATAAAAAAGTCCCGCAAGAGAAACCTTGCGGGATTATGATTTATAGCCTTTAATATTTTTCAAATCATGCTATTACCGATTATATTTTATTTTACGATAAGGCTTTTACCGGTCATTTCGGCGGGCTGAGGCACTCCCATTGCGTCGAGGAGCGTGGGCGCGACGTCGCAGAGTGCGCCGTCGTCGGCAAGTTTCGCTCCGACATACTTGTCGCCGCAAACGAGGAACGGTACTTTGTTCGTAGTGTGACTCGTGCAGGGGCTGCCGTTTTCAAAGCTCATAAGCTCGGCGTTGCCGTGGTCGGCGAACACGAGCGCGGTACCGCCGCTCGCTATAACCGCGTCCACCACCTTGCCTACGCACTCGTCGACGGTTTTTACGGCTTTGACAGCCGCGTCGAATACGCCCGTATGTCCGACCATATCGCAGTTAGCGTAGTTCATGATAAGCACGTCTGTTTTGCCGATAACCGAGAGCGCTTTTTCGCATACCTGAGGCGCGCTCATTTCGGGCTGCATATCGTATGTAGGAACCTTGGGCGAAGGCACGAGTATGCGCGTTTCGTCTTTATTCGGTTCTTCCACGCCGCCGTTGAAGAAGAACGTAACGTGCGCATATTTTTCCGTTTCGGCGGTACGAACCTGAGTCTTGCCTATCTTTGCAAGATATTCGCCGAGGGTATTTACCAGACGACGGGGCGGGAACGCGACTACGACGTGTTCCATCGTAGCGTCGTACTGAGTCATGCAGACATAGTATATCTTTTTGAAACCGCCTGCGCGCTCGAACTTGTCGAACTCGGGATACACCGCCGCGCGGGTTATTTCTCTTGCGCGGTCGCTGCGGAAGTTGAAGAATATTACGGAATCTCCGTCGTGCACGCCGTCGTAATCGCCGACAACGCTTGCACGTATGAATTCGTCCGTCACGCCTGCCGCATACGACTTTTCGGTGACTTCAGCCGCGGTAGCGTAATGCTCGCCCACGCCCGCGTACATCATGTCATAGCCTTCCTTGACACGCTCCCAGCGGTTGTCGCGATCCATATAATAATATCTGCCGATCACGGTAGCTATTTTTCCGACGCCGATCTCCTTTATCTTTCCTTCGAGCTGTGCGATAAACTCGCCGCCCGAGGTGGGAGGAACGTCTCTGCCGTCCATAAGACAGTGAACGAATACTTTTTCCACGTTCTCGCGCTTTGCCATTTCGAGCAATGCGTAAAGATGCGTGTTCATCGAGTGTACGCCGCCGTTTGAAAGCAATCCGACAAGGTGCAGCGCGCCTTTGTTCGCTTTTGCGTTGTGCATAGCGGCAAGAAATTCCGTATTCTTGAAGAAATCGCCGTCGGCTATCGCCTTATCGATTGCGGTTATGTCCTGATAGACCACTCTGCCCGCGCCGATATTGAGGTGTCCGACTTCGCTGTTACCCATCTGTCCTTCGGGAAGTCCGACGGCAAGCCCGCTCGCCTCTATAAGCGTGTGGGGATATTTCGCTTCCAGTCTGTCGAGGTTGGGAGTACCTGCCGCCGCGATAGCGTTGCCGCGCGCGTCCTTACGGTAACCGAACCCGTCCATTATGATTATTGCGTCTGTTTTCATAACATTCTCACCGTTGCGCGTCGTCTCGCCCGCGCAACTACTCCTTTTCCGATATTCTTTTTTGCTATTTTACACCGCCGCGGGTGCGCTGTCAAGAATTTTAACGCACACGGCGCGTGCGGCCGTCATACATACCGCCATTCGGATACGCTGAACAGCCCCGACTGATTGAGTTTAAGCTCGGGTATAACTATAAGCGACAGGAATGAAAGCAACATGAAAGGCTCGATCTTATGATTATAGCTCATTTCCACAAGCGCTTTTGTCAGGTGCGCACGCTCAGCGAGCACTTCGTCTGCGTTTTTCGCGCTCATAAGTCCCGCTATTTCGAGAGATACCTTGCCGACGAGTTTTCCGTCGCGTACCAGGACAAGACCGCCGTCCTTGCCCAAGCTGTTTACAGCAAGCGCCATGTCCGCGGTATTGTCGCCGAGAACGGTTATATTGTGAGCGTCGTGACCGACGGTCTGCGCTATCGCTCCGCCTTTAAGATCGAAGCCTTTGACGAAGCACCGCCCTATTTTGCCGCTCGCATGATGCCTTTCGATACTGCACATAAAGTTCAGTCCGTCGCGGCTTTCCGCTTTTACCCTGCCCGTAACGACGGTTTTGGGATACACTTCCATTACGTCCATACCGCTCGTGAACTTGCATTCGAGATCGTCGGCGGTTACGGGTTTTATGTTGACCGTACCCGTGACTCCGTCTGCGGAAGCGGGCGTTACCGAGAAAAGCGGCTTTCCGTTTTCGGCTATGCGCTCGCCGCCGAAGTACACCGCATCCACTTTCTGCGCGGTAATGTCCGAAGTTATAAGGAAATCCGCTTTATACAGCGGCGCAATCGCTCCGCGGCGACGGAAGCCGTATGCTTCGTAAGCGTTGAGCGAAGCTATCGTGATTGCGGCTATAGGATCCATGCCGCACTCCGTTGCCAGACGTATGCAGTTGCCCACAGTGCCGAACTCCGTCAGATCCTCGATATTGCGGTCGTCCGTGCAGAACAGGAAACGGCGAAGATTGCGGTCGTTTACCGCCTTTATGAGAGTAGTAAGGTTTTTGGTCTGACTGCCTTCGCGAATAAGCACATACATGCCTTTGCTTATTTTTTCAAGCGCCTCGTCCACGCTTTCGCACTCGTGATCGGTCATTATGCCGCCGCAAAGATACGCGTTGAGTCCGTTGCCGTTTATCATAGGCGCGTGACCGTCGATTACGTCGAACAGTTCAAGTTTTTTCATAACGTCTTCGTCGCAGTTAAGCACGCCGGGGAAATTCATCATTTCGCCGAGCCCGAACGCGCCCAGCTCGTCGCGGCCTTTTTTCACTTCCTCGCTCGTAAGCACGCAACCGCTTATGTCCTCGGGAGTGGCGGGCACGCACGACGGCATCATGAAATGCACGTCGGCGGGTATGCCGCGCACGTCGTCCATCATGAATTTTATGCCTTTAAGTCCGAGTACGTTGGCTATTTCGTGCGGATCGGCATTGAACGAAGTCACTCCGCGCGGCACGGCGCGTTTAAGGTACTCGCTCGGACGCACCATTACCGATTCGAAATGCAGGTGCGCGTCGTAGAACGACGGCATTAC
>CASFAN010000053.1 GCA_949292715.1 uncultured Eubacteriales bacterium
ATTTCGGTTATCGGAAGATCGGGTTCGTGACGCAAGATTTCGACGGCTTTTTCCACGCGCACTCTGTTGATATATTGCGTGAACGTCATGCCCGACATCGTTTTGAAATACGTGGAGAAATAAGGCTGACAGAAGCCGACGAAAGACGCCGCGTCTTTATAGGTAAAGAAAGCGTATTTTTCGTCTATTTCCGCAAGCAGTTCCTTGTATCTCTGCGACGTTTCGGCGATAGAAGGCGATTTCGTTTCGGTGGGGTTTTCCCTGAAAATACTTATTATCTCGCTTATGAGTATCTGTTTAAGCATCAGATCGTAAAACGGACGTTTGAGTTTTATTTCGTTCGTTATGTTTTCGTAAAGCTTTCCGAAACTTTCGTTGGTAACGATCGGGGAAACCAGTTTTTCTTTGTTCGTTATGCGTTCGGTTATCTTGAAATCGTATGTGATGAAAGACAGTATGCTTTGCGGTTCGGCGTGAATGAAATGTATGTCGCCCGAATCTATGAACGCGCTTTCGCCCTGTTTCATCGAATAGCGTTTACCGTCGATAAATACTTCCGCGTTGCCGCATTCGACGTTTATTATTTCGCAGTCGTGGTGCCAGTGGGGAAGATTGGAAAGGCTTTTGTATCTGCCCGTCCATATCTTGGTTTCGTTATTGTGTATTCTTGTTTCGTAATGCGCAAGCATATTTCATCATCTCCGTAACCTTTGTTTTTCCTATGTTTATATTATACCACTTATATTATTAAATGTCTATATGTCACAACTAAAATTCTTTAATCGCTTTCGTACTTATTATATAATTAAAGCAGAGGTAAATATGAAAGCTGTGAATTTCGACAACGCATCGCTTGGCATAGAACTCGGTTCGACGCGTATCAAAGCGGTTCTGATCGACGAAAAATTCCGCGTTATAGCCGACGGTATATATAATTGGGAAAATCGTTACGAAAACGGACTGTGGACGTACTCCGAGCAGGACATATTAACGGGTATTCGCGGCTGCTATGCCGATCTGAAAAGGAAAGTCAGGGAAAAATGCGGTACGGCGCTTCGTAAGGTAGGCTGTATCGGCATAAGCGCGATGATGCACGGGTATATTGCGCTGGATAAAGACAGAAAATTTCTCGTGCCGTTCCGCACATGGCGGAACAATAACGCCGCGTACGCCGCCGAAAAACTTACCGACCTGTTTTCTTTCCCCATTCCCGCGCGTTGGAGTATCGCGCATTTGTATCAGGCGATACTGGACGGGGAAGAACACCTGCCTTCTTTGGCTTACCAGACTACGCTTGCGGGTTATGTGCATTATATTCTTACAGGGAACAAAGTCGTCGGTACGGGTGAAGCGAGCGGAATGTTTCCCGTCGATATTAAGGGCGGAGATTATAACAGTAAAATGACCGAGCTTTTCGACGGAATAGCGGCGGTTAAAAATATGCCGTGGCGGCTGCGCGACATCCTGCCGAAAATCTTACGCGCGGGCGAAGTCGCGGGTTGTCTTACGGAAGAAGGCGCGAAACTCCTCGACGAAGAAG
This sequence comes from uncultured Eubacteriales bacterium, assembly GCA_949292715.1. Lineage (GTDB taxonomy): Bacteria > Bacillota > Clostridia > Christensenellales > Pumilibacteraceae > Protoclostridium. The sequence goes on from CASFAN010000053.1 coordinate 1,541, forward strand.
GCGATCTTTGCCCCGGTATTCCTTTCTGCCCGCCCGAAGGCGACGCGGGAACGGGTATGGTAGCGACTAACAGCGTCGCCGAGGGTACGGGCAACGTATCCGCGGGAACGTCGGTGTTCGGTATGGTCGTTCTCGACGCATTTCCGAAAAAAGTATATTCCGAAATAGATCTCGTCACCACTCCTGCGGGGAAACCCGTTGCGATGGTGCATTGCAACAATTGCAGTTCGGAAATTAACGCATGGGTAAAGCTGTTTGCCGAGTACAACGCGCTGACAGGCAGGAGGATGAGCGCAGACGAGCTTTATTCCGCGCTCTTCCGACTTTCTCTCGACGGCGACGAAGATTGCGGCGGCGTGATAAGCTATAATTACGTTTCGGGCGAAAATATTACCGAGGTAAGCTCGGGCAGACCGATGCTCGCAAGAAGCGCGCTCAGCAGGTTTACGTTGCCGAACGTGATGCGCTGTCAGCTGTATTCGAGTATGGCGACGCTGAAAATAGGAATGGATATACTTCTGAAAAAGGAAAAAATATCCGTCAGCAAGATTTATGCGCACGGCGGACTGTTCAGGACGGAAGGCGTTTGTCAGAAATATCTTGCCGCCGCGCTGAACGTTCCCGTATCCGTCACCGAAACCGCGGGCGAGGGCGGACCTTGGGGAATGGCACTTCTCGCGGCGTTTACGCTGAAAGGCGGAAAGGATCTTGCGGCGTTTCTGGACAAAGAAGTGTTCGCGGACAGTCGGGAAAAAACGGTTTTACCCGATCCGAAAACGGTAGAAGGTTTTGAAAAATATACCGAAAAGTTCGAGAAAGGGCTTTCTGTCGAGCGCGAAGCGGCGAACGTCTGGGAGGAATGATTATGTTGGAAAAATTGAAAAACGAAGTTTTTTCGGCAAACTTACAGCTTGTTAAAAACGGGCTTGTTATATTCACATGGGGAAACGTCAGCGGTATAGACAGAGAAACGGGACTTGTGGCGATAAAGCCGAGCGGAGTGCCCTACGACGGAATGTCGCCCGACGATATGGTGATAACCGACCTTGGCGGCAAAGTGATCGAAGGGAAATACCGCCCGTCTTCCGATCTGCCTACGCATCTGGAACTGTATAAGGCGCACCCGCAGATAGGCGGAGTCGTGCATACGCATTCGGTTTACGCCACCTCTTTCGCGCAGGCGGGGCGCTGTATTCCCGCATACGGAACAACTCACGCCGATTATTTTTACGGCGACGTGCCTTGCACGCGCGCGCTTACGGAAGAGGAAACCGCGCAGGCTTACGAGAAGAATACGGGCAAGGTTATAAACGAAACCTTTGCCGCGAAAGACGTCGTCGCGGTACCCGCTTGCCTTGTCAAGGGACACGGTGTGTTCGCGTGGGGTAATGACGCCGCAAACGCGGTCTACAATGCGACCGTAACCGAAAATATAGCCAAAATGGCGCTTATGACCGAACTGCTCCGCCCGGGCGCGGAGACTCTGCCTGCGTATATAATGAATAAGCATTATTTCAGAAAACACGGCAAAAACGCATATTACGGTCAGAAGGAGAACAAATGAAAAAATTATATTTTATCACGGGAAGTCAGGACCTTTACGGAGAAGAAACGCTCAGGCAGGTGGCTGCGGACAGCAAGGAAATGGCGGAATTTCTGGATTCCCGCTTGAAAAGCGTCAAAGTGGAATTTCAGCCGATCGTGCGCAACTCGGACGAGGCGGAGGACGTTTGCATAAAAGCCGTCGCGGATAAGGAGTGCATAGGCGTGATTACCTGGATGCACACCTTTTCGCCCGCCAAAATGTGGATAAGAGGTTTGCAGGCTTTGCGTAAACCCATGCTGCATTTACATACGCAGGCAAACGAAAAACTGCCTTACGGCAGCATTGACATGGACTTTATGAACCTCAATCAGTCCGCGCACGGAGACAGAGAGTTCGGCTTTATATGCACCCGTCTTAACGTTAAGCGCGAAGTGGTCGTGGGGTATTACCGCGATCCCGACGTTATAGCGAAGATAGAGCGGTTTGCGAGAGTTGCCGCCGCGCTCGATTATTCCCGAGGTATGCGCGTTGCGATGTTCGGCAATAATATGCGCGACGTCGCGGTTACCGACGGAGACAGGGTAGAGAGCGAAATACGTTACGGCTGGAACGTCAATTATTACGGCATAGGCGATCTTACGGATATTGCGGACGGCGTCACCGAAAGCGAGATAAACGAAAAAATGTCCGATTATGCGGATAAGTACGATATGGCGACGGATAAAACCGATTCCGTTAAAGAGCAGGCGAGGTATCAGGTAGCGATCGAAAAATTCCTGAAAAACGAACGCATTGCCGCGTTTACGGATACTTTTCAGGATTTGCACGGTCTGAAACAGTTGCCCGGACTTGCGGTTCAGGATATAATGGCAAAGGGAGTCGGTTTCGGACCCGAAGGCGATTACAAAACTAGCGCGCTTATGGCGGTAATGTGCAAAATGGCGGAGGGCGCGTACGGCGCGACTGCGTTTATGGAGGATTATACTTACGATCTGACGCGCGGATCCGAAAAAGAGCTTGCGGCGCACATGCTCGAAGTTTCACCCGTTTTCGCGGCGAACAAGCCGAAAATAGAGGTGCATCCGCTCGGTATAGGCGGGAAAGAAGCGCCCGCAAGACTGGTGTTCGACGGTATCGAGGGGGACGCGATAGCGGTTTCCATGGTGGATATGGGTACGCACTTCAGGCTTATATGTGCGAAAATCAAACTTATAAAACAGCCCGAACCCATGCCGAAACTGCCCGTAGCAAGGCTTATGTGGGAGCTTATCCCCGATTTCCGTACGGGCGCGGCGGCGTGGATATACGCAGGCGGTGCGCATCATGCCGTAGTATCTACCGCGCTTACCGTTCAGGATATAAAAATGTTCGCTAAGTTTACGGATACCGAGCTTATAGTTATCGACGAAAACACGAGAGTGGATTGAAATTGCAATAAAAGGCGGAAAATATGATAAAAACCGATTTTAATAAAGGCTGGCTGTTCTGCCGTGAGGGGGAGACGGAGCGTATAGCCGTAGACGTCCCCCACGACGCAATGCTTCGCGAACCGCGCACGGACGACAGCGAAGGCGGAACCAATACGGGCTGGTTTGCCGGCTGCGATTATGAATATACAAAGGAGTTCGATGTTTCGGCGGACGTTATCGGTCGGGAACTTATACTTGAATTTGAGGGTGTTTACCGTAACGCCGAAGTTTATGTGAACGGCGAAAAAGCCGCGTTTAATCCTTACGGATACGGCAATTTTTATGTAAATATCACGGACAAAGCGCAAGAGGGCAAAAATACCGTGCTTGTAAAAGCAAAAAACGCCGAACAGCCGAACAGTCGTTGGTATACCGGCGCGGGAATTTACCGCCCGGTATGGCTGTACGTTCTGCCCAAGAAACATATAGTTCTCGACGGGGTGAAAGTGCGCACCCTTTCTTATGCCGAGCGTAAGATCGAAGTCGCCGTCGGAACTACGGACGGCGGCAGATTAAGTATTTCCGTTTGCGACGGAAGCAGAGAGATTTACACGCTGAACGCGGAAACGGAAGGGACTTTCCGAACGGAGATAACTTTGCCCGACGCGGAATTGTGGTCGCCCGAACATTGTAAGCTGTACGATCTTACCGTGCGTTTCGGAGAAGACGAGCAGACGGTGAAATTCGGCATACGCGAGGTGACCTGCACTGCGCGCGAAGGACTTAAAATAAACGGCAAACATATCGTGCTTAAAGGCGCGTGCATACACCACGACAACGGACTTCTCGGCGCGGTGGCGCATCCGTTTGCCGAAGAAAGAAAAATACGCCTTTTGCAGGCAAACGGATACAATGCGATCCGCTCCGCGCATAATCCTTGCTCGAAAGCATTGCTCGATGCGTGCGACAGGCTGGGAATGCTTGTCATGGACGAGTATGCGGATATGTGGTACATACACAAGACAAGGTACGACTATGCCGATTATTTCGAAAAAATGTGGAAACAGGACCTTTCCGCGCTGATAGACAAGGATTACAATCATCCCTCGGTCATAATGTATTCGATAGGCAACGAAGTGTCGGAAACCGCACAGGAGCGCGGTATTGCGCTTTGTAAGGAAATGACGGCGTTCATAAAAGAGCGCGACGACCGTTTCGTTACTTGCGGAATAAATCTGTTCTTTAATTATCTCAGCTCGATGGGTATGGGCGTATATAGCGATAAAAAAGCGCAGAAAAAACCGAAATCGGGTAAGAAAAAAGCTGTAGGGAGCGAATTTTTCAATAATCTCGCGGGTAAGCTGGGCGCGAAGTTCATGAAGTTCGGCGCTACTCTCCGCGGCAGCGACAAAAAAACGCGCGATGCGTTCGCGGCACTCGACGTGGCAGGATATAACTACGGTATCGGACGTTATAAAAAAGACGTGAAAAAATACCCCGACCGTATAATAGTGGGAAGCGAAACTTTTGTTTTCGACGCATATGAATTTTGCGAAATGTCCGAAAAATACCCTTCTATTATAGGGGATTTCGTCTGGACGGGCATAGATTATCTCGGAGAAGTCGGACTCGGAGCATGGGAATATGCGGACTATGCGCCCGATTTTTCGCACGGCGCGGGCTGGATAGCCGCGGGAAGCGGACGAATGGATATTACCGGCAGACCTTGGGGCGAGGCGGCATACACGCGCGTAGCTTACGGTGTGGATAAGATAAGCATTGCCGTCGTCCCCGTGAATCATACCAAAGACAAACATAGCCCCGCGGCATGGAGAATGACGAACGCCATACAAAGCTGGTCGTGGAACGGATGCGAAGGAAAACCCGCGAAAGTCGAGGTGTATGCGCGCGGCGCAAAAGTCGCGTTGTTCCTGTGCGGCAGAAAAATTGCCGAGAAGAAAATAAAAAAAGATTGCAGAACGGTTTTCAAAATAAAATACCGCGACGGAGAGCTTAAAGCGGTTTCTTATGACTCGGAAGGCAAAGAACTTGCGTCTGCAAGTCTTGTAACCGCAGGCGAGAATACCGTTCTGAGCGCATTGCCCGAACGTAGTAGCGTAAAAAAGAACGAGCTTATTTACCTGCCGCTGCGCTATACGGACGAAAAGGGTATACTGAAACCGCTTGCGCGCGGAGAAATAACTTTGTCTGTGTCCGGAGGCAAACTGCTCGGATTCGGAAACGGATGCGCGTATTGCGAAAAAGGGTATCTCGGCAACGTCGCGGATACATATTTCGGCGAAGCAATGGCGGTAATAATGCCCGAAGGTCAGAGCGCGGTGACCGTCAAAGCCGACAGTAAATTCGGTCAGGCGTGCGTTTCCGTGGACGTAACGGATTAAACTATGCGCTGTGTTCTCAAAAACAGTCGGTTGACCGTTTCGGTCGATACAATGGGCGCGGAATTGAGATCCGTGCGATCGGAAAAAGACGGCTTTGAATATATGTGGCAGGGCGACGCCGAGCATTGGCAGGGAACGGCATACCATTTGTTTCCGTTTATAGGCAGACTGCAAGGGGGCAAATACCGTTATTGCGGCAATGAGTATTATATGCCTTTGCACGGATTTGCATATACTTCGAGGTTTGTTGTCGGAAAAACAACAAATACTGCCGTTTGCATGGAACTTACCGACAACGAAACGACATATTCGCAATATCCTTTCCGTTTTTTGCTTTCCGTGGAGTATCAATTAAAAGGCGATACCGTTACTGTCAGGTATACATTAAAAAATAAAGACGAAAAAACGCTGTTCTTCGGAATAGGCTGGCATCCCGGTTTCAATCTGCCGATGAACAAAGGGCTGAATTTTGAAGATTACCGTATGACTTTTCCGCGTACAAAAAGCATAACCGAATGCGGTTTTTCGGACAGCGTGCTCGATACGGGAGCAAGAACTCCGATTTCCGGTAACGTGCCTCTGCGTCACGAAGACTATTCACGCGATCTCCGCGCGTTCGTCGGTACGGGAACGACAGCCGAATTGAGCGCGAACGGAACGCGAAAAGCGGTGATTTCTTATAAGTCAATGCCGTATTTCGGGCTGTGGACGTCGCGCGATCCCGCGCCGTTTATCTGCGCCGAAATAATGTCGATGCTTCCGGGAAGGGAAGGAGTCGTGGAAGAATTGGAAAGCAAAAGCGATATAATTTCTCTTCCTCCGCGAAAGTCATGGCGCCAAACCGTTTCGGTAAGGTTTATAGAATAAAAATCCGATAATAAAAATAATACGAACTCCGAAAAGTCGGAGTTCGTATTATTTATGTCTGGTAAATCAATGTAATCCTAAGCCGAAACACAGAAAGAATATTGGGTTTGGGTTTTTTATATGCATTGCAGATATATTTCTATTGTAAAGTTTATAAATTTGAAACTTTTATTTGGATTTCGCTTATGACTTACTTTTTCCGATATAAAGCAAAAACTTTGATTTTCTCTTTGTTTACGGCGTGTGCTTGTTTTGCGAAGCGACACCATTTTGACATAGACAAGCACACGCCACAGTGCCATTTAAAGTTTTTCAGAAATATTTTTACTCAAACTAACAATGTTTTACTTGCTATCATTCGCGATTTAGAATACAATATAAACAAGAATTTTTGAGGTGTAAATATGTTAAGTTTTATGTCGGCAAAAGAAGCCGCCGAAAAATGGAATATTTCTCAAAGGCGCGTTTCAGTCCTTTGCAGCGAAAACAGAATTAAC
>CASFAN010000054.1 GCA_949292715.1 uncultured Eubacteriales bacterium
CTTGCATTACTACGGAAACGTTTTGAGTTTCAAAGGAACGTTATTTGCAGGAAATTTGCATGAAACGTGCATGGAAAAAGTACGTTTTTTCGGATACAATATAAATGAAAACGCGGTGTTGACCGCGCACATAAAAGGAGGTATCCGATATGATCAAAATTACCTGCGTTATAAAAAAAATATTTTCTTCGGTAGCTAAAACCCTGCTTATAATGTTTATGATTACACTTTATGCCGTTACCGCTTATCTGCTCATGCTAATTGTCGATTGGCGCATAATAGCTGCTACCTCGCTTTTCGTGCCCGCCATGCTGATATTTCTCATCGGCTGGTATCTGCCCGACGGCAAAGCGCAGAAGTGGTTTACGAGAATAAGCGCGGCAGTCACCGTCATCGCCCTGTTCGGAACAATCGTGATGACGGGTATAAGTATTTACGAAAACGCCGTGACCATTCATGAAAGAGATCTTTCCGACGGATTCGGACTTTACCGCCCGTTTGACGACAATTCGCTTATCGCGCGCACGGATAAAGAAATGCCCGCAAGGTTCAGCCTCGCCGACGCTCCGAGATTACAGGCAAAGCATGAATATTATCCGCTCGTATCCGCATTCGTAAACGCTATTTATCCAGAAAGCGAGATAAACGACTACGGAGCATGCGATTATCTCAAAGCCAACGACAATCCCTGCCTTATAAACGAAGATAAATCCGACGTTTTTATAGGCCCCGAAGAAGTAACGGAAAACGAACTTTTCGACGAAAGCCTCGCCGAAAGCACCGTAATCGCCAAAGACGCCGTAGTATTATACACGCACGAAAGCAATCCCGTAAAAACCGTCTCGACCGATCAGCTGAAAAAAATACTGACGGGCAAAATAACCAACTGGAAAGACGTCGGCGGACGGGATATGAAAATAAAACTTTACACGGGGGAACACGGCCTTGCGAATTATCTGCTTAAAGAGTATTTAGATTGCCCGACAATCGACGGCGAAATCGGCATAAGAACGCTTATTATTTTGCACTACGGATTTCAGACCTACTGCCTGCCGTACCGCAACGTAAAAGGGGCGCTCGGTTTCGCACTTAAAAGCGAGATAGACAAAAACTATGAAAACACTCACCTGATAGCGATAGACGGCGCATTTCCGGATAACGCAAACATCGCCGCCGAAACCTATCCGCTGTCTTACGATATACTCGCAATAACACGCAAAAACCGCTCGGAAAACGAAAAACGTCTGATCGATTTCATTTTATCCGACGTCGGTCGCGAACTCACCGAAAAAAGCGGACTCGTACCCGTAACCGACTGACCGCGAAAAAATTTATTCCTCGTTTTCGGCGTTCACGTCCGCCGCGGCAGATTCCGCGGCGGCGTTTTCTTCGTCGTTTACTTGTTCTTTAATCGTTTCGGCGACTTCCGTTTCAAGCAGATCCTTATCACCGCCCGTCAGCTCGTCGGTCTTTATAAGCGCGAGAACGTCCCCCTCGCGTACAACCATGCCGCCGCGCGGAACTATGCACTTGCCTCCGCGCCTGATCAGCGCGACGAGATTTCCGTGAGGCAGATCGATTTCGCGCAAAGACTTTCCCGCCCATTCGTGACTTTTTCCTATGTATTCGTCATACATTCCGAATTCGTCGTTTTTTTCAAACGCGGGCGCGGCGGCGACGAGAATATCCCCGTCCATAACCGTCGTTCTGCCGTCGGGAACGAACGTCCGTTTATTGCGCAGCACAAGCAGTATAAGGAACCCCTCGGGCATTACCGCGTCTTTGAGCTTTTTACCGAACCAAGCGTGATCTTTGCCTACCCTTATCCGCACGAATCCTATATCGGACTCGTCCTGATAGTCGTTGAAAGTGCGCATGACGTTGGAAGTACTGTCTATCATTCCGACTGCGCGGCTTACGGGAGGAAGAAGCGTACCCTGTACGAGTATGGAAAGTACGGCGACGCAGAAAACGAGATTGAACAGATCGAAAGTAAGCGCACCGCCCGCAAGTTCCGTTGCCGTTATAGCAAATACAACGCTCGCCACGCCTCGCAATCCCGCGAGCGAAACGACGAGTAGTTTATTCGGTTTGGTGCGGAACGGAAGAAGCAGACCGCTCGCCGCCGCGGGACGGGCAATAAGCGTGATTACGCCGAACACTATAAGCGCGGGCAGCATTACGCGCGGCAGCTGTGCAGGCGTGACGAGCAGTCCGAGCAGAAAGAATATAATCATCTGCGCGACGCCCGTCAGCGAATCGAAGAACTTTACTATTTCGCGCTTTTTGTCAATGCGCGCGTTACCGATTATAATGCCGGTTATATACGCGGCGAGATAACCGTTACCGCCGAGAAAAGGTATCTGAGGAAGCGAGTAAGACAGTATCGCGACCGCAAAAACGAATATCGTTCCGCCCTGTCCCGCCCCGAAAGGCAACTTGCGCAACACGAAAACAGCCCCGAATCCGAGGAACGCTCCGAACGCCGCGCCGATACCTATCTGTTTAACCACGATCCAGATTACCTGCCCCGCGCCGAAATTATCCACGGTAAGCAGAGAGGCAAAAAGCACGGTAAGCATATAGGAAACGGGATCGTTGGAACCCGATTCCATTTCAAGAAGCGACGAAGTATTGTATTTCAGACCGAGTCTGCGCGTTCTGAGAATATTGAACACGCTCGCCGCGTCGGTAGACGAAAGCACCGAGCCGATAAGCATACATTCAATCCAGCCTACCGTCGTAAAAGTATTGAAAATAAAATAAACTATAACGCCCGTTATTCCTGCCGTAAGCGCAGTGCCTACCCCTGAAAGCAAAAGCGACTGTGCCATTACGGGGCGGGCTTCCTTTACGTTAGTACCGAAACCGCCGTAAAAAATAACAAAAATAAGGCAAACCGAACAAATCACGCCCGTGAGCGAATAATCGTCGAAAGAAATGCCTATGCCGTTCTCTCCAAACAGCATGCCGAGTCCGATAAACAGCAGAAGAGAAGGTATTTTCAGTTTTTCGGAAAATCTGCCGAGGAACACGCACAGCGCCACCACTGTGCCGAGCAACAGCAAAACGTAAACGTAATTCATTTCATTCCCTCCCTTGTCTGTAATACGTTATTATTATATAATATTTCGAATTTTAAATCAACAAAATAATATTTAAGATTTTAAATCAACAAAACCGCAACGCCCGAATAAATTTCGATACGTTGCGGTCTTGTGTTCCGATTGATTTAAAGAGTCTTTTTGCGTCTGCCGACGAGATAACGAATGAGTTTGGTGATTTCTACAAACGGTATCACCGCGAAAGCCACGGCAAGGCAGATAAAGTACATTCCCGCGCTTATCGGAGTGAAGCCGAAAGCGGAATTTATACCGGGTATATACACCACCGCCGTAGTGAGCGCAAGCGATATTACCGAAGCCACCGTGAGGAAAAGATTGTGATCTTTGGGACGGAACACGCTGCGGCGGAACGAGCGGATATTGAAAGCATGGAAAAGTTTTATCATGCAGAACGTCAGGAACGCGCAGGTTATTCCTGCGTTGTCGCCCGTATATACTATCTGCCAGCCGTTACCGATAAAGTATGCAAGCAGCGTAAGCCCTGCTATAAACACGCCCTGAAGCACGAGATCGATCCCAAGCCCGTCGGCGAACAATCCCTGTTTTGCGGGGCGCGGAGGACGCGACATAACGTCGTTTTCCGCTTTTTCCATACCCATCGAAAGCGCGGGGAAAGTGTCGCCTATCATGTTTATCCAAAGCAGATGAGTTGCGCCGAGTATGGTAAAACCGAGCATAGAAGCAATAAACACCGCTATGACTTCTGCAAGGTTGGAGGACAAAAGATACAGTATCGCTTTGCGGATATTGTCGTATATGCGCCTGCCCTCGCCGACGGCAACGACTATCGTAGCGAAATTATCGTCGGCAAGCACCATGTCCGCGACGTTTTTCGTAACGTCCGTACCCGTAATTCCCATGCCCACGCCGATATCCGCGGCTTTGATGGAAGGCGCGTCGTTTACGCCGTCGCCCGTCATCGCGGTTATTCTGCCGAGTGCTTTCCACGCGTTGACTATACGCGTTTTATGCTCGGGTTGAACGCGCGCGTATACCGAAAACTCGGTCACTCTGTGCGCGAAATCCTCGTCGCTTATTTTATCGAGTTCCGCACCCGTTATGGCTTCTTTTCTGTCTTTGATTATGCCGAGTTCGAGCGCGATTGCCGCCGCGGTATCCACATGGTCGCCCGTTATCATTATCGGACGTATTCCCGCCTTGCGACACTCCGCAACCGCGTCTTTGACTTCGGGACGAACGGGATCTATCATTCCCGTCATGCCGATAAACGTCATGCCGCGCTCCGCTTCTTCGGCGTTTTCGCAAACCTCCGCGCCTGTTTTATACGCCGCGGCAAGACAGCGCAAAGCGCGATCCGCATAGCCCTTGTTTGCTTTGAGTATTTTTTCCTTATCCGCTTCCGTAATCGGTTCGGCTTTGCCGTTTCTGTAAATGTGCGTACAGATTTTCAGCACTTCGTCGGGCGCGCCTTTCGTATACTGCGTTATACCGCCGTTTTCGCGCACATATACCGTCATCATTTTACGGATACTGTCAAAAGGAATTTCGCCTACGCGCGGCGCGGCAAGCTCCGCTTCGGTTTTGTTCACTCCCGTTTTTAAAGCAAATGCCACAAGCGCGTTTTCGGTGGGTTCTCCGACCACTTCGCCGTTTTCGTCGATGTGCGAATCCGAGCAAAGGCACATGGCGCGCGCAAGCAGATCGTCGCAATCTCCGTAAGTATCGATAACCGTCATTTTATTCTGCGTAAGCGTTCCCGTTTTGTCCGAACAGATTATTTCGGCGCAACCGAGAGTTTCCACCGCAGTGAGTTTTCGAAGTACCGCTCCCCGCTTGCTCATCTTGGTAACGCCCATCGAAAGCACTATCGTGACGACTGTCGCAAGCCCTTCGGGTATAGCCGCGACGGCAAGACTGACCGCCATTACGAAACTGTCGAGCACGATCACGCGGTTCAGTTCGGTTGCGCGCACTAAGTTCACCACGAACACAAGCGCGCACACCGCAAGAACTACGACGGTAAGCAGCTTACTCAGCGAACTCAGTTTTCTCTGAAGAGGCGTTCTCCCGTCCTTGGTCGCTTCGAGCACTCCCGCTATTTTGCCCATTTCGGTATCCATACCCGTTGCGGTAACGACAGCCTTGCCTCTGCCGTATACCACGGTGGAACCGGAATATACCATATTGCTTCTGTCGCCGAGAGGTATGCTTTCGCCTTTAAGCGCTGCCGTGTGCTTTTCGCTCGGCACGCTCTCGCCCGTCAGCGCGGATTCTTCTGCTTTAAGCGACGCGCTTTCGATAAGCCTCGAATCGGCAGGCACGCTGTCGCCCGCTTCCAGTACGATTATGTCGCCCTTTACGATATGACTGCTTTTTACCGTGATCTGTCTGCCGTCGCGTATAACCTTACTTTCTGCGGCAGTCAGTTCTTTCAGCGCTTCTATCGCGTTTTCCGCTTTGCTTTCCTGCACGACTCCGAGCACCGCATTCAGCAAAACGACGGCAACGATAATAATCACTTCCGCTATGCCGCTGATGTCGTCTATAATCGCGACAACAAGACTTACTATGGCGGCGACTATAAGTATGATCAGCATCGGATCGGCAAGCTGTTTGAGGAATCGTACCGCAAGCGGCGTTTTTTTCTTTTCCCGCAGCTTGTTCTCTCCGTAAAGCGCAAGCCTGGAATCCGCTTCCGTCGCGCTCAGTCCGTTTTCGCTCGTACCGAGTTCGGAAAGAACCTCTTCCGAAGTTTTGAGATGATCTTCCATTTCGACTCTCCTTAATCTCCTGCATACCTTTATTAAAAACAAAAACCCGCGTACCAAAAACAGGTACGCGAGTCTCATTTTTCAAAACAATCCCAGACGCACGGCCAAGGTACGTCGGTTGTTGGGAATTGTTACGCAAACGCACATTACGTTTCGCGCAAATTACTCCCTCGCAATTAAAGTATTTGCAATTTCGTTTATTATATCTTTTACTTTACGATTTTGTCAATCTTTTTAGCGCGCTTAAATTGTAAATTTTTCGAAGCATATTATATTTATTGCGCACCGCTAACGCTGTGTTTCGCGCCGATTGTTATATTTCGCGCGGGGCGTAGCAAGCGGGAAATATAACAAGAGAGCGCGCTCATATAAGCGCGAACGCCAAAGGATTCATTCGGCGGACGGGGCTCCGCACCGTCTCATACAAAAAACACTTGAAAGCCGTCAGCTTTCAGGTGCTTTTTGTATTTTGTCGGCATACCACGCTAACGCTGTGCGTTAGCTCGCCCGCCTGATAAACGCGGGCAACAATGTTCGCATATCGTAAGATATGCTCTGCATTGTTTCCCGCCCCTTCCGTCGCACTCGCTCACCGCTCGCGCTCCGAAAGAAGGTCGTGCGCCCGAAGTGAATTCGTGCTTACTCCTTAATTTTGCGCACCGCTAACGCTACCCGGCCGCGAAAGAAAAACCTTCCGCGGTTTTTCTTTCGCGGGGTTGCGCAACATACACCCGCGCTTGCGGAATCTTTTCGGCGCAAAGGCGTGTTTTTTTACCGCCGCAGGGTCACCTAGCGGCGGCCGCACGCTTGCGCCGGCTAAAAAGAACACGCCTTATCATCCGAAAATCTTTCCGCAATTGCTTCTTTCTTTGACTATGAGTAACTCGTTCTTTTTTATAAAGTGTTTAACTTTAAAAATAAAAATGAGCATATACAAAGAACATAAGCAGCGATTGCGGAGAGATTTCGAGGCGCAGACGCGCAAAATTTGTACGGAGGCAAAGCCTCCGCACGTCCCCGAAGTCTACCTCACGGTGACGAGGGAAATTTTGCGCGTATCCGCCCGAAAGATCCCGTAAGCGCGGGTATATACTTGCGCACGCGAAGCGAGCGATAGCGGTGCGCAATATAAAACGTGGGAGTAAGCACGAATTCACTTCGGGCGCACGACCTTTGATTCCCTCGCGAGCGGTGAGCGAACGAGGGCGAAGGGGCGGGAAACAATGCAGAGCATTTATGCGAACATTGTT
>CASFAN010000055.1 GCA_949292715.1 uncultured Eubacteriales bacterium
CAAGCCGAAAGGGAAAAGCCCGCTCGGCGCGAACGAAGAATATATGAACTGCACCTGCCCGAAATGCGGAGGCCCCGCGCGCCGCGATCCCGACACGCTGGACACGTTCGTCTGCTCGAGCTGGTACTATCTGCGCTACCCTAACGCGAAGAACGACAAAGAGGCGTTCAACACCGAATGGACGGACAAACTTCTTCCCGTCGATACCTATGTCGGCGGCGCGGAACACGCCTGCATGCACCTGCTTTACGCGCGGTTCATAACCAAAGCCCTGCGCGATATGGGTTATCTGCATTTCGACGAACCCTTTAAAAAGCTCGTGCACCAGGGCGTCATACTCGGCCCCGACGGCAAGCGCATGAGCAAAACGCGCGGCAATATCATCAACCCCGACGATTATGTGTCCGTTTACGGCTCCGACGTGTTCAAAATGTATCTGTGCTTCGCCTTCTCGTATACCGAAGGCGGTCCGTTCTCTACGGACGGTATCGCGCCTATTGCCAAATATCTCGACCGCGTCGAACGTATAGTCACGAAAGCAATCGGCGGCAGAGGTATCGCGCCCGCCGACGAAAAAGCGAAAGCCGACCTCGAATATGCGGTGAACTATGCGGCTAAGTGCTGCGGCGCGGACATAGCGGCGTTCTCGTTCAATACCGCGGTGGCGCGGCTTATGGAACTGACCAACGCGATGTATAAATACGATACCGCGGACGACGCGCTGTATAACGCGGCTGTAACTTTCGTAAAACTCGTCGCGCCCATTACGCCGCACGTTGCGGAAGAACTCTGGGAAATGCTGGGCAATACGGACAGCGTGCTCCGTCAGCCGTACCCGACGGCGGACGAAAGCAAGCTCGTGCGCTCGCTCATAGAAATGCCCGTTCAGCTTATGGGTAAGTTCAAAGGCAAAGTAAACCTCGCTCCCGACGCTTCCGAAGCGGAGGCAACTGCCGCCGCTCTCGCGCTGCTCGGCATAAGCTCCGCGAAAAAGGTCATATACCGTCCCGGCAAGATACTGAACTTAATAGTCTGAATCGGAAAATAAGGTTTCTGAAAGTCCTTTCCGCTCCCGCGGGAAGGACTTTTTGCGGCTTCGCGCAGGGGGCGGGAATTGCGTGGAACCGCGTCCGCAGAGACGACGCTCTTGCCTGCCGAATCCGCGTCCGTTTCCGTTTCTTCCGTGCGGCGTAAAACGCGCCCCGCGCGGGAAGGACGGTACGAGCGCGCAGGTAAACCGTGCGGAGATTTCCGCGCATACGGGTTGTCGCGGCAACGGAAAAACGTTCCGAAAGCGTGCGCTTTCGGAACGTTTTTTGTTTTTATAACGCAGCGTTCGCTGCCCGTCGTGATTTTATACGAGCGCGGGCGCGTCCGCCGGAACGACTATCGCGGGCGCCGTATAGTCGGAGCATATGCGCATCATTCCCGAGCATGCGAGCATGAACAGTCCCATACCGAACTCGTGGGTGATCGTTTTGCTGAATTCTTCGTCGCGGTAATTTTTAGGCTGATAGCCCGTCGTCTGCATATAGCCGACCTGACCGCTTTCGAACATGCACTCCGTCGTCACGCAGTCGAACGCTTTTTTGACCGCGGGATAATACGAGTCGCCGTCGATTACGCCGAGAGAAAGTCCGATGCAGTAAGCGTATATGAATCCGCATGTGCCCGTCGTTTCTTTGCCTGCGTAGTAATCGGGATCGACGATGGACGCGTTCCACGTTCCGTCGTCGCGCTGATATTTAAGAACGCTTTCGGCAAGCTCGATATAGTCCGCTTTATACGTCTCGTACATTTCGGGATATTCGGCGGGGTCGAGATAGAGCAGCTGTTTCGCGAGCGCGGCGAGCACCCACGCGTTGCCGCGCGACCAGAATATCGGATAGTTCTTTCCCGTTTCCGGATCGACGTTGCCCGTCCCGTTTTCCGTTATCTGACTTTTATCGCGGTACCAGAGATTGTAATCCTCGTTGTAAAGTCTGCCTTTCCAGTAGGTATATGCTTCGTACGCTTTTTCGACGTATTTCGACTCGCCGGTCAGCCGCGATATGAGCGTATAGCTGTTCATAGCCATATACAGCGCGTCGCACCACCAGAAACCGAGATTCTGCCATTCGCCTTTGCTCGTGTCGTTATATACGTCAGAATAGCTCGGCCATTCGTCGTCGGGGCGGGCGATGTTGTAATCCGCGCTGTCGACGGTGTCCGCGATTTTGTAATCCGCGCCCGCGAGATCGGCAAGCATCAGATACGTTTCGCCTATCTGATAGTGGTCGGCGTGCGGCGTGTGCTTGCCTTCGTGGTTGAGCCAGTCAAAGTCGTCCGCGACGGAGCGGAGAAAGTAATAGTAATCGAGATCGCCCGTCGTCATGAGCGCTTCCGTTTTGCCGGAATAATACACCGCGTCTTTCCAGTTATCGTCGTCGACGCAAACGGTCATCGTTTTGTTGTTGGATTCCGTCCAGGTGGATTCGGGCTGTTTGTAATTGCCGTCCGCCGTAATTTCGAGAAACCATTTGTCGGCTTTGTCCATGGTGGCTTTTATGCCGCTTACCGTATAATCGTTCGTGGCGAACTTATTCTGCTCCTTGCCGCCGAACAGCGGAGTCACGGAAGTGCGTACCGCTGCGGGATTGCCCGACGCGATTTCCGTTCCCACCGCTTCGAATTCGGTGAGCGCCGCATATCCTTGCGAACCGTCCGAAGAAGTTTTCATGTCGCGTATGCGGACGTAACCGGTCACTTTTCCGCCGTCTATCGCGAACGCCTGGCGGTTGCCCGTCTTTTTGAATTCGATGTCCATCGACGAGCCGTCGGAGAATTCCGCCACTGCGCTTTCCCAGCACGTGTCATGGGCGGGGCTGCCCGAGAAATCGGCGCGCAGTACGAACGCCAGCTCGGTGAGTTTTACGTCCCTGCCGAAGTATACGACGAATTCGGCGTCGTCTCTCTGGTCGTATCCCCACGACTGATAGGGATATTCGCCGTGTCCGTCGCTCTTCGTGCCGCCGTCTATCGCGTTACGCGCGTAGAACTGCGCTTCGCCGCGGGTGACGCGGTTCGCGTACGCGTGCGGATAAGCGATCGACTCGCCCGAGTAAACCGTAGCGGAATCGAGCAGCGCGCCGCTCGCGTCCGCCGCGTCCCAATCGTTTATTTCGTCCGTATACATAAGGTCGTAAGGATTGACCGCGAGATTTCTCGCTTTATCGGACGAGATTTCCGCGTCCGTGGCGGCGCGTGCGGTGAACGTGTGCGAGCTGCCGCCGAACGCGCCGTTCGCGTATATTCCGTCGTCGGACGGAACGCGGAACACGAACTGACCGTTCTCCGAATAGACGATCTGCTCGCCGAGCGCGTCGAACAGATCTACCGCGATATATCTGCGGTCGCAGGAAATTTCTATTATGTCTCCGCTTTTAAGCGTACCCGAGTACGTAAGGCTGCCCGTTCCGCTGCCGATCACGTCGCGCCCGCGGATGAGTTTGATTTTCGTCTCGCCGGTAGGGTCCGCGACTGCGGCGGAGTACGTTTTGCTGCCGAATGCGGTTTTTCCTTCCGTTCCGTCGGGGGCGGTGTCGCTTTTGCCGCACGCCGCCGCGCTCATCGCGCATACGACGGTAAGCACGACGGCGAGCAGCATGGCAACGAGTTTGCATGTAAGCTTGTTTCTTTTAGTCATGTCGGTAAGTTCTCTCCTTTATGCGTCTTTGTGATCGGACAGTACCACGGTGGTGCCGGACGCGGGGTAAACGCCGAGTCTGTCGCCGAAGTTGCTGTACCCGTCCGCGTTCGTGTCCATTCTGCCCGCCATAAAGGTGAAGTTACCGTTCATTAGCGTTGCTTCCGAATGCGCGGCAACATCGACGTCGTTGAAGTATACGCGGGTGTCGTTGACGTACAGTTTAAGCGTGACTCTGTGTTCGCTGCGCGACAGTACGATGTCGAGACGGTTGTTCTTGCCGTTTTCGAAACTCGTTGTTGCTTTGCATAACGTGTGGTCGGTGCCTCCGCCCGAAGTGGACGCGAGCTCGAGCGACGAACCGTTGAATTTAAGCATAATGCCCATCTGCGACATATTGCTGTCGGTCAGGGAATGCAGCGCTTTGTTGACCATGAGAACGCCCATGTCGAATTTGCCGTTTGCGTTGACGTCCATTGTGTATCCGAAAGTCTGCCCGTCCACGGTATCGTCTACTTTTGCGGCGATGTTGGTATCTTCTTTCTGAACGCCGTCCATAGTGTACTTGACGCGGAACATAAGCAGACGCGCGTACGTTTCGTCCGTAAACGTTACGGTTCCCGCTTCCGAATCGACGGCGGGAAGTTTCGCGTAATCTTCGTCGCCGGCGGTCGCGTTATCCCAAGTTCCGAACAGGCTCGCTTCGTTCGTCGAGCTGTACCACTCCTGAGTGCCTATGACGTTGTTCGTCTGCGAACCGGTTTTTACGGTGAAAGCCGCGCTTCCGCCTTTGTAAGACACGGTTACGACGTCGTCCGTCAGTTTGGCGTCCAGATCGTCGGCGTCGAGCGTTTCCGTCTTGCCGGAAGCGAAGGACGCTTTTACCGATATGCCCGTCAGGTCCGTCTTTTTGTCCGAAGTGTAGTCGAGCTTGTCCGGAAGCGTTACGATTTCGAGCGTCGCGGTGTTAGCCGTTACCGTTATATTGAGCACGGCTGTTTTGCCGCCGTACGACACGGTAACTTTCGTATCGTCCGGCGTGAGCGGACCCGTTTTGTCGACGGTAAAACCTTCCGTCACTTTTTCGGTCGCCGCGTCGTCGCCTTCATAACGCACGGAAAGCTCCATCCCGGTCGGGTCGAACGTTTCGCCCTCGTCGTATTCGACTTTGTTCGGACGTTTGCTTACGGATATTGACGCGACGGTGCGTTCGCCGGTGGGTTCGTCGTCGCCGCATGCCGTCAGAGCAACGCAGAACGTAGCCGCAATAACGCATACGAGCGCGACTGTCAGCAGTCTTTTCATTTTTTTCATCATCATGCATGACCTCCTCGGATTCGCAATGCTATACGAATCCATTTTTATTTAAAATACCCCCCCTGCATTGAAAGTCAAGGTTTTTGTCGTAACCTGGGCAGAAAACGGCGTAAACTAAAATTACGACTGAAAAACTTCCGTTTCCGCCCGCTCGCGGCGCGTTCCCTTCGGCAGGCTCGGAAACGGCGAAAGCGGCGGATCGTTTATTCCGCTCGTCGGTTTTTCGGCTGCGTTTGCGGATGTAGGGCGGGAAGGGCGCCGCGCGCTTTTGCGTTTTTACGGATACCGTCGGGCGGAAGTCGGGCGCGGTCTGAAAAATCGCGGCGTTTTTCGGCGTATGTCCGCCGCGCTGCGGGGATGAAAATGACGAAAACGGTTTGCGGTTAAGAATAAGTTTAAGTTAATAATCTTATAGTTAAGAATAAGTTTAAGTTAATTTTATCGCCGGTTTATGTTGCGGCGGTATAATGCTTTCAGATGCGGGCGGGGACGTCCGCATAAATCGTACGATACGGAAAGGAAACAACGTCAATGAAAAGAAACATCACCGTAGCCTGCGACGGAGCCGCCGATCTCGGCGATCTGTTCGCTGAAAGAAACATACCCTACGAACCTCTTACCGTGATACTCGGCGAACGCGAAGGACTCGACGGCAAAGAAATAACGCCCGACGATATTTACGAGTACTATGCGAAAACAAAGAAAACGCCTAAGACGAGTGCGGTACCGCCCGAGCGTTATGCGGCATTGTTCGAAAAATATACCGCGGACGGGGGAGAGCTCATTTATATCTGCGCGGCAAGTACTAAAAGCAGTTGCTACAATAACGCCGTTCACGCCGCCGAAAACTTCAACGGAGTGTACGTCATCGATTCGTGCAGTCTCAGCGCGGGGATAGGTCTGCTCGCGCTGTATGCCGACGACCTT
Organism: uncultured Eubacteriales bacterium; assembly: GCA_949292715.1. Classification (GTDB taxonomy): domain Bacteria; phylum Bacillota; class Clostridia; order Christensenellales; family Pumilibacteraceae; genus Protoclostridium. The sequence goes on from CASFAN010000055.1 coordinate 5,930, forward strand.
GCCGAAACGGGGGAGTATACGGCGAAAGAGATAGCGGAAAAAGTGGAAGAGCGCAAAAAAGACGTCGATCTGTCGCTCATCGTCGATACCATGACTTTCCTGTACAAGGGCGGGCGTTGCAGCGGCGTGGCGGCGCTTATAGCAAGCGTGCTTAAAATACACATTTCGCTTTATATGCACGACGGCGGGGAACTCAGCATACGAAAGAAGTATATCGGTTCGTCGGCGAAAGCGATGGAAAAATACGCCCGCGACGCGGTGTCGCATAATCCGATCGATCCGAAATACGTATTTATCGTGCATACCCGCCCCGACCGCAAAGTGCTCGATAACGCGCGTTCCGCCATACTCGCCGTCTGCCCGGAAGCCAACATTATCGAAGTGGAAGCGGGCGCGACGATAACTTCCCATACCGGCAAAGGCGCTTATGCCGTTATTTATTTCAAACGCCGCTAAACAAGTTTCGCGCCGGTTGTTATATTTCGACAGGGCATTAAGCGGAAAGCTTAACGCCCTGTCTCATATAAGCGCGAACGCCAAAGGATACATTCGGCGGGCGGGGCGCAGCGCACCGCCTCATACAAAAAGCACTTAAAAGCTGTCAGCTTTTAAGTGCTTTTTGTATGAAGCGGCAAACCACGCTAACGCTGCGCGTTAGCTCGCCCGCCTGACAGTTCGGGAAACAATGTTCGCATAAATGCTTTGCATTGTTTCCCGAACCCTTCCGTTGTCCTCACTCACCGTTCGTCCTCCAAAAGAAGGTCGTGCGCCCGAAGTGAATTCGTGCTTACTCCCGCTTACCCGCGCACCGCTAACGCTACACTGCCGCAAAGGAAAAGTCTTTGCGGATTTTCCTTTGCTGTGTTGCGCAACATATATCCGCGCTTGCGGCGTTTTTTTTGCGCGCAGACATTCTTTCGGGTCGCCATAGGGTCACCTTATGGCGACCGCTTCCGCTTCGCTCGCTCCGAAAAAATGTCCGCTCATCAAAAAATCCATCCGCAATCGCTGCTTTTTGACTATGAGTACTCGTTCTTTTGGTATAAGGTCGTAAGTTTTTTTCATGTTTGCGGGATTATTCAAAGGAGAAAGGTATGCCTTTGACGGGTATACCTTTCTCCTTTTTAGGTGGTTTGTTCGTGCCTTACCGTATTTTACAGACGATAAGGTTTATTATCTGTATTATACGGAACAATTTGTTCTAAGTCAAGCGTTTTGGAATAAAATGTTCCATAATAAAGATATGAACAAGTTTGCCGAAAGATTGCGCGAATTGCGTACGGAAAAGGGAATGAGCCGCAAGGAAATTGCGGAAAAGCTCGGGGTATTGCAAAGGAATATCTCTTATTGGGAATTGGGGCAAAGGGAATGCGGTTTCGATATGCTGATAAAAATATCCGAAGTTCTCGACGTTTCAATCGATTATCTGCTCGGAAAAACCGATTATTGAAAAAAAGCGTTCGTGTGCGAAATTTGCTTGCACGCGCATTTTTGCGATTTGAAAAAAGTATACGTTTGACAATATATATGTTAAGGTGTATACTTTTAGCGTTAAAACGTCGCAGGGGGTGCGGCGGAACGGAGAATTATGGAAAAAGACGTATATATACTCGGAATAGAATCCTCGTGCGACGAAACGAGCGCGGCGGTGGTGAAAAACGGCAGAGAAATGCTGTCCAACGTCATTGCAAGTCAGATCGACATTCACCGCAGATTCGGCGGCGTGGTGCCGGAGATCGCGGGCAGAAATCATCTGCTTGCCGTTATGCCGGTTGTGGACGAAGCGCTCAGCCGTGCGGGAATAACCAAAGAACAGATATGCGCGGTTGCGGTGACTTACGGCGCCGGGCTTATCGGCTGTCTGCTCGTCGGCGTTTCGGCGGCGAAGGCGCTTGCGTATGCGCTCGGCGTTCCGCTTATTAAAGTAAATCACATACAGGGGCATATTGCGGCTAACTTTATTGCGTTCGATAAGCTCGAACCGCCGTTTCTCGCGCTTGTGGCGAGCGGCGGACACACGAGCATAATACGCGTTGAGAATTACAATACGTTCGTGCCCGTAAGCGCGACGATGGACGACGCGATAGGCGAGGCGTTCGATAAAGTCGCGCGCATACTCGGTCTGCCTTATCCCGGCGGGCCCGAAATCGATAAACGCGCGAAGCTCGGAAACGCAAACATAAAGTTCTGTCCCAATCTTCACGCGCGTGCGGATCTGGCATATTCTTTTTCGGGGCTTAAAACGGCTGTCGTCAATTATGTTCATAATCTCAGACAGCGGGGAGAGGAACTTCAGATAAACGATATATGCGCGTCGTTTACCGCGGAAGCGATAGGGTATACCGTCGATACGTTTATAAAATGCGCGACCGAATACGGACTGAAACAGGCAGTGCTTGCGGGAGGCGTGGCCGCTAACAGCGCGCTCCGCGCAAGACTGACCGAGCAGTGCGAGAATTGCGGCATAAAACTTTTCGTGCCGCCGCCCGTACTTTGCACCGATAACGCCGCGATGATAGCGAGCCGCGGTTACTATTCGTTTATCGAAGGTAAGGACATCGCGGGACTCGACCTCAATGCGGTAAGTAATTTGTAAGTTTGCAACTTTATTTGTGAACTTTTCGGGGAACCCCTTTTTGACAAAAACGGGTTCCTCGAACCCTTCCCGAAAAACTTACAATCATTTTTATATTGCGTACCTTTCATTTGTGTGCACGAAGCGAGCGTTAGCGGTGTGCCGGTATAAAATGTGGGAGTAAGCACGAATTTGTTTCGGGTGCACGACCTTATATCACAAAATATAAAGCTATATTGCGTAGCTTAACGTAACAATCCCGTATAAAAAAACCGATGTTTGTATATAATTACAAACATCGGTTTTTCAGTGGTTGCGGGAGCAGGACTCGAACCTGCGACCTTTGGGTTATGAGCCCAACGAGCTACCGACTGCTCCACCCCGCGTCATGTTCTGCCAAAGCAGTAAAACGATTATATACTATTATTTATGCGTTTGTCAAGGAAATTATGCCTTTAAAACGCAAAAAAGCAGTCGGAAAAGATCGGATGGGGCGGATACGTTAATATTATTCCGAATATAACAATATCCGCAAAAAAAGGCGGACCGAAAGCGGTCAAAAAGGTATTGACATAATTGATAACAAAGTGTATAATGAATATACTAAACGGGGAGGCTTGAATTTCTCATGGTGAAAGTCAGATGTCCTAAATGCGGAACGATATTTCCGCTCGAATCCGCCGACATTCAGATATGCCCGACATGCGGTTGCAGGCTGAGGGTATCGAGAAGATCGGCTGAGCCCGCAGCGCGTTATTCTTCGCGTCAGTGGGGAGATCCGTATAAACAGCAAACGCCCCGACTGCCCGAACGCGGCGGCGGAGTATATCTGTCGCGCGAAGAGTACGAAAATCTTATATATAAAGCGCGTATGCCCCGCCGTGCGGACGACGAACGTCGAGAGTATACGGATAAGCCCGATTACAGAGATTATGCCCGCGAAAAGATCGGTCCCGATTACACAAAAGCGGAATACGGTACTCCGCGCGAGGTTTATAATTACCGTTCTTTCGGCGACGAACCGGTTTCGGAACCTGTTCCTGCGCCTGCTCCGGAGCCTGTAACGGTAAGCGAACCCGCTCCAGAGCCCGCTCCGGCTCCGACGCCCGAAGTCGTACCGACCGCGGAGCCTTCGGAAGTGCCTTTCGAACAGAAAGCGGCGAGCGAAACGGAGACCAATTACGGCAGCGTACCCGTATACGATAACGGTATAGTACAGCCCGAACAGCGTTACGGAACTTATGACGAGGCTTATGCGGGCGGCAAGGTAGCGGCAAAGAAGCGTAATGCGAAGCCTTTCAATATCGTGACGTTCCTCGTCGTATTTGCTACGCTCGTGATGAACGGTCTGCTTACCGTGCTTCCCATGGATTCCGTTCTCGGACTTTCGGAAGGAAATACCGGCATCGATCT